>DFDR01000154.1:25709-100646 GCA_002369295.1 Desulfovibrionaceae bacterium UBA3823
TGCTGGGGCTGGAACGTCTGCTGCGACTGAGGCGTCTGACGTGGCGGAGGCGCCTGTCGCGACTGCTGCGGGGCGGCTGGGCGCGTCTGCCGTTCGCGCCACGAGGGCCGTGCCTGGGCGCCAGCCCGCGCCTGCCAGGAGGGCGGCTGGGGCCGCCCGGTCTGGGGGGCGCCTTGGGATCTGGCGCTGGAAGGGGCGGGCATGGCGCACAGCGAGAAGGACGCCGGCACATCCTCGGGCTGGAGAATGTAGCTCAGGCCCATGCGGCCAAGGACGGCGGCCAGCGGGCCTACGCTTGCAAAAGCCATGTGCACAGATCCCAGGCCACGTCGGCCTTGCTGAGGGTAGGCCAGATTTCCCCGCGCCCGTCGGCGCAGGCCACGGCCATGCTGTTGGTGGGCGCCGCAAAGCCGGAGCCCGGCTGGTTGACGCAGTTGGCGGCGATGATGTCGGCGCCCTTGCGTTCGCACTTGAGCCTGGCCAGGCTCAGCAGCTCGTCCATGGAACCTGCCGTTTCGGCGGCAAAGCCGAGGGTCTTCTGCCGTCCATGCCGCTCGCCGGCAAGCGTGGACAGTATGTCCCTGTTGGCCGTGAACTGCACGGAGAAGCCGTCCTGGTGATCGGCCTTCTTGAACTTCTTGTCGCCGAAGGGCACGGGCGAGAAGTCAGCAACGGCCGCGCAGAACATGCCGAGCGTGCTTTCGGGCCAGACGCCTGCGGCCTTTTCGAACATGTCCTGGGCCGTGAAGGCGTTAATGCGGACAAGGCCAGGCAGATCGGAGGGAAGCAGCTCCTCCGGCACGCCGGGGCCGGCCACGGCCGTGACCTCGGCGCCTCTGATCCAGCTTGCCATGGCGAGGCAGGAGCCCATGAGGCCGCTGGAGGGATTGGACCAGAATCGCACGCCGTCCCAGGGTTCGCGGGTGGGGCCGAGGGTCACCATGACGCGCTGGCCCTGCATGTCGCTGGGGGCAACGGCGCGCAGCGCGTGGAGAAAGAGGTGCTGCAGGGAGGCGAGCCGGCCCTTGCCGCTCGTGCCGCAGGCAAGGCTGCCCGAGTCGGGCTCGATGACGGCAACCCCCCTTTCCTTGAGAATTTTGACGTTGTTCTGGGTGGCCGGATGGTTCCACATGCGCACGTTCATCGAAGGAGCGGCCAGGACGGGGCCGTCGAAGGCAACGTACTGCGCGGAGAGCATGTCCATGGCGAGGCCCTGCGCCATCTTGGCCAGCGTGTTGGCCGATGCCGGCACGACGAAGAAGGCGTCGGCGTTTTGGCCGGGCTCGAGGTGCGCAAAGACGTCGCCGTCCCGGAAGATGTCGGCGTAGACGGGGAAGGCTCCCAGCGACTCGAAGAGCAGGGGGGTGACGAACTCTCTGGCCGCCGGCGTCAGTGTCGCCGAAACGCGCATGCCGGCGTGGAGAAGGGCGCGCATGAGCTCGATGGCCTTGTAGCACGCCACGGAGCCGGTGACGCCCAGATGGACGCTCTTGTTTTTGAGCCGCGTGAGCAGGCGCAGCGCGGAAATGACGTCGGTCATGAGTCTCTCTCTATATGTCGCGTCCCTGAATGCGGCTGGTGCCCTCGTTCAGGGGCTGGCTGGAATGATCCGCAGGGAGCGGGATTGGCGTGGGCTTGCCTGTCGATGCGCCGGAGCCCTGATCCGGGCGCTGGGGCATGGCAAAGACCGCACCGTCGGGAAGCGTCCTGCCCTTGGCGATTTCCACGATGGTCATGCCGGGAGGCGTCTGGATCCGCACGTGCACGATGGCATGGCTGGCATCGCGCTCGAAGAGATACCAGGCGCGGGATCCCACGGTCTTGCTGAGGCGGATGCGCCAGCCCTGGTCGAGCATGGCCTGGGCCACGGCCATGGCGCAGGCGGCCGGCGAGACCGTGCCCCGCAGAACCTCGACGCCCTCGCCGCCCGAAACGGCGCTGTGGGAGGGGTAGTATTCCATGCCGGCAGGCAGGGGAATGCCGAGCAGGACGCTTTGCTGGGCGGGCGTGCCGCCGGCCGCCGATCGGCCGGTCAGCGAGTCGAAGGAAGCGCAGGCGGACTGCAGCAGAAGCGCGAAGGCGAGCAGGAGGCAGAGAGCGGGGCGGGACATGGCGGATGCGGTCCTTGGACAGGGGACAAGGGGGACAGGGGGAGCCGAGGCCTCTTGATACCTTGTCGCCTTGGGCGAGGCAAGGCCGGGGCTGTCTTGACGCTCGCCAAGCCCCGGCTGTACCTTGCCGCAGGCTTGCTTCACCCAAGCCCGCGGGCCGTTTGTTCCTGCGGGAGAGAAAGGACAAAAAGGATGCCGGATCCCAAGGACTTGCTGCTGGAAAGCTACGACTACGAGCTCCCTGAAGAGCGCATCGCGCAGGTGCCTCCCGAGCATCGCGGCGCCTCGAGGCTCATGGTCATGAACAGAACGGGAGCGCTCGGCATAGAGCACCATATGTTCGCCGAACTCTGCGATCTGCTGCCCGAGGGCGCCCTGCTCGTTGCCAACAACTCGCGGGTGCTGCCGGCTCGGCTGCGGGGGCTGCGCGCCACGGGCGGCAAGGTCGAGTTCCTGCTGCTGACCCCCCTGCCGGTGGTCGTGGAGGCGGCAGGCCAAGGCTCCGGGCGCCATGAGGCTCCGGCAGGCGGCCTTCTGCGGGCAGGCGGGCGCCTGAAGCCCGGCGAGGAGATTTCCTTCGGTGCATCCATTGCCGTGAAGCTCGTCCGGCAGGGCGAATTCGGCCACTGGGACGTCGAGCTTTCCTGGGAGGGCGACCTGGCGGCCTGCTATGCCAAGGCAGGCTCCGTGCCGCTGCCGCCCTACATCAGGCGCCTTCCCGTCGAGGCCGATCTCGACCGCTACCAGACGGTCTATGCCAAGCCCGAGAAGACCGGCTCCGTGGCTGCCCCCACGGCGGGTCTCCACTTCACGGAGGAGCTGCGCGCAAGGCTGCTCGAGCGGGGCTTCGGCTGGCAGGAAGTCACCCTCTACGTGGGCTACGGCACCTTTAGTCCCGTGCGCTGCGAGAACATCCTCGACCACGACATGCACGCTGAACTCGTGGAGGTGCCGGAGGCGGCGGCCGAGGCGGTGAACCGGGCCAAGGCCGAAGGACGTCCGGTCATAGCCGTGGGCACCACGTCCGTGCGCTCGCTGGAAGGCTGCTGGGCCGCATGCGGGAAGCTGCAGGCCTGGAAGGGCTTCACGGACATCTTCCTCTATCCCGGCAGGGACTTTCATGTCGTGGACGGGCTTGTCACCAACTTCCATCTGCCCAAGTCCTCGCTGGTCATGCTGGTCTCCGCCCTGGCGGGCCGGGAGCGCATCCTTGAGGCCTACCGCCAGGCCGTGGCGGGGGGCTACCGCTTCTTCTCCTACGGCGACGCCATGTTTATCCGGCCTTGATGTCCGTCGCGGCAGCTCTCTCCGACGCTGGCCAGGCCAGCCCCCCGGTCGCGCCCAAGGACAGCATGCCGCAGGGCCCGCCAATGGCTGCGCCTCGCCTGCTTCCCTCAATTGAGGGAAGCTGCAGGCCATGGCAAGACGTTGCGCAAAGCGTGGTTCACGGCAAGCCCAGCGTGTTCGCCTTGCGTGGCTCAAGCATAAAAACCTGTGTGATTTCCAACTGTTGCGAAAAAGCCCTGGATCGCCATGCGCGCATGCGGCGCCCTCGGCGGACATTGGCTTCTTTCGGCAGACACCGGCGTCTTTCCCTCGTCTGCCGCGCTGCAGACTAGTCGTAGTCGAAGTTCGTGAGGCTGCGGCGCATGGCCACGTTGAGCACGATGCCGATGAAGATGAAGTTGACGATGGTGGCCGATCCTCCATAGCTGATGAAGGGCAGGGGAATGCCCACCACGGGCATGATGCCGACGACCATGCCCATGTTGATGAAGATCTCCCAGAAGAAGTAGAAGAAGACGCCTGCGCACAGGAGGCTGCCGAAGCGGTCTTTGGCCTGGGCCGCCGTGGTGAAGATGGAGAGCAGGAAGAAGCAGAAGATGGCGACGAGGCAGGTGCAGCCGACAAAGCCCCACTCCTCGCCGAAGACGGCCACGGCGAAATCGGAGTGGCGCTCCGGCAGGAAGCGCAGCTGCGACTGGGTGCCTTCGGTGAAGCCCTTGCCCCAGAGCTGGCCTGAGCCGATGGCAATGCGCGACTGGAGGATGTGGTAGCCCGAGCCGAGCGGATCCGCGCTGGGGTCGAGGAAGGTGAGGATGCGCTGGCGCTGGTAGTCGTGCATGCCGTAGTTCCACATGACGTAGAAGACCGCAGGAACGGCGAGGACGCAGATTTTGAAGATGCTCCCCTTGACGCCGTGGAAGAGGATCATGCACCCCAGAATGAGGGCGATCATGATGGCGGTGCCGAGATCCGGCTGCTTGACGATAAAGGCCACAGGCACGAGCCCCATGGCCGCAACGCCGGCAAAGCCCTTCCAGCCGAGCGGCTCGCCGTCCTTGGCCAGCAGGCGCGCGCCCAGCAGGAAGACGGAGATCTTGGCAAGCTCCGAAGGCTGGATGCTCATGGCGCCGAGGGAGATCCAGCGCTTGGCGCCGTAGACTGTGGTGCCGATGAGGGGCACGAGCAGGAGCAGGACGAGCGTGACGATGTAGAAGGGCCAGGCCACGGCCCTGAGCTTGCGGTAGTCGAAGCTCATGACGGCCACCATGCTGGCCAGGCCGCACAGGCCCCAGATGGCCTGCTTCTGGTAGAAGTTGGAGAGCGTCGAGCCGGTGCCGAGGCGCGCTCCGCTGGCCGAGTAGAGGTTGACCTCTCCGATGAGGAAGAGGACCAGGGCGAAGAAGGCAAGGCCCCAGTTGATGTAGGTGACGAGCGGTTTCTTTTCCATGGCGTCCTAGCGGGGCAGCTGGTGGCGGTGGCGGACCTTTTCCTGCTCCCTCTGTCTGGCCCGCTCCATGGCGGGCGGGAGCGGCGGCCCGACAAAGGGCGTGTCGGGCTGGGGCTTGGCGGCGACGGTGTATTCGGGATTGCGGAAGAGGTAGTCGTAGACCTTGCGGGCAACGGGGCCGGCGACCTTGCCGCCGCCTCCGCCGTGCTCGACCATGACGACCACCACGTAGGTCTTGTCGTTCTTGTGTCCCCAGGTGGCTATCCAGGCGTGGTCCCGCTCCTTCCAGGAGAGGGCGCGGCCGCGGCTGCGCAGGCGCACGGCCTGCGCCGTGCCGGTCTTGCCGCCCATGTCGGCGTCTGAACGCCGCACGGACTTGGCCGTGCCGCCGTTGACCGTGCGGCGCATGGCGTTGACGATGAACTCGAGGGTTGAGCGCTTGGCGGGAACCCGGCCCGTGACGGTCCTCGGCTCCGTGTCCACGAGCAGGGGCTTGAGGAGATCTCCGCCGTTGAGCAGGGCGCTGACGTAGACGGCTATCTGCAGCGGAGTGGCCAGAACGTAGCCCTGGCCGATGGAGGCGTTGTAGGTGTCGCCGCGGCCCCAGCCGCGCTTGAAGCGCCGGCTCTTCCACTCCCTCGAGGGCATGAGGCCCGACTTTTCGTGGGGCAGGTCGATGCCCGTGGGGCGGCCGAAGCCGCAGGCCTTGGCAAAGGGGGCGATGACGTCGATGCCGACGCGCTCGGCCATGCGGTAGTAGTAGACGTCGCAGGAGTTGACGATGGAGTGCAGCATGTCCTGGCCGCCGTGGCCGCTGCGCTTCCAGCAGTGGATGACGTTCTTGCCGAGGCGTATGCCGCCGGAGCAGACGACGGGGTCGTGGGGCGAGACGCCGTTTTCCAGGAAGCAGGCCGCCATCATGAGCTTCCAGACCGAACCCGGCGGATAGGTGCTCTGGATGACGCGGTTCTGCAGGGGGAAGCGGGGATTGTTCCTGAGGGCGTCCCAGTCGCGCTGGGAGATGCCGGCGGCAAAGAGGTTGTTGTCGTAGGATGGCGTCGTGACGATGGCCCTGAGCTTGCCGGTGTCGGGCTCCATGACGATGACAGAGCCTGCCTCGCCGCTCAGGGCGTTGAGGCAGGCCTGCTGGATGTCGCGGTCGATGGAGAGTCTGAGCTCCTCGCCGTGCTGGGGCTCCTCCTTCAGTACCTGGCCGAGCATATGGCCCGAGGCGTCGACCTCGATGTCGTAGAGGCCCTTGCGGCCCCGCAGGCGCTTGTCCAGCGTGTACTCGATGCCGGACTTGCCCACGAGGTCCCCCATGGCCAGCTCCGGATCCTTGGCCAGCTCGGCCTCGTTGGCCTCGGCTACGTAGCCCAGGATATGGGCGAAGAGATTCTGCTCGGGGTAGCTGCGCTTGGTGAGGACCACGACTTCGAGGCCGGGCCAGGCGTAGAGCTCGGACTCGATGCGCACGACGAGGCTGTAGTCGAGATCCGTGACGAGCAGGAGCGGCTCGAAGCTTTTCACCTTGTTTTTGCTCTGGCGGTAGCGCTCCTGGACCTGCTCTAGCGGAACCCCCGTCCACTGGGAGACCTGCGCCAGCGTGGCCGGCAGATCCTTGATGTCGTCCCTGACGAGGGAGAGGCCGTAAGCCGTGCGGTTGTCCGCAAGCACGCGTCCCTTGACGTCGAAGATGCGGCCCCGGGGGGCCGAGATGCGCTCCTGGCGCCAGTGGTTCTCCTGCGCCTGGCGGGCGAAGTCGGCGCCGAGGTGCATCTGCAGGAACCAGAAGCGGGAGACGAAGGTGCAGAAGAAGACAAGCACGAAGCCCTGGAGCATCCACAGGCCCCACTTGGGCGGCTGGTAGCGTTCCGTGGTCTCCTTCCTGATGCGGATCTTCGGCTCGCCCTTCTCCGGCTCGCCCTTCTCGCCCTTGGCGAAGAGGCGCTTCCAGGCGGGAGCCGGGGCGTCAGTCTTCTTCTTGTCTGTCGTCATGGCGCTGCCTTGGACGTCTGAGGGAGGAGAGGAGGAGCCAGGCGCAGGGCAGGTAGCAGGCCTGCATGCAGCCTATGCGCATGGCTTCGGCCGGATCGTCCGGAAAGCCTTGCAGAACGGCGAAGAGGCGCCAGAGCAGGAGCCTTGCCGCGCCAAGGGCAAGGGAAAGGGCGCAGATGAAGATGAACTTGGAGGCGGAGTGGAGCACGCTGAGCAGGAAGTAGCAGGCGAGGAAGACCGCGTAGAGGGCCACCGTGGCGCCGAAGTACGTGGTGCCCATGCCCTCCTGCAGAAGCACGGCGAGGGGGAGGAACCAGACGAGGGTCTTATAGTCCTTTTCCTCGAGCATGACGAGCAGGCCGGCCGCAAGGGCGTCGAGCCTCGGCGCGTAGAGCTCGGCTACGATGCCGGCGCAGGCGAAGGCCAGCCACCACAGGACGCTTCGCAGCTTAGCCATGGCAGTCTAGAAGCCTCCCCGGCGGGAGGCGCCCGGCGCGTCCTGGCCCTGGCGGGCGCGCTCGTCGCGCAGACGCTCGGGAAGCGGCGGACCGATGAAGGCGTCCTCCGCCTCGAGGGGCATGGGCGGGCGGATAATGCCCGTTGCCTCCAGCAGCATGACTTCCTCGATATTGTGCATGTCCACGAGCGGCTCGGCGTAGATGGTCATGAACTCCGTGTAGTTGGAGGGGGCGATGGAAAGTATCCTCGCCACGGGTATGCCCTTGGGGTACTTGCCGTCGAGGCCCGACGTAATGAGAATTTCGCCCTGACGGGCCTTGGTGGCGCGCTGCATGTAGCGCACGGCCAGCGGCTTGGCTGCGCCTTCGCCGGTGAGCACGCCGGGGGAGCGGCTCTCCTGGGTGAAGACGGCGATGCGCGATCCCGGATTGGTCAGCAGCAGAGCCGTCGAGGTGTGGGGGGAGGCGCGCAGCACCCTGCCCACGAGGCCCTTGTGCGTCACGATGGGGGTGCCCGGACTTGCGCCGGTGGCGTAGCCGCGGTTGATGGTGATGGAGTCCAGCATGGAGTTGGGGCCGAGCCGGGCCGCCAGCACGCGCGCGCCCACGGGCGTCCAGGAGTCGTCGACGGGCAGCTGCAGGAGCTCGCGCAGGCGTGCCAGCTCCGCCATGTCCTCGCGGTGGCCGAGGATCTGGGCCTCGAGCTCCCTGACCTTGGCCTTGAGGACTTCGTTCTCCTCCCGCACGCTGACCAGGTCCACATAGCGCCGCCAGGCCGCGGTGCAGGCGTCCTCGGCATCGCGCAGGGGCTCGATGAGGAAGCCCACGGCCTCGAGGCCGAGGCTGCTCGCCGCCTTGTCCAGCACGTGGCTGTTCCTGTTCCACGTATAGAGGGAGAGGAACAGGACGAGCAGGCCGCCGAATGCGATGAGGAAGCGCCGGAAGGTCAATGGGAAGCCCTCGTGTCGTGGGGGAGGCCGGGAACCGTCCCGCGCCTCTCGGTGCAGCGAAAAGGCGCCGCGCCGGTTCGTGACGGTGCGGCGCCTCTGGGCAAAAGCGGATCTGAAGCGGAGGGTCTAGTCGATGCAGACGGCCTTGAGGATGCTGATGTTGTCCATCGCCTTGCCGGTGCCCAGGACCACGGTGGAGAGGGGATCCTCGACGACGGTGATGGGCAGCTTCGTCTCTTCGCGCAGAAGCTGGTCGAGGCCCTTGAGCAGGGCGCCTCCGCCCGTGAGCACGATGCCGCGGTCGACGATGTCGGCCGCCAGCTCCGGCGGCGTCTGCTCCAGCGCGATGCGCACGGCCTGGACGATGGTGTCCACCTGCTCGGAGATGGCCTTGCGTATCTCCTCGGACGTGATGGGAATGTTCTTCGGAATGCCGGTCACGAGGTCGCGGCCCTTGATCTCCATGGTCTCCTCTTCGGCGAGGGGATAGGCCGAGGCGAGCTTGATCTTGATGTCCTCGGACGTGGTCTCGCCGATGAGCATGTTATACTTGCGCTTGACGTGGGTCATGATGGCTTCGTCCATCTTGTCGCCGCCCACGCGCACGGAGCGGGAGTAGACGATGCCTGCCAGGGAGATGACGGCCACTTCCGTGGTGCCGCCGCCGATGTCCACGACCATGTTGGAGATGGGATCCTGAATGGGGAGGTCGGCGCCGATGGCGGCTGCCATGGGCTCCTCGATGAGGTAGACCTCGCGGGCGCCGGCCGACTGGGCGGATTCCTTGACGGCCCGCTTCTCCACCTGGGTGATGCCCGTGGGCACGCAGATCATGATGCGCGGGCGCACCAGGCGACGGGACTTGTGCACCTTGGCGATGAAGTGGCGCAGCATCGCCTCCGTGACCTCGAAGTCGGCGATGACGCCGTCCTTCATGGGGCGTATGGCCTCGATGTTGCCCGGCACGCGGCCGAGCATGCGCTTGGCGTCGTGGCCGACGGCGAGGACTTCCTTGTTGCCGCGGCTGTCCTTCTTGACGGCAACCACGGAGGGTTCGCGCAGCACGAGGCCCTGGCCCTTGACGTAGACGCAGGTATTGGCGGTGCCGAGGTCGATGGCGAGATCGCTGGAGAAAATTCCGAGGATGGAATCAAAAATCTTGGACATGGGGGGTTCGGTTCCTCGCTGGGGGCCGGGAAGCGGAGAGGGTCAGGGGATGGGAATGGTCAGGCGTGCAGGCCTGAAAAAAGCAGAAACCACTTGTTCGGCTAAAAAGAGCGTCAAGTCAAGCAGATCCTTGCCCCCGAACGCGTCTGTCCCAAGGACGCGGCGCCTTTGGATCGGACGGGCGCAGGGGACGGCAGAAGCCCCGCGCAAGCCTTCCTGGGCCATGGCGCGGCATTGTGGCGGTATTGCTAAGGCGGTGGCAGTCTGGCATACTGCAGGGGCCCAAAAACCGGAGTTCCGCATGCAGGACAACTTGCTTCTTTTCGACATCGGCAACACCACCACGAAGGTCGGCGTTTCCGTCGGGGGCGTGCGCAGGCAGTACACCCTTCCCACGGACGCAGGCCAGACCGCCGACAGTCTGGGCCTGAATCTGCTCCTGCTCCTGCGCGAAGCCGGCATCGCGCCGGAGAGCCTCGCCGCGTGCGTCGCCGCGTCCGTGGTTCCCGTCCTCGACCCCCTCCTGAAGGCCGCCTGCGCCCGCTTCATCGGCTGCCCCGTGCTGTTTGCGCCGCAGGACCTGCCCATCCCCCTCGAAAACCGCTACCGCAATCCCCGCGAAGTCGGCGCAGACCGCCTTGTGGCAGCCTGGGCCGCGCGCAGGCGCAAGCCCGATGTCCCGTCGCTGGTGGTGGTGGACTTCGGGACTGCGGTCACCTTCGACTGCATCGAGGGCAATGCCTATCTGGGAGGGCTGATCTTTCCCGGCCCCATGACCGCGCTCAAGGCGCTGGCCTCCTCCACGGCGAAGCTGCCCAGCATCAGCCTGGAGACCGAGGCGCTTGAGCCTGAACCCTGCCAGGATACGGCCACCAGCATACGCCACGGCATCGTCTTCGGCTTTGCCGCCATGGTGGACGGCCTCGTGGAGCAGCTGTCCCGGCAGATGCAGGGGCCATGCGCCGTCGTGGCGACGGGCGGCTTCGCCAGGACCATGGCGCGGGTTTCCCGCTCCCTCGGCGACGTGGCGCCGGGCCTGCTCCTCGACGGGCTGGAAATGCTCTACGAACTGCAACAACAACGCCATCAACAAGCTCGGAGGCAATCATGAGCAATATCGCATCAGTTCTCGGCCGTGAGATTCTCGACTCCCGCGGCAACCCCACCGTTGAAGTGGAAGTGACTCTGGAATCCGGCATCGTTGCGCGCGCTGCCGTGCCCTCCGGCGCGTCCACGGGCAGTCGCGAGGCGCTCGAGATGCGCGACGGCGACGCAAAACGCTATGGCGGCAAGGGCGTCCTGCAGGCCGTCGAGAACGTCAACGGCGAGATCGCCGATGCCCTCACCGGCATGGACGTCCTCAACCAGGTTGCCATCGACAACACCCTCGTCGATCTGGACGACACGGACAACAAGTCCCGCCTCGGCGCCAACGCCATGCTCGGCACCTCCATGGCCTGCTGCAGGGTTGCCTCCCTGTACACCGGCCAGACCCTGTACAACTACATCGGCGGCGTCAACGCCAAGGTGCTCCCTGCCCCGATGATGAACATCATCAACGGCGGCGTGCATGCCCCCAACAACCTGGACATTCAGGAATTCATGATCATGCCCCTGCGCGCCGAGAGCTTCCGCGACGCGCTGCGCATGGGCGCTGAAATCTTCCACACCCTCGGCGCCATCCTCAAAAAGGACGGCCACGCCACCAGCGTGGGCGACGAGGGCGGCTACGCCCCCAACCTCAAGAGCCACGACGAGGCCTTTGCCTACATTATCCGCGCCATCGAGGAATGCGGCTACAATCCCGGTGCTGAAGTCATGATCGCCATCGACGCGGCCTCCTCCGAGTTCTACAAGGACGGCAAGTACGTCCTCGCCGGCGAAGGCAAGGAGTTCAGCAGCGTCGAGATGGTGCAGTGGCTCAGCGAGTTCAGGAAGAAATATCCCCTGATCTCCATCGAGGACGGCTGCGCTGAAAGCGACTGGGACGGCTGGAGCATGCTGACCTCCGCCATAGGCGACAACGTGCAGCTCGTGGGCGACGACCTCTTCGTCACCAACGCCTCCATCCTCGCCGAGGGCATCGACAAGGGCATTGCCAACTCCATCCTCGTCAAGCTGAACCAGATCGGCACCGTGACGGAGACCATGGACGCCATCGAGCTGGCCCACACCTCGGCCTACTCCACCGTCATCTCCCACCGCTCCGGTGAAACCGACGACAGCTTCATCGCCGATCTCGCCGTGGGCGTGAACGCCGGCCAGATCAAGACCGGCTCCCTCTGCCGCTCCGAGCGCATGAGCAAGTACAACCAGCTCCTGCGCATCGAAGAGGAACTGGGCGACCACTGCGAGTACTACGGCCCGATGCTGGCCGACTACTACTTCCCCGTCGAAGACTAGCCTTTCGTTCTCTCCGCTCGACCCGGTCCGCCAGCTCCCAGCAGCGCGGACCGGGTCTTGCTTTCCCGCACATCGCGACAAGGACGCCGGCCACGGGCCGGCGGCCGCAGGAGTCCACAAGTGAAGCTCATAGATGGAAAGAAGACGGCCCAGGACATACGCGCCGAAATCAAGGCAGAGGTCGCCTCCCGCACGGCCCAGGGCGTGCGCGCCCCCGGCCTTGCCGTCATTCTGGTCGGCGAGGATCCCGCCTCCCAGGTCTACGTGCGCAACAAGGAGCGCGCCTGCCAGGATGCGGGCATACGCTCCGTTCCCCACCGTCTGCCCGCCTCCACCAGCCAGGAGGAGCTCATGGCCCTCATCGCGCGGCTCAACGCCGACGAGAGCGTGGACGGCATACTCCTCCAGCTGCCTCTGCCCAAGGGGCTCGACGCCGACAGGTGCCTGCTTGCCATCGATCCGTCCAAGGACGTGGACGGCTTCCATCCCGAAAGCGTGGGACGCCTTGTGCAGGGGCTGCCCGGCTTCGTTTCCTGCACGCCGGCGGGCATCATCGAGCTCCTCAGCCGCTATGATCTTCCCACCGAAGGGAAGAAGGCCGTGGTCATCGGCCGCTCCAACATCGTCGGCAAGCCCCTGGCCGTGCTGCTCGCCCGCCCCGGACGCTTCGGCAACGCCACGGTGACCCTCTGCCATTCCCGCACCGCGGATCTGGCGAAGGAGTGCCGCGAGGCCGACTTCGTCTTCGCGGCCATAGGCAGGCCCCGCTTTGTGACCGCCGACATGGTCAAGCCCGGCGCCGTGGTTGTTGACGTGGGCATCAACCGCACAGAACAGGGCCTGTGCGGCGACGTGGACTTCGAGGCCGTCAAGGACAAGTGCTCCGCCATCACTCCCGTGCCCGGCGGCGTCGGCCCCATGACCATCGCCATGCTTCTGAAAAACACCCTGCAGTCCTGGCGGCAGAGGCTCGGCCTCTGCTAGCCCTTCAGGCAAAAGGTAGGATAGCCATGTTCCGCAATGCCAAAAACGTCGGCTACGTCATGATAGGCCAGGGCGCCATCGCCCAGCTGGAGGACGTCCTCAAGCCCCGCCGCGAGGCCGGCGGCCCCGCCGTCTGGTTCTTCGACCACTTCTTCAAGACCGGCTCCCTCGCAGGGCGCCTGCCCATCGAGGACCAGGACGTCGTGGTCTATGTGGACACCGCCGAGGAACCCACCACGGACGGCATCGATGCCTACAAGGCCGAAATTGCCGCCCGCATCGGCAGCTCCAGTCCCTGCGCCCTGCTCGCCTTCGGCGGCGGCGCCACCATGGACACCTGCAAGTGCGTCGGCAACCTGCTGACCAACCCGGGGCGCGCCGAAGACTACCAGGGCTGGGACCTGGTCAAGCATCCCGCTCCCTACAAGATAGGCTGCCCCACCCTCTCCGGCACGGGATCCGAATCTTCCAGAACCGGCGTGCTCTGCAACGTGGCCAAGAATCTCAAGCTGGGCATGAACAGCGACTACACCATGTTCGACCAGCTCATCCTGGATCCGGATCTCTCCGAGACCGTGCCCCGCAACCAGTTCTTCTACACGGGCGTCGACACCTACATGCACTGCTTCGAGAGCCTTGCCGGCTCCTACCGCAACGTGGTGGTGGACGCGCTTGCCGAGAAGGCCATCGACCTCTCCCGCCAGATTTTCGGCTCCGGCGACATGATGCTGCCCGAAAACCGCGAGAAGCTCATGATCGCCTCCTACCTCGGTGGCATGGCTGCCGGCTTCGTGGGCGTGGTGCACCCCATCAGCGCAGGCCTCTCCATGGTGCTCGGCATGCACCACGGCATCGCCAACTGCTACGCCCTCTCCGCCCTCGCCGACATCTACCCCGAGCAGCACGCCGAGGTCGCGGAGTGGATGGCCAGGCAGGGCATCGACCTGCCCAAGGGCATCTGCAGGAATCTCACCGACGAGCAGTTCCAGCAGCTCTACGGCGCCAGCATCGTGCACGAGAAGCCCCTCGCCAATGCCCTTGGACCCGACTTCAAGCAGATTCTGACCCTCGAGAAGGTCACCGCCATCTACAAGTCCATGTAGCGCGCATGCCGGAGGCGGGCCCGTCCCGCCTCCGGCCGTCCTGCCCGCACCTTTTTCCAGCACTCTTGCTCCCAGCAATCCCTTTGGAGGCGGCCCGGGGCCAGGCGCCCGGCCGAATCACCGATGCAGCTCAGAATCAATTTCAGCGGCCGTTCCATACGCTACACGGAAGAGGAAATCGCCGTCGTGGCAGAAGCCATGCGCAACGCCGAACCCCTGACCCAGGGGCGCCACCTGGCCGAGTTCGAGTCGGCCTTTGCACGCTACCAGGGCGTCGAGCAGGGCAGCTGCTTTGCCGTCATGAACGGCGTCTCCGCGCTGGAGCTCACCGCCCAGCTCTGCCGCTTCAAGCCGGGCGACGAGGTCGTCATCCCCTCCCACACCTTCACGGCCTCCGCCTATCCCTACGTCAAGAAGGGCGCGACCCTGAAATGGTGCGACGTCGATCTGCACACCCACGTCGCCACGGCGGAAACCATAGCCCGCGCCATGACGCCGAAGACCCGCGCCGTGGTCGTCGTGCACCTCTACGGCTACGTGGCCGACATGCCGGCCATCGCCAGGCTGTGCCGGGAGCGGGGCGTTGTGCTCATCGAGGACACCGCCCAGGCCATAGGCGCCGAGATAGACGGCCAGAAGGCCGGCACGTTCGGCGACATGGCCATCTTCTCCTTCCACTCCCACAAGAACCTCACCACCCTGGGCGAGGGCGGCATGGTCTGGATACGGGACAGGAAGCTCTGGCCCCTGCTCCCCATGCTGCGCCACAACGGCCACTGCGCCTATGGCTATGACCGTCCCGACTACTGGAAGCCGGCCATGGGCAACGTGGACATGCCCATGCTCGACGGCGAGATGCTCCAGCCGAACAACTACAGCCTCGGCGAGGTGGAATGCGCCCTCGGCACCAAGCTGCTCGAGCGCATCGACGCCATCAACGACGCCAAGCGCGCCCGCGCCATGCAGTTCATCGACGCCCTGAAGGACTATCCCGAGCTCGAGTTCCTGCGCGAGGACAGCCGCCGCCACAACTACCACCTGCTGGTGGCCCGCATGACCGCAGGCCCTGCCATGCGCGACGCCTTCATGCGCGCCATGCACGACGAGAAGGGCATCAAGTGCGTGGTGCAGTACATTCCGCTCAACCGCTACGACTACTACAAAAAGCTGGGGCTGGGCGAAGCCGACTGCCCCAACGGCGACCTCTTCTTCGACACCATGGTCTCCTTCCCCTTCCAGCTGTGGATGAGCGACGAAGACTTCAGCTACATGGCCGCTTCGGCACGGGACGTGCTCGAGTCCCTGCGCGGCGAGCGGCAGGCCTAGCCGGCGCGCCTGCTCCCGAAAGGGGAGGGGCGGCCTGCGCAACCCCAGGATACCGCATGGACACGCGCTGCATCATCATTCCGGCCATAAAGAAGAATGCCGTCATTCCGGACCAGCTCGTCAAGAAGCTTGCCGGCGTCACGCTCATAGAGCGCGGCATCGGCACGGCCCGCGACGTCTGCCCGCCCGAGGACGTCTACGTCCTCACGGACAGCCAGGAGATCGAGCTCATCTGCGAGCGGGCGGGCGTGGGCTGCCGCCGCAACAAGGATCTCAAGTTCACCTCGCTCAACATCGTGGCCGAGATGCGCGACGTTCTGGGAGAGCTTGCCCAGAAATACGGGCACTGCATCGTCCTGCGCGCCTCCTGCCCGCTCATCACCTGGGTGGACGTCGAGGACGCCTGGCACAGGTACCTTGAGGCCGGCGCCGACAGCCTGGTCACCGTCAAGAGCGTCCACCAGCGCATCTGGGGCGTGCAGGGGAGCAATCTCGAGCACCTGCTCGACGAGGCCGAGGGCGAGCGCGAGGTCGTGGTCGAAAGCAGGGCCCTCATCATCCTGCGCTCCGAGGCGCTCCTCAAGACCCTCGCCTCGGGCTATGCGGCCAGGCTCACCAACGTCGTGCCCTACTTCCTCAACGACCGGGCCATCGAGATCCAGTCCTACCAGGACTGGTGGATCTGCGAGCGCCTGCTCCTGCGCCGGCACGTAGTCTTCGTCGTGGCCGGCTGGCCCGCCATCGGCATGGGCCACATCTACCGCGCCCTCATGCTGGCTCACGAGATCACCAGCCACAAGATCACCTTCGTGTGCACGCGCGAGTCGGAGCTCGCCGTCGAGAGCATTGCGCGCAAGGACTACCGCAGCGTCCGCCAGGGCGGCGAGGAGCTCTGGGAGACGGTGCTCGGCCTGCGTCCGGACCTTGTGGTCAACGACATCCTCAACACCGATGCCGAGTACATGGGAAAGCTCAAGGCCGCCGGCGTCAGGACGGTCAACTTCGAGGACGCAGGCGAGGGGGCCGCTTCGGCCGACCTCGTGATCAACGCCCTCTACGACCAGGCGGACAGCACGCCGCAGAGCCTGTGCGGCCCCGGCTACTTCTGCCTGCGCGACGAGTTTGCGGGCGCCAGGCGCAATCCCTTCCGCCCCGATCTCAAAACCCTGCTCATCACCTTCGGCGGCACGGATCAGCGCAACTGCACCAAGCGCGTGCTCGACATCGTCGAGCCCGTCTGCCGCGAGCGCGGCATAGCCGTGCGCGTGGTGGTCGGCCCCGGCTACGCCCACCGCTACGACATGGAAAGCCATGTCAAGGAGCTGAACAACCCCCTGGTGTCCTTCACCTGGGCCACCAACGTCATGAGCCGCATGATGGAGGGGGCGGATCTGTGCATCTGCTCGGCCGGACGCACGGTCTACGAGCTGGCCCACATGCGCATCCCCTCGCTCATCCTCGCCACCCACGAGCGCGAGGCCAGGCACACCTTCGCCAGGGCCGTCAACGGCTTCATCTTCATGGGCCTCATGGACGAGGTGGACGATGCCCAGATCAGGCGCTGCTTTACGAGCCTGCTCGACAACCGCCTGCGCGGCCGCCTGCACAGGCGCATGGCCAAGCTGGACTTTTCCGCCAACAAGCTCAAAGTCGTCGGCCTCATGCTCTCCCTGCTCGAGAAGGAGCAGGCCGGCGCCGGACAGGACGGCGAAGGCCTGACTGGGCAGGCAGGCAAGGAAGAGACGGAGGAACGCCCATGAAAACCGTCGCCATCATCCAGGCCCGCGTCGGATCGACCAGGCTCCCCATGAAGTCCCTGCTGACCCTGCGCGGCCGCGCCCTCATCGACTGGGTGGTGGAGCGCGTCTCCAGAGCCTCCCTGGTGGACGAGGTCGTCGTGGCCTGCCCGGACACCGAGCGCGATCTCGTGCTCGCCGAGCACCTTGCACGGCACCATGTCAACGTGGTGCCCGGTTCCGAGCAGGACGTGCTCGACCGCTTCGCCACGGCAGCCAAGGCCGTTGACGCCGGGCGCATCGTGCGCGTCTGCGCAGACAACCCCCTTATCTGGGGCGAGGCACTGGACAGGCTCGTGCGCGAGTTTGACAAAGGCGGCTGCGACTACTGCTACAACCACATTCCCCGTGGCAACCGCTGGCCGGACGGCCTCGGCGCGGAAATCGTGAGCCGGGAGCTCTTGGACAGCATCGCAGCCAAGGCCGCTGCGCCCTCCCAGCGCGAGCACTGCCTCAACTACATCTGGGACAACCAGACCCAGTTTGGCATCAGGACGTTTGATCCGGAGGAAGACTGGCTCTGCCGTCCCGACATCAAGCTTGACATCGACACGCCGGACGACTTCTGCCGCCTGGCGCGCCTGCCCCTCGAGATAGGCATGGACGCCCGCGCGATCGTCGATGCCGTCGATGCGGGGCTCCCCCGCTAGCATCAACCGGCGGCCCGACGCGGCGCCAGACCCATGCAGACCGCATGGCAAGGAAGGATACTCATGCCCGAAGCACAGGAAAAATTTCAGCAGGCCGTGAAGGACGCCTTGGCCGGCGTCATGTTTGAAAACTGGCTCCGCTTCTACTTCATCTCCGAAAGCGAAGACAAGGACGCCGAAGGCAACCCCAAGCTCGTTGTCCTGATCCCCGAGAAGGGCATGGAGAAGATCAAGCAGCTCTATCCCCGAATGGTCTCCATGGCCGAGGACGTAAACGGCAAGGAAGCCAGCTTCGCCACTTCCCAGAGCGCCGTGTGCACTTGGATTGCCTGCGAGGTCGACGGCAAGTCCGTCCAGCAGGGAACGAGCCAGGCCCTCGTGAACTCCAAGGCCTTCCAGACGGCCAGTACCCTCTTCAACATCTGGGTGCAGGCCTACGAGCAGCAGCTTGACCAGCAGTTCCTGGACTTCGGCCAGTGGGTCAAGCTTTTCGAGACATGGAGCGCCTCCGAGCAGGGCAGAGACATGGAGATGAAGATCGAGATGCAGGCGCCGACCGGCTCCAGCACGGTCCAGTAGCGCCGGCGGCTTTTTGCGCGGGCAAGCCCGCGCTGGGCGGCGTCTGCCGAGAGCTTTCTCCCGGCAGGCGCCGTGCCTTTTGCCGGGATCTGCGGACTTCTTTGGCCTGTGCGCGGGCGGAAGGAGTGCGGGCGGAAGGAGCCTATCCCTTGCCAAGGCAGAACATGGCGTAGAGAGGGACGGCGCGCACGCCATTCTCATTGCCGAAGTTCTTCAGTGAAAAGCGGTAGCAGATGTCGGGCCTGTACTTTTGCCTGAAGACGGAAAGGCTGCGCGAGCGGGTCCTGACCCCCTTCTTGATTTCAGCGCAGGCAAGGCTGGCGCCGAGCTGCAGGACAAAGTCGACTTCTGCCGTGGCGCCTTCCCAGTAGTAGAGCGGCTTGCCAAGGGCCGCCAGCTGCTGGGCCGCATAGTTCTCCGCAAGGGCGCCAAGAAAGGTGTTTCCCTGGTTGGCGAGCACGGTTTCGGCAGGCAGACGGGACTTCATGGCCAGCATGCCGACGTCCGACATGTACAGCTTGAAGGCCGACAGATTGGCATACGCTTCCAGCGGGATCTCGGCATGGTCGAGGCGCTTGCACTTGAGCACGACGCCTGCCTGCTCCAGCCAGTCGATGGCTGCGCCGAAAAGCGATGCCGAGCCGCCTTTCTTGACGACCTTGTACTGGAACTTCCTGTTCTCCTTGGCAAGCTGGGACGGCAGGGATTCGTAGCAGGCACGTATTTTGACTGCTTCGCTGGGGCTGGCATACTTCGCCATGTCGGCGATGTAGCTGTCGAGTATTTCCAGCTGCCGTGGCGCAACGTCGAGCAGGGAGCCGCGTTCCAGAAAGCGCCCTACTGCGGCAGGCATGCCTCCGGTCACGAGATATTCCAGATACAGCGAGGATGCCTTGGCATGGATCGCTTCAGGCAGCGGCTGCAGGGTCTGGAAATGCTCGCAGAGCAGAACGGCAAGCGTTTCCTCTCCCCGCGCCAGGAGATATTCGCCAAAGTCGAGCGGCTGGAGGCGGAGCAGATGCACCTTGCCGACAGGAAAGGAATAGTTTTTTCTGTTGATGGCAACGCCAAGGAGGCTCCCGGCCGCCGCCACGTGCAGCTCCGGCATCATCTCGCAGAAATACTTGAGGCTGGTCAACGCCCGTTCGCAGGACTGTATCTCGTCGAGGATCAGCAGCGTGGACCCGGGGACAATGCGCTCGCCGGCCGCAACTTCCAGTCTGCGGACGAGCTGCGCTGGGGCAATGTCGCCGCCAAATATGTCGTCGACGTTGAACAGGAGCTCCAGATTGACGTAGCAGACATTGCCGAAGCGGCGCTCTCCGAATTTGCGCAGAATGTAGGTCTTGCCAACTTGGCGGGCGCCGTTGAGGAGCAGGGGCTGGCGGGAGGGGCTGTCCTTCCAGCGTTCAAGCTGGGCTTCGATGCTGCGGTGGAAGGATTCGGACTGCATGGAGAAAGTCTCGCAGGTTTTTTTGTGTTGGAAAGTAGTGTGAAAACAGATTTTTTCGAAGTTAACGGCAGGCCTCGTGCCACGCCGCAGAACAAGGCAATGGCGGGGCCGTTCAAGAGGAGAGGAGCCCACAGGGGGGCAACGGCGATGCTGCAGAAGCCTTTGCCAGGCTGGTCGAGCGCTGATCGCCTGTGCCGACACTACCCTGAAGGGAAGTTAGCTTCAAGAAAAAGACACATGGATCGATTTTTTCAAAGGTAAAAATGGCAAGCTTGCTGCTCTGCCCACAGGGTTCCCGGACCGAACTGCCGGGTCAGGAAGGCAGACGGGGGCGCTGCCTGCGCGATGCAAGCGGCGCGGCGCGTTCAGCGGCAGGCTCCATCGAAGGCGCCAAGCGCCGCTGCCAGGGAGGAAACAAGGCCCGTATAGCGTGGCGCAGAGGGTCGCGGAGCTTGAGATCTCCGTTCAGAGGCGGAGGCGAAGCGTTGCGCGGTGCGGTCCTGGGCAGGCTTGAGGTCTTGAGCGGGGCCGAAGGAAGGGCGCGGCGAGGCTTCTGCAGGAAACTCCCTGCAATCCCCGGGCCCCTGTCTTGAGATGCCCAGGGAACAGCTTGCCTGAGGCAAGGGGTGGCGTGGCCGCGGCGATCTGAAGCTTCCGGCCGCGGGCAGGCGTCAAGCGCGCCGGATCGCCAAGGGAGGCCATTGGCGCATCGCCGATGCAGGGCTGGCCACGCGGCGCGGGTCCACTGGCAGTGCTGGCAAGGTGGCTGTCTTTGTGCTACCCCTGACAGTACCATGATAGAATACGAGAAACTGCTCAACGAGGCCCAATACAAGGCCGCCACCATGGCGGAAGTGCCGGCCCTCATCGTTGCGGGCGCTGGTTCGGGCAAGACGCGGACTATCGTCTATCGGCTCGCCTGGCTCATCGAGCACGGCGTGCTGCCCACCCAGATTCTTCTGCTTACCTTCACGCGCAAGGCGGCCCAGGAGATGATGCGCCGCGCAGGCGATCTCCTGCCGGGCGGCGTGGCGGGCCTTTCCGGCGGCACCTTCCACTCCTTCGCCTACAGCGTGCTGCGGCAGTACCGGCCGGCTTGGCTCGAGGACCGGCCCTTCACGGTCATGGACAGCGCAGACCAGCTGGGCGTGCTCAAGGAATGCAAGGACGCGCTGCTTCTCGGCAAGGGCGACAGGGCCTTCCCCAAGACCCAGGCCGTGATCGGGCTCATCAGCAAATGCCGCAACAAGGAGATGCGCCTTGAGGAGCTCCTCAAGATGGAGGGACCGCATCTGCTGGCCTACGAGCAGGACCTGCAGAAGCTGATGGACGCCTATGCCGAGTACAAGCGCGACAAGGCCGTGCTCGACTACGACGACCTCCTCTTTGAGCTGGAAGCGCTCCTCATGAGCGAGCCGGGCGTGGCCAGGAGTCTCAGGGCGCACTACCGGGCCATTCTCGTGGACGAGTACCAGGACACCAATCTCGTGCAGGCGAGGCTTGTCCGCATCCTCTCGGGCATCGACGAGGGCGAGGCCGGCCCCGTCATGGTCGTGGGCGACGAGGCCCAGTCCATCTACTCCTTCCGCGGCGCCACGGTGAGCAACATTCTTGACTTTCCCCATCTTTTCCCCGGCGCCGCAGTGGTCACCCTCGAGCAGAACTACCGCTCCACCAGGCCCATTCTCAACGTGGCCAACTGCGTTCTTTCGCATGCGGCCGAAGGCTACAGGAAGCGTCTCTTCACCGAGCGGCAGGACGGAGAGCCTGTCCGCCTGAAGCAGTGCATTTCCGACAAGTCCCAGGCCGAAGCCGTGGCCAAGCGCATTGAGCGCCTGCTCGAGACCTATCCGCCCGACGAGATAGCCGTGCTCTTCCGCTCAGGCTACCAGTCCTACCAGCTCGAGATGCAGCTCAACCAGCGGGGCGTCAAGTACCGCAAGTACGGCGGTCTCAAATACACCGAAGCCGCCCACGTCAAGGACGTCATCGCCTACCTCAAGCTCGTCATCAACCCCATGGACTATCCGTCCTTCCTGAGGCTGGCGGCCCTCTTCCGCGGCATAGGCCCCAAAACGAGCCAGCGCATCTATGCGAGCCTCGGCGCAGGCGATGCCAAGGCGCTAGCCCGTCTGCGCAAGAAGCATGCAGAGCTCTTCCAGGAACTCGACTTTCTGAACGGCATCAGGGGACGGCTGAAGTCTTCGCCGTCCACGCTGGTTGGGGAGGTGGTCGAGCAGTATGATCCCCTGCTCAAGCGCCTCTACCCGGAAAACTACCCCAAGCGGCGCACTGACCTGGATGAGGTGCGGAGCATGGCCGCAGGCTATGGCGATCTGGACCTCTTTCTGGCGGACCTCATGCTGGAGTCCCCCGAAGAGGACGAGCGCGAGCAGGGGCGCGTCGTGCTCTCCACCATCCACTCGGCCAAGGGGCTGGAATGGAACGCCGTCCTGCTCATCGATCTCGCAGAGAACCGCTTCCCGACGAGGTACAGCCTCTACCGCGACGATCTCTACGAGGAGGAGCGCAGGCTCATGTACGTGGCCTGCACGCGCGCCAGGGATGTGCTGGAGCTCTATGCGCCGGCATCGCTTTTCGACCGCACCTCCGGCGGCTCCATGCCGGCCGAACTGAGCCCCTTTCTTCAGGAGCTGGATCCCTCCCTGGTCGAGCAGTGGAGCGAGGGCTACGGCGGGCGCTTCGCCAAGCGAAATGTGCTCGGCCGGGGCCGTGCGCCGGGCGTTGGGGGCTTTGCCGCGCCCGCTGGGACGAAGCGCATGGCGCAGGCTGGCCGGGGCGAGGGCTCCCAGCTGCCTGCCTGGGACGAAGACGGCAGGATGCCCGAACGAAGCAAGCCTCTTGCCGTGGACGAACTGCAGGCTGTCGCGGGCGGCGATTCCGCAGACGCTTCGGGCACGCCGGCCAACGAGGTCTTCGAGGACATCGCGAAGGGGAAGATTTCCCGCTGCCGCCACCGCATGTTCGGCAGGGGCAAGATTCTCGGCGTGTCCGGCACTGACAAGATAGTTGCGGACTTCCCCGGCTACGGCGTCAAGACCATCGTGGCTTCGTACCTTCTTGTGGAGGGCAAGTAGCATGGCACACTCCCTCAAAATTGCTTCTGAAGACAGCATCCTCAACCTGCTTGGCAAATACTTTCCGCTCAGCCATCCGGCGCTGGTTCTGGGGAGGGGCGACGACTGCGCCCTGCTCAAGGGGGGGGCTCCGTTAAGCGTGAGCACGGATCTCTTCCTCGAGGACGTGCATTTTCGAAGAAGCTACTTCACGCCCGAGGAAATCGGGCACAAGGCTCTGGCCTGCAACATCAGCGACCTGGCGGCCTGCGGCACGCGCCCCAAGGTCTTTACGCTCTGCCTGGGACTGCCTTCAGACATTGATGCCGCGTGGCTTGAAGAGTTCTTCGGCGGCATGGGCTCCCTGGCGGCCAAGTACGGCATGGGCCTTGCCGGCGGCGACATTTCGGCGAGCGACAAGCTCAGCATCGCTGTCACGGTGTTCGGCGAGCCGGTGGGCGAGGGAGGCTTCCTGTCCCGTGGCGGCTCAGTGCCTGGCGACACCATCTTCGTGGTCGGCAGCATCGGCCTTGCCCGCATAGGCCTGCTCGAGATGGAGGCCTGCGGCAGAGAGGCGTTTGCCCGCTATCCCAAGGCCTGCCTGGCTCACGTGAAGCCCGAGCCCCAGGTTGATGCCGGGCTCATGCTGGCGCGGGCAGGCCTCAACGCCCGGCCTCCGGCGCTTATGGATCTCTCCGACGGCATGGCCCGCGATCTGCCGCGGCTGCTCGGCCTCACGGGCGAGCTCGGCACGGCATCCACCATTGGCGGCCAGGGCATAGGCGCGGAGCTTCTGCTGCCCGCGGGGCTGCTCCATGCGGAACTGGTCCAGTGGTGTCGGGAGAACGGCCGCAATCCCGTGCACGAAGCCTTCTTCGGCGGCGAGGAGTATGCCCTGCTCGGCGCCTGCGCGCCCGACATGCTGCTCGCGCTCCATGCGGCCATCCCCGGCTTCTGGGAGATAGGCTCGGTCACCGACAGGCCCGGCATCTACTGCAACAACGAACGCATGGACGGCAAGGGCGGCTTCGACCACTTTGCCCGCGCGTGCGGAGGAGCGGAGGCGTGACGGAGATCGATCAGGCGCGCTTCGAGGCGTGGCAGGCGCGCTTCGGCAGGATTGACGCCCTGCTTGACGAGGCCGGCATCGATGCAGCCGGCTTTATGGGCAGTCTGGACCTAGTGAAGCACGGCTGCCGCCAGGCCTGGCTTGCCGGCGTCATGACCGGCTTCAACGGCAACCTGAGCCTGCGCCTGGGAAAGCGCCTGCTGCTCGTCACGGCCTCCGGCATCGCCAAGGGGCACATGGAAGACGGCGACGTCGCCCTGGCAACGAAGGAAGGCTCTCCGCTGGCAGGTCCGGCGCTTTCCAGCGAGACCGCCATGCACGCAGCCGTCTACGAAGCCCGTCCCGAGGCGCGCTGCGTTCTGCACACGCATCCCGGCTGCCTGCTGGCGCTCTCCGTCAAGCTGGCGGGGTGCCTTGACAGGATGCTTGACATGCCGCTCTTCGAGGCCGCCATGTGGCGCCCCAAACTTGCCATAGCCGGCGCCTATCCGCCGGGCTCGCATCGTCTGGCAGACAGCGTGGGCAAGGCGGCCGCCAAGGCGCCAGCCGTCTTCATGGAGGGCCACGGCCTGTGCACGGCTGGCGCAGGCATCGCCGAAGCGCTCGGCATCACGGAGCAGATGGAGCATCTTGCCGAAATCCAGCTGCGCCTGCTCTAGCCTTTCTGGCCCTGGCATCATCCCGCTATTGCCGAGGCCCCTGCGTCGGGGTTCGTGCAAGCTCGGCGCGCTCAAGGCGCAGGAAAAGCTCCGAGGTGACGGCGCTGGAGACGAGCATGCCGCGGGGCGTGAGGGCAATGCGCTTTTTGTCCATGACGAGGAGCCCCTGCCGGCAGAGTTCGCCGAGGAAGGCGCCTGCGTCCTCCAGCAGGGAGCGGCCGGCAAGCGCCGCATAGCCGGCGAGGGGCAGGCCGTCTGCGGTCCGCAGGCGCAGCATCACCGTTTCCAAAAGCCGTGCGGCGGGCGTGATGGCTTCCGGATCCTCGGCCAGCCTGCCGCTGGCCACGTTCTGCGCCCAGCGTTCCAGATCCGGCGGATCTGTCCAGCGGCGGCCGTTCAGGGTGGAGACGGCGGAGGGGCCAAGCCCCAGATAGTCCACGCCTTGCCAGTAGCCGAGGTTGTGGCGGCAGCGGAAGCCCTCCCTGGCGTAGTTGGAGATCTCGTACTGCGCATAGCCCCTGTCCTCGAGAAGGGCCCGGCCTTCGAGAAACATGGCCTCGGCCTCGGCTTCGCCTGGCTGCGCGAGTTCGCCGGCCAGGCTTCTGGCCTCGAAGGGCGTTCCCTCCTCGATGGAGAGCGCGTAGGCGGAAAGGTGCTCAGGCGCAAGGTCGCAGGCCTGCTTCAGCGTGGCAAGCCAGCCCTGCGGGGTCTGGCCCGGCAGGCACCACATGAGGTCGAGGGAGAGATTGGCAAAGCCGGCCCGGCGTGCAAGGGCGACGACCTCCCGGCATTGCGCGGCCGTGTGCAGGCGGCCGAGCATGGCGAGCTCACGGTCGTCCAGGCTCTGCACCCCCATGGAGAGGCGGCTGATCCCGCAGGCCCGCAGATCCGCCAGCAGTCCCGGCCTGGCGAGGGAGTCGGGGTTGCCCTCCAGGGTGCATTCGCAGTCCGGCGCCACGGCAAAGCGCCGGGCGATTTCCTCGAGCACGAGGCCGACCTGCGCCGCCTCGAGCAGGCTCGGCGTGCCTCCGCCGAAGAAGATGCTCTCGACGGGGTCGAGGGAGGAACGGGGAAGCGCCTCGGCCCAGCGCCTGATCTCCTCGAGCAGGCTGGCGAGGTAGACCTCGGGAATCCTGCCGTCCGGGAGGGCCTGGGAGTGGAAGGCGCAGTAGCCGCAGCGCCTGCGGCAGAACGGAACGTGAATGTAGAGGAGCATGGTGGCCGTGGGGAAGGTGCGCCGGCGCCGGCATGCTTCGGCGCATCCGCGGCGGTTCAGGCCCTTGCCGGGGGCTTCCCTCAGCGCACTCGTGCGCCGGAAGTCAGCGTGGCGGGAAGCATGCCGAGCGAGTAGCTGGCGGCGTCTTCCTCGAGAATGGCCTTGCCGACGATCTTCCAGGCATCGCCCTGCTTGCGCAGGGCAAGCCAGCTGGTCATGCTGGCAGGCGTCGTCACTTTGGCAACGGCATGGCTGTCGTCGATGTTCTTGACGACGGCGCTGGACAGGGACTGGGGAATCCACGGACAGTCGGGCGTCTGGGCCTTTGTGCACATGTTGACGAGTTCGCCGGAGGAAACCATGCGGCTGGCTGCGCTGACTGTCCGCCCCTCGATGTTGACTATTCTGTCGATGAGCTCGCTGAACTCGCCGTCCCGGTCCAGAAAGACCGACACAACGCCAACGGCCTGCGCCAAAGCCTCGGCCTTCCGGTTGGCGGGATCGCTGGCCATGTCGAGGATGGCGTTGAGCTTGTCCTGGCAGCCGACCTTCGCGCAGATGCCGTAGAGATGCTTCAGATACTTATTGTTGAGCTTGAGGTTGGCAATCTCGTTGCCGGCAAAGGCATTGATGTCGAGTTGCGTCAGAAAAGCGCCGCTGTCCTTGGCGGTCAAGGCCTTGGCGGCATCGTCGAGGCACTTCTTGGGGCTTGCCTCGTTGCAGCCGGCGAGAGACAGGGCGAGGAAGAGCATGCCGGCGAGGCGGATCGATTTGCGGAATGCGTGTTTCATGCGGGGCTCTGCGGAAGGTTAAGGTTGATGATGCGGGGGTGCGACGTCATGCCGGGCTCCTCCGGCAGGATGCCTTTGCCGATACGGCTCTCAATCTGCCTGATGTCCGAGGAAGTCAAGGCGCACTCCGCTGGCCGCTGGCTTGGCAGGTGCAGAAAGCCTGCCTGCGGCGCCATCGCTTCCCTCGGCAAGGGGGCGGGGGATGCCTTGCCGGAGCGTTCGGCGCGCTTTCCGTTGCCCTTGGCAGGGCGTGGAATGGCGGGTATACTTCCGCGCCAACAAAAGCCAAGAGGAGCGTTTATGGATATACGATTTCAGGCTGGCGGCGCCGAGAACTGGAAAACGGACATAGCTCTGGTGCCCGTGGTGCAGGGAGAGAAGATTCTGGAAACCTGCCCCGAGCTGGACGCGGCCGCGCCCTTCCTCGCCATTGCCCCCGGCATGCGCGACGTGTCGGGCCGGAAGAACGAGATCCAGATTGTCTACGGCCATCCGGATCTGCCCTTCTCGCGCGTCATGTTCATCGGGCTCGGCAAGGCGGAACCCACGCCCGGGCGCCTGCGCGAAGCATTTGCCAGGGGCGTGCGCAAGGCCAAGGAGCTGCGCCTCGCCTCGGTGGACGTGCCGGTGTTCTGCCTGAAGCGCTTCGGCCTTGAGGAGCGCCTGCTCGAGGAGGCCGTCTACGCCTGCATGCTCGGCAACTACAGCTTTACTGCCCTGCGCAAGGTCCGGGAGGACGATCCCAAGTCGCTGGACTACCTCACTATCGGCTTCCTCGACGAGTACGTCCCCGACAGCCTGCGCCAGGCCGCCCGCCGCGGCGAGTCGGCCGCCGAAGCGGTAATGCTGGCGCGGGATCTGGCCAATACGCCGGCCAACCTGCTTCATCCCGACGACTTCGCGGACAAGGCGAGCCGCGAGACGGCCGGCGTGCCCCGCCTTTCCTGCACCGTGCGCGACGAGCGCTGGCTTGAGGCCGAGGGCTTCAACTGCCACCTCGCCGTGGGCAGGGGCGCAAGCCGCCCGCCGAGGCTGGTCGTGCTCGAGTACGCAGCCAAGGGCGACGAGGATGCCGATCCCGTCGTCTTCGTCGGCAAGGGCATCACCTTCGATTCCGGCGGCATCAGCATCAAGCCGGCGGCCAAGATGCACACCATGAAGTGCGACATGACGGGCGCGGCGGCCACCTATGCGGCCCTGCTCCACCTGGCCAGGGAAGAGGTGCCCGGCCGCTTCGTCGGCCTGCTGGCCCTGGCCGAGAACATGCCGGACGGCGGCGCCGTGCATCCCGGCGACGTCGTGCAGAGCCTTGCCGGCGACAGCGTCGAGATAGTCAACACCGATGCCGAAGGACGCCTCGTGCTCTGCGATGCCCTGGCCTACGCCCAGAAGGCCTGGAAGCCCAAGTGCCTCGTCGACGTCGCCACGCTCACCGGCGCCTGCGCCGTGGCGCTGGGCGACGGGCTGGCAGGGCTCTTCAGCTCGGACGACAGGCTGGCCCAGGCCGTCCAGAGCGCGGCCGCCTGCGCAGGTGAGGACTGCTGGCGCCTGCCCCTGTGGGCCGGATACAAGGCCAAGCTCAAGAGCACCTGCGCCGACATCTGCCACACCGCAAGCTCCCGCGAGGGCGGAGCCATCACGGCTGCCCTCTTCCTCGGACACTTCGTCAAGAAGGACGTCGCCTGGGCGCACCTCGACATTGCCGGCGTCGACTGGCGCGATGCGGACAGCCCCCTGTGCCCTGCCGGCGCGACCGGCTTCGCGGCCAGGACCCTGCTGGAACTCGCCAGGGGAGGAGTTGAATAATGGCCAAAGTGTATCTTATCGGCGCAGGTCCCGGCGATCCGGGCCTGCTGACCCTCAAGGCCCGCGACGTGCTGGCCTCGGCCGACGTCGTCGTCTACGACGCCCTCGCCAATGCCTCCTTCCTCGACTACGCCCGTCCTGACGCTGAGAAGATCTACGTCGGCAAGATTGCCGACCAGCACGCCATGAGCCAGTGGCAGATCAACCAGCTGCTCGTGGACAAGGCGAGGGAAGGCAAGGACGTGGCCCGCCTCAAGGGCGGCGATCCCTACATCTTCGGCCGAGGCGGCGAAGAGGCCCAGGAGCTGCTCAAGGCCGGCGTGGACTTCGAGGAGATTCCCGGCATCAGCTCGTCCATCGCGGCCCCTGCCTATGCCGGCATTCCGCTGACCCACAGGGACTTCTCCTCCTCCGTGACCATCGTGACGGGCCACGAGAACCCCGACAAGGCCAAGAGCGCCATCGACTGGCCGGCTCTGGCCCGCAGCGCCTCGACCCTGGTCTTCCTCATGGGCATGAAGAACCTGCCCGACATTGCAAGGCGCCTCGTCGAGGCAGGCATGGATCCCGCCACGCCGGCGGCCCTCGTCTACCGCGGGACCACCCCCTTCCAGCGCTCCCTCGTAAGCACCATTGCCGACCTGCCTGCGGCAGCCGTGCGGGAGAAGTTCACCAATCCCTCCGTCATCGTCGTGGGCGCCGTCTGCACCCTGCACGACGAGCTCGGCTGGTTCGAGAAGAAGCCGCTGCTCGGCCGCCGCATCGTGGTCACCCGCGCCCGCGCCCAGGCCAGCGGCCTGGCCGCCAGCTTGACGGCGCTTGGCGCAGCCGTCATCCAGTGCCCGACCATACGCATCGAGCCTCTGGCCGACCTGGCCCCTCTGGACCGCGCCATTGCCGGCCTTGCGGACTACCAGTGGGTGGTCTTCACCTCGGTCAACGGCGTGAAGGTCTTCTGGGACAGCCTGCGCCGCAAGGGGCTGGACGCCCGCGCCCTCCATGCCTGCAAGGTCTGCGCCATCGGCCCCGCCACGGCCAGGGAGCTGGAGGAACGCGGCATCTACCCTGACTTCGTGCCGGCAAAGTACGTGGCCGAGGGCGTCATCGAGGGCCTGACGAAGCAGGGCGGCCTCAAGGGCACGCGCTTCCTTCTGCCAAGGGCTGCCAAGGCGCGCGAAATACTCCCCGAGGAGCTGCGCAAAGCCGGCGCCGAGGTGGACGTCGTGCCCGTGTACGAGACGGTGCCTGCCTGCGACGGCAAGGACGAGCTCCTGCAGGCGCTGGCGGCCGGCGGGCTCGACTGCGTCACCTTCGGCTCTTCTTCCACGGTGGAGAACTTCCTTGCCATCGTGTCGGCGGACGAGCTGAAGAGGCATCCTGAAATCAAGCTGGCCGCCATCGGTCCCGTCACGGCGAAGACCCTCGCGAAACACGGCCTTCCCTGCGACGTCATGCCGGAGGAGTACACCATCCCCGCGCTGGTGCAGGCCCTGGTCGACACCTACAACTAAGGAGCCAAGAGCATGTCGCTTCCCATAGCCATCGTGGCCTCCGGCAACGGCACCAACGCCCAGGCCATGATAGACCTCATGAAGGCCGGCGTCCTCGACGTGGACATCCGCCTCGTCTTCTGCAACCGTCCCGGCGCCCGCGTGCTCCAGCGCGCCGAGGCGGCCGGCATCCCCTCCAGGATGCTGGACCACACCGCCTTCCCTGACCGCGCCAGCTTCGACCGCGCCATGGCGGAGGAAATCCGGAAGAGCGGGGCTGAGCTGGTCGTGCTCGCCGGCTACATGCGCCTTTTGACCGACGACTTCCTCTCTGCCTTCCCGCACCGGGTCGTCAACATCCATCCCTCGCTCCTGCCCGGCTTCAGCGGCAGCATCCATGCCGGCCACGATGCCGTGGACTACGGGGTGAAGCTCTCCGGCTGCACGGTGCACATCGTCGAGATGAAGGTGGATTCTGGCCCCGTCATCATCCAGGCCGCCGTGCCCTGCAATGCCGGCGACAGCGAAGACGACCTCATGGCCCGCGTCCACAGAATGGAACACCGCATCTATCCCCAGGCCATCCAGTGGTTTGCCGAAGGCCGCATCCGCGTTGAAGGCCGCCAGGTCCATGTCGCCCAAGCCGACAGGGAGCTGGCAGGCCAGGCGCCGGACAGCTTCGTCTGGCCTCCGCTGGAAAAGGGCTTCTAGGCCCTGCCAGGCACAGGCAATAATGCACGCTGCGAGCCGTTCCGGAACCTTCCGGGGCGGCTCGCTGCGCAAGGGAGCCTCGCCATGAAGGAATGGGCGTCATCCTGCGGCCAGGATGCCGGAGCCGAACCGGCCGCTGAAGCGGCCTTCAGGCGGCTTCGGGAGCAGCCCTGCTTTGCCGACAAGTCCGGCATGCTGGCCCTGTTTGCCAAGCTCTGCGGAACGGAAGGCCGCTTTGCCTGCATCAGCAGGCCCCGAGGCTTCGGCAAGAGCGCCGACGCCTGTCTGCTGGCATCAGGCTTCGGTCCGCATGGAGGCCGTTTCCTTGCCGGGCTCGAAGCCGAAAGGACGCTCTGCTTCAAGAGCTCGGGCACAGGCTTTCAGACCGTCTTTCTGGACATGGAGGCCCTGCTTGCTGAAAGCAGGGGCGGGGAGGCCTTCATAGTCCGGCTGGAAGGCCAGGCGGCAGCCTGCCTCGGCTTCCCGAACGCCTCCTTGGCCTGCGCGCTGCAGGAGGTCTGCCGGCACCGGCAAGGCCAGTTCGTCCTTGTCGTGGACGGCTGGGACGCCCCGCTGGAGGCACCCTGGCTGGCGGGGCCCTGCCTTGCCCGCTATTGCGCCCTGCTCGAAGGCCTCTGCCGGGCGCGGGAAGCCTGGGCGCTCGTCTGCCTCTTTGGCGAGGCCCCGCTGGAGCGCTGTCCCGGCCTCATGGCAGGCCTTCCCCGCTTCGCCTCCTTCACCATGCGCAATCCCGGCCCCCTCGGCCCCTGGACGGGCATGGGCGAGCCGTGCGTGCGCCGGATCTGCCAGGAACAGGGGCTCGACTTTGAAAGCCTCCTTGCTTGGCACGGCGGCTGGAGATGGGACCTTTCATCCCGCATGTTTGCGCCCGTTTCCGTGGCAGGCTTTGTGAAAGTCCGCCGTCCTGGACGCTTCTTTGCCGGCCCCTGGGCGGAAACCCTGCTGGCGGACATGCTGGCAGGGCGGCCCGAGCTTTGCGGGGCGCTGTCCCGCCTTGCGGAGGGAGGGCGGGAGCGACTCGCCGCGAGGCCAGGCCTCAAGGAAGGCTTTGCGGCTTCCACGACGGACGCCTGCCTGCTCCGGCTTGTCCATGCCGGCCTGCTTGGCTACCGTCTGCACACGGGCCAGCTTGTTGTTCCTTGCCGGGAAGTCCGGCTCTGCCTGCTGGAGGCGCTGGCAGGGGTCGATGAACAAAGCGGCAGGAAGGCCCGTCTTGACGTCTGCAAGGTGCGTTCGTAACGTTAGGCATGCGCTTCAGCCTTGAAGCGCGCACCGTCACGCCTTGCGCAAGGCTCAGCTCCAAGGAGGCTTCGATATGCTGCAGACCGCAATTCTCCGCTTCGCCCGCATGCTCCCCCGGCGCGCAGCCGGGCTGGCTCTGGCGGCCCTTCTTCTGGCCGGCCTTGGCATGCAGGAGCTTGTCTCGCCTTTGCCCGCGCTGGCCAAGGCCGATGCCGGCGCCCTGATGACCGAGGCCCTGCTCGAGTCGGATGCCAAGGCTTTGGAAAGGCTGCTGGCACCCAACTTCGTCTTCATCGCCTCCAGCGGCCACATCGCGGACAGGGCGCACTTTCTCGAGTCCGTGCGGACCAGGCACTTCAAGGTGATGGGCATGTCGCTCATGAACATGCGCGAAAGCCGCACCGGGCCGGTGCGCATCATTACCGGCAACGGCACCTTCACAGCCACCTACGACACGCCCCTGCCGGGTGGGCTCATGCGCCTCACCCTGGTCACGGAGTCGGTCAAGGGGACTGAGCAGGTGCTGCTCCTGCAGCTCACGCCCGTCATTCCGACCCACGACTGCAAGGACGGCAACTGCCGCATCCGCTAGGCTCCCGTCTGCATAAGCAAGCAAAAGGCCCGCCGGGATTCCCGGCGGGCCTTCCTATTGGCTTGGGATCCTCGCCTGCTAGAGTTCAGGCGGGAGGTTGTCGAGTTCCTTCTGGGAGAACACGGGGCCGTCGAGGCAGACGTACTTGCCGCCAATGCCGCAGCGGCCGCAGATGCCGATGCCGCACTTCATGCGCTTTTCCAGCGTGGTGTAGACGTTCTCGTGGTCAAAGCCGAGCTCGTCCAGAGCCTGCAGGGTGAAGCGGATCATGATGGGCGGTCCGCAGAGCACGGCGATGCAGTTGTCGGGGCTGGGCTTGAGTTCGCGCAGCACGTTGGGGATGAGGCCGACCTTGTGCTTCCAGCCTTCGGCCTCGCGGTCGATGGTCAGGGTGCAGTCGAGGTCGGGGCGGGCCATCCAGTCTTCCAGCTCGTAGCTGTAGGCCAGATCCTGCGGAGACTTGCCGCCGTAGAGGAGGCTGATCTTGCCGTAGTCGGCCTTGTTCTCCAGCAGGTGGAGCATGATGGTGCGGATGGGGGCCATGCCGATGCCGCCGCCGATGAAGAAGACGTTCTTGCCCTTCCAGTCGCGGTAGGGGAAGGGGCGGCCGAGCGGAGCGCGGACGCCGACCTTGTCGCCCTGGCACAGGCCGTGGATGGCGGTGGTGACCTCGCCGGCCTGCATGACGGAGAACTGGAGATAGTCCTTCTGGGACGGCGGGGTGTTGATGACGAAGGTAGATTCGCCGACGCCGAAGACCGACACCTGCCCGACCTGGCCGGGCTCGTAGGTGAAGTTCTTCATGGCTTCGGGATCGTCGATGACGAGGCGCAGGGTGACGATGTTGTGCGTCTCGCGGATGACCTCGGCAACAGTGGCCACGTAGGGCTTGTAGGGGTTGCCCTGGATCATCGGGCGGGGAACGACCGGCGTCAGCTTGCTGCCGTCCGGGTTCGGCTTGAGAACGATTTTAGCGCTCACTTTTTTCTCTGCCCCTTGTATTTCTTCTGAAGATGCGTCGGCCTTGGGGGCCTCGGCATCGTTTTTGACTTCGCTCTTGGGCGCCTCGGCCTTGGGCGCTTCGGGCGCGGCTTCTGCCTTGGGAGCCTCGGCAGGCTCGGCCTTGGGGGCCTCGGGTGCGGCTTCGGCGGGAACCTTAGCCTCCACCTTCACCGCAGGGGCCTTGGCCTCCTCCTTGACCGCGGGGGCCTCGGCCTTGGCCGCCTCGGCGGGAGCCTTGGCCTCTTCCTTGACAGCAGGGGCCTTGGCCTTGGCGGCCTCGGCGGGAACCTTGGCCTTCTCCTTGACGGCGGGGGCTTCGGACTTGACGGCCTCGGCGGGAACCTTGGCCTCCGCCTTCACCGCAGGGGCCTTGGCCTCTTCCTTGACGGCAGGGGCCTTGGCTTTCTTTGCGGCCTTGGGAGCCTGGGCTTCCTTGACCTCGGCCTTCACGTCCTTCTTGCCTGCCGGCTTCTTGGTGCCGGCAGCCTTCTTGCCCTTGCCAGATGCTTTCTTGGTAGCCATTGCTAACCTCGCTACTTGGCGGCGCCGTCGGCCATGGCGTCAAGGACGATCTGGCGGATGTCGATGCGCTCAGGACAGTTGCTGATGCAGCGGCCGCAGCCCATGCAGGAGAAGGCGCCCCAGTTTTCAGGGTAGGTGGCGAACTTGTGCGTTACGCGCTGGCGCATGCGGGTCGCCTTGGTAGGACGGGGATTGTAGCCGCTGGCCTCCCTCGTGAAGAGGGAGCTCATGCAGTTGTCCCAGGTGCGCAGGCGACGTCCGGGCTTGCCGACGCCGGAGCCTTCGTCCGTGATGTTGAAGCAGTAGCAGCTGGGGCAGAAGTAGGTGCACGCGCCGCAGTTGATGCAGCGGTCGGACTCCTTCTCCCAGAAGTCGAGGTCGCGGAACTTGCCGAGCACCTTGTCGGGGGCTTCGGAAAGGTCGGGCTTCGCGATCAGGGTGGCCCAGGCCGCCTTGCGGACGTCCATCATTTCCTTCTCGCGCGAAGCCGCGTCTTCCAGCGGGCTCTTCTCGAGCACGTCCTTGCCCTTCTCGGTGACGGCCTGCAGGACGTAGCCGTCGGCAAGCTCAGTCATGAGGACGTCGGATCCTTCCGGCGAGGAGGGACCGGCGCCGACCCAGTGGCAGAAGCAGGTGCTGCAGCCGCTGTTGCAGGTCAGGGTGAAGACGGTGAGCGCCTTGCGCCTGGCTTCATAGTAGGGATCTTTGATGGGGCCGTTGAGGTAGGGGCGGTCCAGTGTGGCATAGCCCCTGGCATCGCAGGACCTGGTGGCGAAGACGACCGTGGGGACGGCCTGGATGGTGTCGTCCAGCACGAGCTGGCGCTCGCCGGGCTTCTCCGGATCGGCCTTCTTCTCGTAGGTCAGGAGCGTTTCGCACTGGGGAAGAACGGCGGCCTTGGCGGGAACGGTTGCCTTGGCCATGGTGAAGTCCTTGCCTTCCTTCCATTCCTCGAAGACGATCGACTGCTTGACGGCAGGCTTCTCCACGGGGACGAGCACGCGGTTGTCCTTGGCGAGGTACGCGAGGAGGGCCGGAAGATCCGATTTCTTGGCAAAACGATAGGTAGGCATCTCTTACAGCTCCCTCTGCTTGATGTTCTTTTCCTCGACTTCGTAGCCGAGCAGGGGCGGATTGGCTTCGGGATCCATGCCGCTCTGGTAGCCGTCGAAGAGTTCGGCCACGGCGCGCGCGATCTGCTGGCGCAGGGCCAGGATCGGAATGCCGACGGGACAGGCCCGCTGGCACTCGCCGCAGCCCGTGCAGCGGCCGGCAAGGTGCATGGCGTGAATGCACTGGAAGTAGAGCTTTTCGCGGACCGTGTTCTCCTGCGTGATGAAGTGCGGATCGCGGGTCTCGGCGATGCAGTAGTCCTTGCACACGCACATGGGACAGGCGTTGCGGCAGGCGTAGCAGCGGATGCAGCGGTCCATCTGGCCCTTCCAGAAGCTGAAGCGCTGCTCGAGGCTCATCTTGTCGAGCATGGCGAGCTCGGGCGGTGTCGCGGGAGAGCCCGCGATGGCCGGGGCTTCGCCGAAGGCCTCGTCGGCGTGCTGGGCCAGGGGCATGGCGCAGTTGTAGCACTTGCCCTGGGCGCAGTCGGCGATGGCGATGCGGTGCTCCTTGCCGTCGGCCACGATGGTTGCGGCCTGGCCGTCGAAGGAGACGCTGTCGATCTTGCCGTAGCGGCCCAGCTCCTGGTTGACGCGAGCCATGTCGAAGGTGCCTTCGCAGGGCAGGGCGAAGATGACGACGTTCTCCCTGGGGATGAGGTTCTCCTGCAGGAGCTCGACGACGGAGCGGGAGTCGCAGCCCTTGCAGACGATGCCGACTTTCTTCAGCTTGTCCTGGGGCTGGTCGCGGCCGATGAGCTGGTTGAGGTAGGTGGCCGGGTTGTTGACGTTGAAGGGGCCCCAGACGAGCTTGTCGACGTCTTCTTCCGAGCGCATGAAGAGCGGGACGGTGTGGGCCTCGTCGTCGGCCTGCTGCCAGCCGATGACGACGTCGAGGTCCTTGTCCTGGAAGTGCTTTTTGATGGCGGCCTTGAGCTCGTCGAGCCTGGCGTTCTGGCCGGTGCCGAGGGGACGCAGGGGCTGCAGGGCCATGTCGGCGACCTGGAGCAGCGGCTCGGCGTTCTCGAGACGGGGCGCGGGGCCGAGCTTGTGGATGCGGTCGGTGAAGTTGGTCACGACCTGCTGCCAGCGGGCGCCTTCAGACGCGGAGACCCAGGTGTACTCGAAGCGGCGGTCGTCGATGCCGAGCACCGGGAGGAAGCGCTTGAGCACCTCGAGGCGGCGGCGGGCAAAGAAGTTGCCGGCCGAGTAGTGGCAGTCGTTGGGGTGGCAGCCGGAGACGAGCACGCCGTCAGCGCCGTTCACGAGAGCCCTGAGAATGAAGAGGGGGTCGATGCGCCCGGAGCAGGGGACGCGGATGATCCTGAGGTCGGTGGGCTGGGTGGCGCGGGCCACGCCGGCCGTGTCGGCGCCCCCGTAGGAGCACCAGTTGCACAGGAACGCAACAATCCTGAGCTCTTTGCCTTCTAGAACTGGCATAACGTGTTAACCTCCGCGAGAATCTCGTTGTCGGTGGCGTGGGAGAGCTGGATGGCACCCTGCGGGCAGGTGGAGGTGCATATGCCGCAGCCCTGGCAGACGGTGTCGATGACCTTGGCTTTGAGCACGCCGCGGAAGGCCTCTTCCTTGATGGCGCCGAAGGGGCAGCACTTGATGCACTTGCCGCAGTCCACGCACCGGCTGACGTTCACGTGGGCGATCTGCGGGTCGTTTTCCAGCTTGTCGTGGCTGAAGAGGGCCATGACCTTGGCCGCCGCGCCGGAACCCTGCGAGACGGAGTTCGGGATGTCCTTGGTGCCCTGGCACACGCCGGCGAGGAACACGCCTGCGGTGTTGGTCTCCACGGGACGCAGCTTGGGATGGCTTTCCATGAAGAAGCCGTACTGGTCGTAGGAGATGCGCAGCTTCTCGGCGAGCTGCCCGGCGCCCTTGCTGGCGTTGATGCCCACGGCGAGGACGACGAGGTCGCAGGTCACCTGGACGGGCTGGCCGAGCAGGGTGTCCGCGCCGCAGACCACGTACTGGCCGTTGCCGTCGGGGTAGATTTTGGACACGCGGCCGCGGATGTACTCGACGCCGTACTCTTCGACGGCGCGGCGGGTGAACTCGTCGTAGCCCTTGCCCACGGAGCGGATGTCCATATAGAAGACGTAGGGCTGGGAATCAGGGATGTGGTCCTTGGTGAGGACGGCCTGCTTGGCCGTGTACATGCAGCAGAAGCCGGAGCACAGCGGCCGGCCGATGGACTTGTCTCTGGAGCCGACGCACTGGATGAAGACGACCTTCTTGGGCTCCTTGTGGTCGGAGGGGCGCACGATGTGGCCGCCGGTGGGGCCGGAGGCGTTGAGCATGCGCTCGTACTGCAGGGAGGTGATGACGTCGGGGTACTTGCCGCCGCCGTACTGCTCGTACACGGTCCAGTCCATGAGATCGTAGCCGGTGGCGGCGATGACGGCGCCCACCTTCTCGGTGATGATCTCGTCCTTCATCTCGTAGTTGATGGCCTTGGTGGGGCACACCTTGGCGCAGACGCCGCATTTGCCCGTGGTGAGCTTCCTGCAGTAGTCGGGATTGATGGAGGCGCGTTTCGGAATGGCCTGGGGGAAGGGGATGTTGATGGCGGTGGTGAAGCCCACGTTCTCGTTGAAGCGGTCAGGCACCTTCTTGCTCGGGCACTTCTCGGTGCAGGTGCCGCAGCCGGTGCACTGGGACCAGTCGACGTAGGTGGCGCGCTTCCTGATCTTGACGTCGAAGTTGCCCACGTAGCCGGAGATGTCCTCGATCTCGGAGTACGCGTAGAGGGTGATGTTGGGGTTCTGGGACACGTCCACCATCTTGGGGCCGAGAATGCAGGCCGCGCAGTCGACGGTGGGGAAGGTCTTGTCGAGCTTGGCCATCTTGCCGCCGATGGTGGGCTCGCGCTCGACCATGACGACCTGGATGCCGGCGTCGGCGCAGTCGAGGGCTGCCTGGATGCCGGCAACGCCGCCGCCGATGACGAGCACGCGCTTGTTGATGTCGAAGCGCTGGGCGAAGAGCGGGCGGTTGTTGCGCAGCTTCGCCACGGCGATGCTGACGAGCTCGGTGGCCTTGTTGGTGTTGGGCTCCTTGTCCTTGCCGATCCAGGAGACATGCTCGCGGATGTTCGCCATTTCGAACATGTACCGGTTCAGGCCGGCGCGCTCGACGGTGCGGCGGAAGGTGGGCTCGTGCATGCGCGGAGAGCAGGAGGCAACGACGACGCCGGTGAGGCGGTGCTCGTGGATGGCCTGCTCGATGGCGGCCTGGCCGGGTTCGGCGCAGGTGTACATCAGGTCGGTGGCGTAGACGACTTCAGGGAAGTCGAGAGCATTTTTGGCGACCTGGGCACAGTCGACTGTGCCTGCGATGTTGCTGCCGCAGTGGCAGACGAAAACGCCTATCCTCATGCCTTGCCTCCTTGGGCGGCTTCCTGGGCCGCGGTGCTGAGGGCGTGGATCTTGTCGGTGATCCTGTCGGCGCTGACGCAGAGCTTGTTCAGGCCGAGGCTGTCAGCGTCGCAGCCGAAGGCGATGCCCATGAGCTGCGTGAAGTAGAGAACGGGAATGTTGAACTTGGTCCCTTCGGCTTTGCCGGCCTGCTTCTGGCGCAGGTCAAGGTTCATCTGGCAGAGGGGGCAGCACACGGCGATGCAGTCGGCGCCCATGTTGGTCGCAAGCTGCAGGATGCGTCCGGAGTTGCGGGCCGTCAGGGGGCGGTGCGGAATGCCGGCGGAGGCGCCGCAGCACTCGGTTTTCAGCGGGAAGTCGAGGATGTCGTCCGCGCCGCAGCTGGCGAGCAGGCTTTCCATGAGCGTGGGGTTCTCAGGATCGCCGAACTGCATGAGCTCGGCGGGCCGGCTCATGAGGCAGCCGTAGTAGGGGGCGATTTTGATGCCGGCGAGGGACTGGGTCGCGCGGCTCTTGATCTGGTCGGAGTCGCACTGCTGCGCGATGAGCTGCATGACGGAGGTCATCTCCGGCAGCTCCTCGGGGGCGGGCTCGTCGAGCAGCTCGTTCACACGGGTGCGGAAGTCGGGATCCTGCATGCGCACGTAGGCGTGCTTGTGGTTGGAAAGACAGGAGGGACAGGAAGTGGCAATGAGGTCCGCGCCCTGCCTCGCCGCCAGGGCGAGGTTGCGGGTGCACAGGGCCGTGGAGAGGTCCGTGGCGACCGCATGGGCGGGCGTGGAGCCGCAGCAGTTCCAGTCGGCGATTTCGACAGTCTTGATGCCCAGGGCCTTCAGGACCGCCTGGGTGGAAAGTTCGTAGTCAAGGGAGGAACCCTTGGCCGAACATCCGGGATAGTAGGCTATTTTCATGGACGGACTCCCTCGCGCTTGGCGCGTTCCTGGTAGCGCTTGAAGATGCGCCCGACGGCTTCAACGCTTTCCTTGCTGGGGATGACGTGGGGCTTGAGGCCGAGCTTCTGCTTCATGAGGGCCTTGGGAGCCAGATCGACGTCGGTCCAGAAGCGCAGGGAGCGCAGCATGTACAGGGCCATGGTGCCGATCTCGTAGCTGCGTCCGAAGGCGCGGACGGTGTCCAGGAAGGAGAGCCAGAATTTCTCGACGCGCTTGACGCCGACCTTGTTGGTGCGGCGGGCCATGTGGCGCAGGGTCTCCATGACGCCGGCGATGTCGATGCTGTTGGGGCAGCGCAGGGAGCAGGTGCTGCAGGACAGGCACATGTAGATGGCCTGGGAGCCGAGCACTTTGTCCCTGAGGCCCAGCTGGATGCCGCGCATGACCTGGTTGGGCATCATGTCGTAGTCGAGCGCGGCGGGGCAGCCGGCGGTGCAGTTGCCGCACTGGTAGCAGTTGCTGATGTTCTGTCCGCTTTCAGCTTCCACTTCCTGCTGGAAGGTGGGATCTTTCGAACGGATGAGGTCGATGGTTTCGTTCATCAATTTTCCTCCGACGCGGCGCCTGCGGGGCAGGTCCGCATAAAGGCTCGTGGCCGTGGCGATCTTCGCGGCGAAGGGCCGGCAGGGATGCCTCATGCCGGGCGCCTTCGCGAAAAGACAGGGATAGCCCTTCCCCTGGCGTCCAGACCTCCATGGGAGTGGAACGAAAAGGCAGGAAGCGCCTTTGAGGACACAGGGGGCTCCTTCTATCTTACGATTATTGCAGGGCAAAGGCTAGTCTTTGCCCTGAATGTGCCGCTGTGAGCTTCCGGGTGCAGCGCCCGCCTTCCCGAGAGGATCCAGGCAGGCGCGCCGAAGGGCGGCTAGTTGAAGGCGAAGGGATCAATGAAGCCGCGCCCGCCCGGCTTTTCGCCGTGGACCTCCTCGGCACGCCGCCGGATGTCGTCGCGCTCGCGCACGGCTTCGTCCAGAGCCATGAGTCCCAGGGCGTAGCTGTAGGCGCCGAAGCCCTCGATGCAGCCGCAGCAGGCCGGCGCGATGACGGACTTGCGCCGGAATTCCTCGCGGCCGGAGACGTGGGACATGTGCACCTCGACCACGGGAAAGGGCAGGATGTCGAGGGCGTCCAGAATGCCGTAGCTGTAGTGGGTCCAGGCGCCGGCGTTGACGACGATGCCTCTCGTGCCGTCGTCGAGGGAGCGGTGGATGCGCTCCACGAAACCCGCCTCGCTGTTGGTCTGGTAGCACTCTATCTTCACGCCCATCTGGCCGGCGTAGCTGTAGAGGAGCTTGTTGATGTCTTCGAGGGTTGCCGTTCCGTAGACGGCGGGGTCGCGCCTGCCGAACATGTTGAGGTTGATGCCGTGGAGGATGAGATAGTCGTGCTGCATGGCGGTCTCCGGGACGGCGCGGAAAGGGTGCTTGCTCCGCGCCGGAAGGGGGATGCGGACAGGCCCGCCGTCCGGACAGCCTCCGGGCGGCGGGCCTGCCGAAAAAGCCCGAACCTGGCGTGCTAGGCGAACTTGGCGCGGGCCTTGGCAAAGCCTTCGGCCGAATTGCGGATCACCTTCTCATCGACGCAGAAGGCAAGCCTGAAGAAGCCGGGGCAGCCGAAGCCGGAGCCGGGCACGCCGAGGACGCGCTCTTCGGCGAGGGCTGCCACGAAGGCCTTGTCGTCGCCGCCGGGAGCCTTGGGGAAGAAGTAGAAGGCGCCCTTGGGCAGGGTGAATTCGATGCCGGCCTGAGTCAGCACGTCGGCCATGGCGTCGCGGCGGCGCAGGTAGACGTCCCTGTCGACGGCGCTGCCGAGGGCGGCCACCATGATGTGCTGGCCGACGATGGGGGCGTTGACGTAGCCCAGAATGCGGTTGGTGAGGGTGATGGCTGCCATGAGCTCGGCGCGCTCCTCGAGCAGCGGGGAGAGGGCCGCGTAGCCTATGCGCTCGCCGGGCAGGGACATGTTCTTGGAGAAGGAGCTCAAGACCACGGCGTAGCGGTAGAGCGGCAGCACGGAGGGCACCTCGCAGCCGTCGTAGGCCAGGAAGCGGTAGGGTTCGTCGCAGAGCAGCCAGATGGGATGGCCGACTTCGGCGCTCTTGCGCTCGAGCAGGGCGCAGATGGCCTTCATCTCGTCCAGGGTGTAGACGACGCCCGTCGGATTGTTGGGGGAGTTGACGATGACCGCGCGGGTCTTGGCGGAAATGGCCTTTTCGAGGGCCTCGACGTCGGGGCGGAAGGTGTCCTTCTGCGTCATGACGCGGGTAAGATGCCCCCCGTGGTTGGCCACGTAGAAGTCGTACTCGACGAAGTAGGGGGCGAAGGCGATGAGCTCCTCGCCGGGGTTGAAGACGGCTCTGAGGACGGCGTTGAGCGCCGAGGCCGCGCCCGCGCTGAGCAGCACGTCGCCGGCTGCCAGCTCCACGCCCTGATCGGCGGAGATCCACTTGGCGAGCGCCTCCCTGGCCCAGGGGGCGCCGGCGTTGGGCGTGTAGCCGAAGGAGAAGGGCTTGCCGGCGCTTTCGGCAAAGGCCTTGAGGCCGTCGACGACGGCCTTGGGCGCAGGCAGATCGGGGTTGCCGAGGGAGAAGTCGTAGACCTTGTCCTCGCCGTACTGCTTTTTGAGCTGAATGCCCTGCTCAAACATCTTGCGGATCATGGAGGAATTGGCCATGTAGCCTTGGACGGCGCTGGAAAGAAGTTGTGCCATGTAACGAGACTCCTTGAATTCTTGTCTTCCTGTGGCGGTTAGGGTAGTACAGGCAAGCTACATTTTTTTTCGGGAGGTTTCCATGTCCCAGATTTCCCCTTGCCGGCGGGCTCTGCCTGCATTCCTCGCGGTCTTTGCCCTTGCCGGTGGCTGCAGCTGGCAGGATGCTCCCGAGGAAAGCGGGATGCACGTCACTGCAGAAGTGCACGAGGTCCACTACTGCTCGAAGTTCTCTCCCGAGATCACCATCGCCAACCCGCCGCATGACACGGACTACTACGAAGTCCGTCTGGATCGCCTCGGCGAGAGCGGCTTGTTCATGGGTGGCGGAACCTGGCGCTTCAACGGGCTTGCCGATGACGGCATGGACTCCATTCCCGAGGGTGCCCTGACGAACAGCTACCGCGGCCCCTGCCCCAAGAAGGGGGAGACCGCCCAGTACATGTTTACGGTGGCGGCCCGCAAGTCCGGCGTCGCTGCGCCGCTGGAAACCGCCACCTACGTCTTTACGGTGGAAAAGCCCTAGACAAGGGCTGGCCGGGGGGGCCTCCCCGGAGCCGGAGCCTTTCAAAAAGCGCCTGCCGGACCGTTGCGCGGTTCGGCAGGCGCTTTGCGTTCTCTCAGGGGGGGGCTCCCAGGGGGATGCGGACTACTCGTCGTCTTCGTCGCGGGGCGTCAGCTGGGCCTGGGCATTGGTGCGGATGCGGCGGCGCTCCTTGGGCTGGGGCTGGACTTCCGGCTTGCGGATCTGAGGCTCGGGCAGGGCGTTGTAGAGTGCCCAGAAGCCGGGATAGAGCGTGGTGAGTATGCCCGGGTTGTTCAGGCGGAAGCCGTGATGCGGCTCGGGGCGGGCGCAGGCGCACACGGCGAGGGCGCAGGCCCAGGCCGCCGAGGGGGCCGGCCAGACCTGGTGAATGGTCACGTACTCCTCGCGCTCGCCGCCTTCGCCGTCCTCGCGCTTGAGCGCAACGGGCTTGGCCCAGACGACGGCGCCATCCTCCTCGACCTCGAGGCCGCAGGCGCGGGCAAAGGCCTCTGCTTCGGCAAAGCGCTCGCTGCCGGGCTCGTAGCCCTGCGGCATTCTGGCCTGCTTCTTCCTCAGGGCGCAGAGGCAGGTGAGCGCCATGGCAAGCGGCAGCCATTCCCCAGGCAGAGCTTCGGGCAGCTCGAGGCCGGCTTCGGGAATCGAAACCTCCGCGCCGCATTCGATGCTGGCTGAGTCGGAGCCGGCGCTGAACGGGACGCCCGCCTGCCTGAAGAGATCCCTGGCGGCCTCGGCTTCAGGGGAGCTGGGCCATTGGCCGGCGAGGCGGACTCTGCCCGAGAGGGCGGGCGCCAGCGCCAGCAGGAAGACGGCCAGCTCCGGCTCCATGGCGAGCTTGGGCTCGCGGGGGAGGGCGATCTTCGACGGCGTTATGTGAAGATTTTCACAATTGCCTTCCACGCTGGCGCCGCAGGCTGCCAGCAGGGGCAGGATGCGCGCCTCGATGCGGGCGCTGTCCGGATGGGATCCGAAGCGGAAGGCGACGGGCTTTTCGTAGAAGGGAGCGGCAAGGAGCATGCCTTCGATGAACTCGCCAGGCACGGCGTCGGGGAAGTCGATGGCGTCGGGGAGCAGGCCCGAGCTTTCGATGCGCACGGGCAGTCCTTCGCCCTTGGGGATGACGTGCACGAGGCGCGCGCCGAGCTGGGGAACGAAGGAGACGACGGCATCGAGGCCTTCCATGCGCATCTGGCTGTCGCCCGAGAACTTGGCGTGGCTGGGGCGTCCCAGGTAGTGGCCGAGGGCGAGGTAGAAGTTGAAGGCGGAGGCGCCGGAGTAGATGACCTTGTCGGGCGTTCCGCAGGGAGCGGCAGGCAGGGCCTCCACTGCGTCGCCGCTGCGGATGATGGAGGCGCCCATCTGGTTGAACATCTTGAGGCAGTCGTAGATGGCATCGTTCATCAGCGAGCTGGCAAGCTTCACGGGCTGCCCCGAGGCCGCGGCCAGGGAGATCCATGCCCGGGTGGCCCGGCAGGAGGCGGGGGCCTCCATGTCGATCTTCACGGGCTGCTGGGCGGGCGCAAGGTTGAAGGCCTCCCGGCGCTGCTCGCCGTCCTCGCCCGGCTTCGGAAGGAAGGTGACCTCCTGCATGAGGGAGAAGAAAAGGCCGGAGAGCTTGGGATCGTTGCTGACCTTCGCGACGGCGCTTTCCCAGGCTTCGCGGATCTGCTTCTCCTCGCGGTTGTCAAGATGGCCCTTGGGGCCGGCCATGCGCTTGAGCATGTTGTGGCGGCGCATGACGAGCCTGAGTATGTCCCGGTCCATCTCGCACACGGTCTCGCGCAGCGGGCGGCGGGGTCTGTCCTGATAGGCATCGCGCATCAGTATTGCTTCCTTATGAAATTGCTGGATGGGGAGGTGCGGGCAAGGGGGCGGAAGGATGGAAAGCCCTGAAGGAAACTGCCCGTGTTTTCAGTGTGTTGAGAAAGAATGCCACCAGAGGCGACGCATGGTGAATACTATAGGAGACCCCATCCTTGCAAGGCAGATGCAGAAGGCGAGCTTGTGAAAAAAATAATTATCTCGAGCGCAAACTGGCTTGACTCTAGGCTGGAATGCTGGAAGCACCCTCCTGCGGCCCGCAAAAGATGGCGAGGCGGGGTTGACTCAGTGCCAATAGCTTGTTACGAAATTCACCAGCGGAGAAGAAACTTCTTCTTTTTCCGCCTTGCCTTGGCACCAACCGCTTTCCTTTTTTCGGGGAAGCTTTTATGTTAATGCGGATAGCCGGGCAGCGAAGCGCTGTTTTCGACCGGCTTCCAAATCAACCTTTTTAGAGCTGGAGGAACGTATGCCTACGTTTGTTGATCCGTCCAAATGCGACGGTTGCAAGGGCGGCGAAAAGACGGCCTGCATGTACATCTGCCCCAACGATCTGATGATCCTGGATCCGGATGCCATGAGAGCCTACAACCAGGAACCCGACGCCTGCTGGGAATGCTATTCCTGCGTGAAAATCTGCCCTCAGGGCGCCATCACCGCCCGCCCCTACGCTGACTTCGCTCCCATGGGTGGCACCTGTATTCCTATGCGTTCTGCGGACTCCATCATGTGGACCGTCAACTTCCGCGATGGCAGCACCAAACGCTTCAAGTTCCCCATCCGCACTACTCCTGAAGGCTCCATCAAACCCTTCGAGGGTTGGGACGACAAGGGCGATCTGGACAACGAGCTTCTCTACACCGAGAAGGAACTCGCGAAGCCCCAGGCTGTGCTCGGCAAGAAGTTCGAAGTGGCTGAAGCCGACAAGTCCGCTACCTTCTAGTTCGGTCCTAGCGTACCAACTGTATTGTTTGAAGAACAATAGGAGTAACTCATCATGCCTATGATCCCTGTTAAGGAAGCGCCTCGCGGCGTTGCCATTGCTGAGCCCACCATCCAGGAACATGACGTTGACCTGCTCATCGTTGGCGGTGGCATGGGTGCCACCGGCGCCGCTGTTGAGGCTGTGCGCTGGGGCGATCCGCTCGGCCAGAAGATCCTCCTCGTGGACAAAGCCGCCCTCGAGCGTTCCGGTGCCGTGGCCCAGGGCCTGTCCGCCATCAACACCTTCCTCGAAAACAACACCGCTGACGACTACGTCCGCATGGTCCGCACCGACCTCATGGGCCTGGTCCGCGAAGACCTCATCTTCGACGTAGGCCGCCACGTTGACGACTCCGTCAAACTGTTCCAGGACTGGGGCCTTCCCATCTGGGCTAAATCCGACGACGGCCACAACCTGAACGGCCAGCAGGCCAAGGACCAGGGCAAGACCCTCCGCAACGGCGCCTCCCCCGTCCGTTCCGGCCGCTGGCAGATCATGATCAACGGCGAGTCCTACAAATGCATCGTCGCTGAGGCCGCCAAGAACGCCCTCGGCGAGGATCGCCTCCTCGAGCGCTGCTTCGTCGTGAAGCTGCTCCTCGACAAGAACACCCCCAACCGCATCGCCGGTGCCGTGGGCTTCTCCACCCGTGAGAACAAAGTCCACATCTTCCGCACCAACGCGATGATCGTGTGCTGCGGCGGCGCCGTCAACATCTACCGCCCCCGCTCCACCGGTGAAGGCATGGGCCGCGCCTGGTATCCCGTGTGGAACGCCGGCTCCACCTACACGATGTGTGCCCAGGTTGGCGCCGAAATGACCATGATGGAAAACCGCTTCGTGCCCGCCCGCTTCAAGGACGGCTACGGCCCGGTCGGCGCCTGGTTCCTGCTCTTCAAGGCGAAAGCCACCAACGCGAAGGGCGAAGACTACTGCGTGACCAACAAGGCCATGCTGAAGCCCTACCAGGATCGCGGCTACGCGACCGGTAAGGTTGTCCCCACCTGCCTCCGCAACCACATGCAGCTTCGTGAAATGCGCGAAGGCCGCGGCCCCATCTACATGGACACCAAGACCGCCCTTCTGAACACCTTCGCCACCCTGAACGAAGAAGAGCAGAAAGACCTCGAGTCCGAAGCTTGGGAAGACTTCCTCGACATGTGCGTTGGCCAGGCCAACCTGTGGGCTGCCACCAACACCGCCCCTGAAAACCGCGGTTCCGAAATCATGCCGACCGAGCCCTACCTCCTCGGCTCCCACTCCGGCTGCTGCGGCATCTGGGCTTCCGGTCCTGACGAAGACTGGGTCCCGGACGAATACAAAATCAAAGCTGCCAACGGCAAGGTCTACAACCGCATGACCACCGTCGACGGCCTCTTCACCTGCGCTGACGGCGTGGGCGCTTCCGGCCACAAGTTCTCCTCCGGCTCTCACGTTGAAGGCCGTATGGCTGCCAAGGCCGCCGTCCGCTACGTGCGCGACCATGCCGACTTCAAGCCCGAGCTCGACGCCGATCCCGAAGCTCTGAAGAAGGAAATCTACCAGCCTTACTACACCTACCAGGAGTTCAAGGACGCCTCCACCGACTGCGTCGTGAACCCCAACTTCATCTCGCCCCGCAACTTCATGATGCGCCTCATCAAGTGCACCGATGAATACGGCGCCGGCGTTTCCACCTACTACATGACCTCCAAGGCCAGCCTTGACACCGGCTTCTTCCTCCTCGGCATGCTCGAGGAAGACTCCAAGAAGCTGGCTGCCCGCGACCTCCATGAACTGCTCCGCTGCTGGGAGAACTACCATCGTCTGTGGACCGTGCGCCTGCACATGCAGCACATCGCGTTCCGCGAAGAGACCCGTTACCCCGGCTTCTACTATCGCGCTGACTTCATGGCTCTCGACGACACCAAGTGGAAGTGCTTCGTCAACTCCCGTTTCGACCCCAAGACCGGCGAAACCAAGGTGTTCAAGAAGGCTTACTATCAGATCATCCCTGACTAGTATTCACTGACGGACTTTGAGGGGGAGAATCGCCTTTACAGGGGGTTCTCCCCCTTTTAATGCCGAAACGTAGGAGGATAACCAGGATGTCCAATGCCATTCTCGTCGTCGGTGGCGGCTTTTCAGGCCTGACAGCTGCCATAGAAGCGGCGGAACTGGGGCATGATGTCTATATAGTCGAGAAAACACCTTTCCTCGGCGGTCGTGTCGCCCAGCTCAACAAATATTTTCCCAAACTCTGCCCCCCCTCCTGCGGTTTGGAAATTCAGTTCCAGCGCATCAGGAATAATCCCCGCATCAAATTTTTCACACTTGCTCAGGTTACGGCTCTCTCCGGTACCAAGGGAGACTATGCTGTCCAGGTGACTGTCCAGCCGCGCTACACGGCTCCGCACAATGCCGACCTCGGCCTTTTCGCCTCTGCCCTCGAAGGCGAGACCGCCAATGAGTTCGATTTTGGGTTGTCCAAGCGCAAGGCTCTCTACAAGTCCATGCCGTTTGCCTTCCCTGCCCGCTACGTACTGGATCCCAAATCGCTCACTGCCGCCGACGCCGCCAAGCTCGCCGGCTGCAAGTTCGTGAACCTCAACGAGGAGCCCAAAACCATTGAGCTCAAGGTTGGCGCCATCGTTGTTGCCACGGGCTGGAAGCCCTACGACGTCACCCGGCTCGCCAATCTTGGCGCAGGCCAGCTCAAGAACGTCGTGAGCAACATGCAGTTCGAGCGCCTCGCCTCGCCCTTCGGCCCCACGGGCGGCAAGATCGTCCGTCCCTCCGACGGCGTCGCCCCCAGGAATGTCTGCTTCGTGCAGTGTGCCGGCTCCCGCGACCAGAACCACCTCAACTACTGCTCCTACATCTGCTGTATGGCATCCATCAAGCAGAGCCTCTACCTTGCCGAGCAGCTGCCCGATGCACACGCCGACGTCTACTACATCGACCTGCGCACGCCCGGCCGCTACGTGAACGTGCTCGACAGGTGCAAGGCGACCGGCAAGGTCTCCTTCGTCAAGGGTAAAGTTGCCAATCTGGAGCAGGCTGAAGGCGACAAGGTCACCGTGCAGGTTGAAGACGCCATCCGCGGCGAAAAGCTCACCCTCACCTACGACCTGGTTGTTCTTGCCACCGGCATGCAACCGACCCTGTCCGAGGACAAGCTCCCCCTGCCTCTCCCGCTCGACGACGACGGTTTCGTCACTGGCGGCGAGGAAGCGGGTATCTTTGCTGCCGGCTGTGCCGTCATGCCGCTTGACGTGACGCGTTCCGCACAGACCGGTACCGCTGCCGCCCTCAAGGCGGTACAGGCTGTGAAAGGGAGGTAGTCAGCATGGCCACAAAGATCGGCGTTTATTTTGACGCTTCCAACATTGGCGGCGGCCTCGACGTCGAGGCCCTGGCCGCCGGCGTGACAGCCAAATGGGGTTCCTTCACCGCCGTGGTGAAGGTTTTTCCCGTTCTTGCGGACAAATACGAGGAGATCAGCGCTGACATCGAAGCCCAGCAGCTTGACGGCGTCCTGATGTGCGGCGCCAGCCCCCGCGCTGATTCCGTCTCCTACCGCTTCCCCGTCTATACCGAGACCGTGAACCTTCGCGAGCAGTGCGTGCTCTCCTTCCAGGACGAGAAGGGCAACCCCCTCAGGGCCGGCCAGCCCGCTCCCGCGCTTCTGGTCCAGATTGCCACCGACTACATCAACATGGGCGTCATGAAGATGCAGAAAGGCAATCTGCCTGACTCCGCGGCTCTGGAGAACGGCGGCACCAAGCGCGTTCTGGTCGTCGGCGGCGGCTACACCGGCCTCAATGCTGCCCTCGAAGCCGCAAGGAGCGGCTACGAGGTCGTGCTCGCCGAAAAGACCGGCACCCTCGGCGGCGCTGCCAACAACATCCCCACCGGCTCTCCGCTCCACGCTCCCTGGGAAGACAAGGAACCCACCAACGTTGCCCAGCTCGTGAGCGCCGTCAATGCCGAGCGCGCCATCACCGTGAAGCTTGAGACCACTGTTGCCAAGCTCGCCGGCCAGCCCGGCGACTACGTCTGCACTCTCGCCACCCCCAAGGGCGAAGAGGAAGTGCAGATCGGCGCCGCGGTCGTTGCCACCGGCTGGGTGCCGCTAGACGACAAGTATCTCGCCCCAATGGGCCTCGGTTCCTCGCCCAAGATCGTGACCGCCGCCGAGTTCGGCAAGCTGCTGGTCGCCGGCAAGGTGAATGCCAAGCGCATCGCCTTCGTCCTCGATACCACCTTGGCCGAAGAGGAGATCAAAAAGCAGGTTGCCGAAGCAGAAGCCGCGGCCAAAGCCGCCGCCGAAGCAGCTGCAGCCGAAGCTCCCGCCGCGCCCGCCGAAGAAGAGGGCGAGAAGGTCTTCGTCAAGGAAGACCTCGAGTGCATCGACCATCTGCGCTACTCCAACGTGGTCAACTCCGTCGGCATGCTCCGCCTTGCCAACACGGTGTGCGAGCAGACTGGCGACGAAGCCCAGTGCTACGTCATCTACAAGCACATGACCATGCCCGGCATCTTCGAGCGCTTCTACAAGAAGATGCAGGACCGCCTTGGCCTCATGCTGACCAAGGCCGACGTCACCGGCATCCGCGAAGAGGGCGGCGCGATGGTCGTCTCCTGCGCCAACACGCTGCTCGGCATGGACTTCGACCTCGAGTGCGACATGGTCGTCCTGCCCACCGGCCTCGTGCCCGTGACCGCCAAGGAAGCCGTCATGCAGTTCCAGTACCGTCAGGGCCCGGACTTCCCGGACCTCAACCTCTTCGACGGCTACCTGGATTCCAACTACATCTGCTTCCCCTACGAGACCCGCCGCACCGGCGTCTACGCCGCCGGATGCGTGCGCCAGCCCCTGACGCTGGACGCCTGCGTGCAGGATGCCCGCGGCGCCGTGCTCAAAGCCATCCAGTGCATCGAGTGCGCCGGCCATGGCGTGGCGGTTCATCCCCGCTCCGGCGACGCCACCTACCCGGTGTTCAATTTCGTCCGCTGCACCCAGTGCAAGCGCTGCACGGAAGAATGCCCCTTCGGCGCGCTCGACGACGACGAAAAGGGCACGCCCAAGCCGAATCCGGGCCGCTGCCGCCGCTGCGGCACCTGCTTCGGTGCCTGCCCTGAACGCGTCATCTCCTTCGCCAACTACAACATCGATCAGATTGGCTCCATGATCCGCGAAGTCAACGTTCCCAAGGACTTCAAGAACGAGGGCCCGCGCGTCCTCATCCTGGCCTGCGAGAACGATGCCTATCCGGCGCTGGACATGGCCGCAATGCGCGGCAAGACCTGGAGCCCCTATGTGCGCATCATCCCGGTGCGCTGCCTTGGCTCCGTCAACGCAATCTGGATCTCCGATGCCATGAGCAAGGGCTATGACGGCGTCATGCTCCTCGGCTGCAAATACGGCGACGACTACCAGTGCCACTTCATCAAGGGTTCCGAGCTTTGCTCCAGGCGTATGCAGAACATCGCCGAGACCCTCAACCGCCTGGGCGTCGAGCCGCAGCGCGTTGAGCAGTTCGAAGTCGCAATCGACGAATACGACAAGGTTTCCGGCATGATCAACGACTTCGTCGACCGGATTGTCGCCATGGGTGCCAACCCGTTCAAGGCCATGTAGGAGGAAGGCAGAATGGCAAAAGTTACCCTTACGCCAGACTCTGGCTTTGCTAGAGAACTTATGGAAGCGGGCGGGGAGTCACTGAAAAAGTGCTACCAGTGCGCCACGTGTGCCGTGGCCTGCCCGATGGCCCCTGCCAACCATCCCTATCCCCGCAAGGAAATGGTTTGGGCGCAGTGGGGCCTGAAAGATAAACTGACGGCTGATCCCGACATTTGGCTTTGCCACAACTGCGGCAACTGCGCCGAGCTGTGCCCCCGCGGCGCCAACCCCGCCGACGTCATGGCTGCCGCCAGAAACGTCATGTACAAGGACCTCTGCAAGCCCGCCAAGATCGGCGAGCTCATGAGCAGCAAGAAGGGCCTCTTCAAGCTCTTCCTGATCCCCGCCGTCCTGTGGCTCGTCATCTGGGCCATCAGGGCCGCCTGCGTCGGGTCCTTCTTCCCCAGAACTCCCGAAGGAAAGATCGTCTTCGGTCAGATCTTCTACGGCGACTACACCATTGACCCGATCTTCATGGTCACCTTCTTTGGCGCCCTCTGGATCATGTACAAAGGCTGCAGCCGCCTGTGGAACATGTTCAAAAGCAACGACGGCAAGCTGCTTGTCGTCGGTCCGACCAAGCCGTGGTACGTCCATCTCGTCTCCCTGCTCTGGGACGAAATCGGCTCCCACAAGAAGTTCGAGACCTGCACGGCCGGCCCCAAGACCGGACAGCCTGAAAACTCCCGCAAGTTCGGCCACCAGTGCGTCGTCTACGGCTTTGTCGCCCTCATGATAGTCACCGCGGTCGTTGCCGGCGGCCACTGGATCGGCAAGGTTATTCCCTGCCTTTCCATCCATACGCCCATGCCGACGATGTACCCGGTCAAGATTTTGGCCAACATTGGCGCCATCCTGCTCCTCGTCGGCCTCTTTGCCCTGACCGTCCGGCGCAAGAACCAGAACCCCAAGTTCTTCTCCTCCAGCTACCAGGACTGGTATCTGCTGGGGCTGATCTGGGCCATCGCGCTTACCGGCTGCTTCTCGCAGATGTTCAGGCTTTTTGACTGGGTCTACTTCGCTTACACGGTGTACTATCTGCATCTCGTGTTTGTCTGGATGCTCTTTGCCTACCTTCCCTGGTCGAAGCTCGGGCACCTCTGCTACCGCACTGCAGCGCTCCTCTACGTGCGCATGTACGGCCGCGGCTAGTTCGACATCTTGCCACTGAACACGAAGCACTCCGAGGAGGAGAATAAAATGTCTGATTCCGAACGCAAAATCTTTCCTGTCGAGTCCGTGCTTGCCCTCGTTTGCGGCAAAGAAGACGCCGACGTTAAGGAAATCGCTGGTTATATGGCTGGTCGTTCCCTGCAGTGCGACTGCTGCGCCAAGACCGTGGGCATGATTGCCGCTTCCTGGCTCACCCGTCTCTATCCCAAATTCGCCGACCTGGTGTGGGACAAGGACGAGGACTGGGGCTCCTTCGTGAACCGCTGCGCCGGCGAGCTTGGCGACAAGATCTCCCTTCCTGCCATGGACGGCCGCTGGCAGGCCAACATTGAGAAGCTCCTCGCCGCCGGCGAGGCCATGGCTGCCGAAAAGGCCGCCCTGCAGGCCGAGGTTGCCAAGCTCAGCGCCCAGGTCGAGGCCCTCAAGCCCTTCGAGGGCAAGCTGGCCGATGCCCAGAAGAAAGCCGACAAGCTCGACGAGCAGCTCAAGGCCCTCAAGAAGGACATGGGCGGCATGCGTCGTCAGCTCGCCGGCTTCGAAGGCAAGATGGCCGTTGATCAGGAAGAGCTTCTTGACGCCATCAAGGACGCCATCAAGACCAACCTGAAGAGCGTGACCATCGCCGCCGGCGGCGCTGCCGCTGCCGGTGCCGCCGCGGAAGGCGAGGCTGCCGCCGAGGGTGGCGCTGCCAGCGACGACTTCGGCTTTGGCGGCGACTCTGGCGCCAGCGACGACTTCGGCTTCGGCAGCTCCAGCAGCAGCGATGGCTTCGGCTTCTAGCCAAGCCTGATGCAGGCCTGCTGACGCCAAAGCGCACTAGCTGAAAATCCAAGGCGGTCCGGGGAAAACCCTGGACCGCCTTTTTCGTTGTGCAGGCTACGAGGCCGCCTGCAGGTCGTGCCTTGCTCCTACCACTTGCCGTAGTGGGGAGGCTCTTCAAAGGACAGCTGGCTCTTGCCTTCTCCAAGCGCCTCGAGGCTTGCCCTGAGGCGCTCCACAGCGCTCCCGGCATCGGCCAAGGCGCGTTCAAGCCTGTCGATCTGCTTCTGCTGCTCCAGCATGGCCTCGTCGAGCTGGCGAAGCTTGTCCTGCAGGAACCAGTTTTCTTCCTCAAGGCGCGCCAGGCGCTCCTCTGCCGTCTTCATGCGAGGCTCCTTTGCCGGGAGACACCCGGCCCTGCCGTCAAAAGACCCCCGGATCGGCAGGACGGGTGCCTGCGGGCCACGGGGGTCGATGCATTGGCGAAATAGGGCTGTCTACTTGCCGGCAGGCGGGGTAACCATGGGCATGGCCCCTGGCTTCACGGGACAGGCTCCCGGCGCAGCCCCGCCCGGCTGGGCCTTCATGGCGCCGTGGCCCTGCATGAAGGAGTCCCACTCTTCCTGCGTCAGGCAACCGTTATTGTCCTTGTCGAGAACGCCGAAGGTGCTTTCCTTCATGCCCGGATGGGCCTTGGCGAATTCTTCCTTGGTGACCTTGCCGTCCTTGTCGGCGTCCATCTTCTGGAAGCTCTCGGTCGACGACTTGCCGGCGCCGGGCATGGCAAGGGCAGGGCCGTGGGCAAGGGCAAGACCGAGCAGCATGGCGAGGGGGAGAAGAAGGGGTTTGTTCATAGTTACCTCTATTGGCCGTCTGCCTGGAGCAGGGAGTTGATGAATTTCTGAAGGTTGTCCAGATCGCCGGGCTTGGCGTCGTCGTCCCAGAGCAGGGCAGACCAGTAGAAGGGGGAATTGACGCGCAGGCCGTTGTTGGCGGAGGCGGAGAAGCCGTGCAGGGTGCGGTCAAGGGGCTTGGCCTGGTCCGCGGGCAGCTTTTCCAGATAGGGAAGGGTCAGGGGATAGAGATCCTTCATTTTTTCCGCCTTGGCCTTCATGCTGGCGGTGTAGGCCTCGGTGTCGCCCTTGGCGAGGGCATCGAGTGCCTGGCGTTCCAGGCCCATGACCTCGTCGTGGTAGGGCTGCAGAAAGCCGGCGAGGGCTTTGAGCTCAGACATGGCATTCTCCTTGCCGCGCGGCGCGTGGTCGCGCAGGGCGCAGCGTTCGGGTGCGTACGAAGCGGGACGGCCTGCCTGGGGATGCACCAAGGCAGGCCGTGACTAAGGGTATCTGAACTAATCCCAATGACGCTTGTCGTCGATGGGCTTGAGCTGCGGGGGAAGAGAACCGGGAGCGAGCACCTTGAGAATCGGGCGCAGCTTGATTTTTTCCCTGAAGAGGTGAAGCAGCTCGTCCTCGCGCTTGAACTCGCTGGCCTCGACGTTGAGGGTCATCTCGTCGATGCCGTCGGGGTTTCTGACCACGATCTGCCAGCGCTTGATCTCCTCGAAGCGGCTCATGACCTGCTCGACCTGATGGGGGTAGACGAACATGCCCATGATGCGGGCCGTGGTGTCCACGCGGCCGACGATGTTGCCGAGGCGCGGGCTCGTGCGGCCGCAGGGGCAGGGCGTGCGGTCGATGTAGGAGAGGTCGCCGGTGGCAAGGCGGATGAGGGGGTAGGTCTTGTTGAAGGCCGTGACGACGATTTCTCCCACTTCACCGTCCTTGAGCGGGATGCCGGTGTCGGGGTGGCAGATCTCGACGTAGCAGCGGTTGGCGATGTGCAGGCCGGTCCTGTGGAAGCACTCGTAGCCTATGCAGCCAACGTCGGCGGTACCGTAGCCCTGGCGCATGATGATGTCGTACTTCTTCTCCAGGTGGTTGCGCATCTTCTCGGAGAGGCGCTCGCCGGTGACGAAGGCCACTTCCAGAAAGAGGTCCTTGCGCAGGTTGAGGCCCTTCTCTTCAGCCTTCTGGGCGAGGTGCATGAGGAAGCTCGGCGTGCCGACGTAGCCGGAAACGCGAAGCTTCTGCATGATGTCGAGCTGGGTCGCGGCCTCGGTGGGACCGGTAGGCACCACGGAGCAGGCCAGGTTGCGCAGAGGCTCCTCGAACATGAGGCCGGCTGGGGTGAGCTGGTAGTTGAAGGTGTTCTGCACGATGTCGCCGGGACGGAAGCCAACGGAATAGAAGGCCTCAGTATAGCCCCAGTAGTCTTCGGCGCGGTCTTCGGGGTCGAAGATGGGGCCAGGGGAGAGGAAGATGCGCTTCAGGTCGCCGATGTCTTTGGTCAGCAGGCCGCCAAGGCGCGGACCCATGGACTGGAGGAAGATGAGCTCTTTTTTCTTGAGTATCGGAATGTGCTTGATGTCGGAGAGGTTCTTGAACTTCTCGACGTTGAACTGGGCGCGGTCGAAGCGTTTCTTGACGTCCTCGGAATAGCGGTAGGCATAGCTGAGAAGCTCTTTCAGCTGGATGAGGTAGTACTGCTTGCGTTCGTTGGCATCGAGCACTTCGCGACGGCTGTAGATGCCTTCGGTGCGATCTTTGCGGGTCATCAAGCTCTCCTTTCATGAGGTGGTGAAAAAGTGTGAATTTCTAAAGACAACCTCAGAAAAATGCAAGCAAAAAATTGAAATGCCAATAATTTCAGATAGGAGCAAGCAACAATCGTGTTACGTCCATCCTGAAGCGTGGCATCATCGCCAAAGGCGCTGACGGAGCTGTCCTAGGGCTTTGCTTGCTGGGCAGCCTGGCCAGGGGAAGCGCCGCATGAAGATTCTGGAGGCGCGCTGGGATCGAGCCCATGGGCCTTGCAGTAGAGCCCCCACTGCCGTGTCCGAAGCGAGTCGTAGACGGGAACGGACTTGAGGGCGCTTGCAAGCAGGCTTGCGATGAAGGATGCAGCCGCGACTGCGGGGAGCAGCGTCCAGGCGCCTGTCATTTCCGTGACCAGAAAGGCGCCTGTGAGGGGTGCCCTGACCGTGCCGGCGAAGAGGGCGCCCATGCACAGTATTACCAGATGGGCTGCGAAGTTGCCGGGGCAGCCGAGGGCCGGGAGCAGGGCCGAGAGCAGGGCGCCGGTGAGTCCGCCGGCAAGGAGCATGGGCATGAGAATGCCGCCGGAGACGCCGGAGGAGAAGCTGATGAAGTTGAAGGCCAGCTTGACGGCCCAGAGCAGGAGCAGGAACCGCAGCGGATACATGCCTGAGGCCAGCTGGCTGATGCCGGGACCGAGGCCTGTCATGACCGTGGGGTAGAGGTAGAGCAGAATCCCGGAGAGGACGAAGGACCAGAGCATGCGCCAGGGCTGGCGCATGCCTGTCCTGTCCATGGCAAGGGCAAGCCAGACAAGCAGCCTGTTGTAGAGCCAGGCCAGCAGACCGCAGGCGAGGCCGGCAAGCGGGGCGAGCCAGAGCAGGGCGAGGCGCGCTTCCGTGTCCGCCAGAGGGAAGACAAGGCCCAGCTGGAGCACCACATCGACCATGAACCAGGCGCCGAGGGCCGCCAGCGAGGTGAAGAGCAGCATGGGGATGGTAACAAGGGTGCGCAGCTCTTCGAATGCAAAGAACATGCCCGCCAGCGGGGCGCCGAAGGCCGCGGCCATGCCAGCGGTGCTGCCGCCCACGAGAAAGCGCGGGCGCAGATGGTCGTCGTGCCACACGCAGCCCACGCCGCAGCCAATGGCGGCGCCCATCTGGATGCACGGTCCCTCGCGGCCCACGGCAAGGCCGCCGGAGAGGCTTGCCAGCGTGCCGAAGAACTTGGTCCAGAGCACGCGGAACCAGGGCATGGGGAGCCTGCCCCGAAGCACGAGCTCCACATGGGGGATGCCGCTTCCGCTGATGAGAGGCTCGCGATGCAGGCAGAACCAGGCGCAGGCCAGGCAGAAAAGCAGGAAGCCGGCAGTGCAGGCTATGCCTTGGGGCGTGGCGGAATGCTGGACGAAGAGGGTGCCGAGGGTCGAATTGACGAAGCTGTAGGAGATGCGGAAGAGTCCGATGACGAAGCCGGACACGGTGCCCGTGGCGAGCCCCTCCAGGACGAGCTTGACGAAGCCGGCCCGCTGGAGTTCGTGCATCTCGTAAAGCGAGGGCGGTATGAGCTTGCTGAATGCTTTCGGCATGGCGTCTGGATCCTAGCGACTGTCCTTTCTTGTACTGTCCCGCAGCCAGACTTGGCAAGGACGGCCGGGCTGCGCAGCTGCGCGGCCGCGCACTACTCCTCGAGCTCGACCGCAAGCTGGCGCGCCGAGGAGCGGCCTGCATCGTCGGTGCAGCGCAGGACAGTCCTGCCAGGGCTTGCCTGGTAGAGCAGAACCTCCTCCGGCGCCGAGGTGCCAATGAAGGCGCTGCCGGCAAACCAGTAGAGCGTCTTCACTCCGTGGGCGGCATGGGCCTTGAGCGGCACGGCCCGCGTTTTGCCCGGCACACGGGAAACGTGGTAGGTGATGCCGTACTTGGGCAGGACGATCTGCGGGGGCTGGCCCTCTTGGCGGAGCCTGTCCTGCTCTGCCGTCTCCCTGAGGCATTCGGGGCCAAAGGGCGGCGGGTCCGGCTTGGCAATGCCGGCTCGGCGGAAGGCCAGATCCAGATCGCTTGGCCAGAACTGCCAGGGGATTTCCTTGACCGGTCCACGGGTCTCTTCGCAGGCCCGCAGGCCCGTTTCAGCGCTGATCCGGATGGTGCGGTAGATGCCGGTCGGGCGGATGGGAGAAACGCCCGGAATGAACCATGTTGTCGTCTTGTGCTGGCAGAGGCTCGTCTCAAGGTCGCCGGTGTCGGTGCAGACCTCGACCTTCTCGACGTTGAGCCCGCGGCTTGGCTGGGAGAGACGGTCGGCAAGGCGTTCGCGCTGGGCAAGGCCGCGCGCGATCTCGAGGAAGAGCGGCTTGGCCGCCGTTGCGCCGATGAGCAGGGGATGGGCGGCGTTGTCGAAGTTGCCGACCCACACCACGAGCACGTAGGGACCGAAGATGCCGGCTGTCCAGGCGTCGCGGTAGCCGTTGGAGGTGCCGGTCTTGAAGAGCGCGGGGATGCGTCCCTGCCCCTTGGTACGCAGGCTGGCCTCGCTGGCCGGCGATTCCAGCATGCGCAGGACGACGAAACTTGCCTCGGGGCTGAGGCGCTGCTCGCGCAGGGGCTCGGTGCCGGGCGCGTTCCACAGCCTGAGCGGCTGCCAGACGCCCTTGTTGGCGAGCATGCAGTAGCAGGCTGCCAGCTCGCGCATGGTGACCTCGGCGCCGCCGAGGACGAGGCTCAGGCCGAAGTGCTCCTTGGAGAAGGCAAAGGCTACGTGGCAGCGCTTGAGAAAGTCGTAGAGGTCGGGATTCTTCAGCCTTGCCGCCAGCGAGAGGGCCGGCACGTTGCGCGAAAGGCGAAGCGCCTCGCCGGCAGGCAGGGGGCCGCGGAACTGGTAGTCGAAGTTTTCCGGATCGTAGCCGGCAAAGCTGCGGGGCAGGTCCTTGAGCAGGGTCATGGGATGAATGAGCCCCTGCTCCAGGGCAAGCGCATAGATGAAGGGCTTGAGGGTGGATCCTGGCGAGCGGCGGGTCAGGGTGCCGTCGATCTGCCCCGAGATGGCTGTGCTGGCAAAGTCGGCGGAGCCAGCGAGGGCGCGCACCTCCATGGTGGGCCAGTGCACGAGCATGGCCGCGGCATTGGCGAGGCCGCGAGGGCCGTTGCGGCGCGCGAAGCGCCTGAGGGCGCGCTCCAGAAGTTCCTGCTGGGCCGGGTCAATGGGCGTTGCCACCATGTCGGGAAGATCCTTGGCCAGCAGAAGCTCGCCTGCCAGGTGCGGACAGGCAAAGGGCAGGTCGCGCGTGCCGTAGACGCGGAGAGGCGCCGTTTCCCTGGTGCCGTACCATGCCTTCAGCAGTCTCGCCGATGCGTCGAAGAAGCGACGGTTGGCGCTTGAGGGCTGGCGGACGGCAGGATTCTGGGGCACCAGCATGAGGGCCGTGCTCTCGAGCGGGGTGAGTTCGGCGGGCGGCTTGTGGAAGTAGACCCAGGCCGCGGCGCCGAGCCCCTCGACGTTGCCGCCGTACGGGGCCAGGTTGAAGTAGGCCTCGAGGATCTGCGCCTTGGTGAAGTGCCGCTCCAGCTTCAGGGCATGCCAAATCTGGCGGATCTTGTCCTTGATGGAGCCGGTCTTCAGCCCGAGGGCGAGACGGGCTACCTGCATGGTGATGGTGGATCCGCCCATGACGCGGCCGCCGGCAAGCATGCCCCAGACCGAGCGGGCGATGGAAAACACGTTGACCCCGGGATGGCGCCAGAAGTGCTTGTCCTCGTAGCGTATGACTGAGGCCTGGGCTTCCGGGGGGATGTCCTCAAGCCGGGTGCGGATGCGGTACTTCTGGTCCGGCGTGAGGCCGATGCGCATGGCCTTGCCTGTGCGGTCGAGCACCATGCGGGAAAAGGAGAGCCCCTCCATAGGATGGGGGCAGGGGGAGAGGGCAATGCAGGCGAAGAGGGCAATGCCCAGGGCCAGCAAAAGCAGCAGGGCGCCCCCGGCCCAGAAAAGCCGGGGGTGCCCTGCGTGCATGGTTTTCAGAGTGAAGGGCATTGAGAACGCGCTAGCGCGTTACTTCCAGCGTGCCTCCGCCGAAGGCCGCGTTGAGCTCGGGCTTGTACATGGCCTCTGCCGTGACGGAGGGGATGTTGTAGGTGCCGGCCGTGACGGCGCGGACCTTGTAGGTGTAGGTCGCAGGCTGGGAGGAGGTGTTGACGAAGAAGACCGCGCGGTCCTCTCTGCGCTCGAAGCGGACGAGGCTGTCGCTCTCCTCCGGCCTGGCCGAGGGGTCGAGGATGGGCTCGAGGCCGCCGGGAAGCAGATCGACCACGGCAACGTTGTGCAGCTCTCTGTTGGAGCGGACGGTCAGCTCGACGGTGAGCACGTCGCCGGAACGGACCTGGGTCACGGCATCGCCTCTGCTGTTGAGGTAGCGGCGCGAGACTTCCATGCCGTTGCTTCTGCGCTTGGCAGGCTCGCGGTCGTAGCCCTCAGTGGCCAGATGCCAGAACCAGCGTCCGCCGCCCTGGCTGCCGGCATCGACGTGGAAGCGCGTGCACATGGGCGAGGCCAGCACGAGGGCGCCGTCCTGAAGAACAGCCTCAGGCTTGGGGCCTTCGAAGCCGTCCTGGTAGCTCTGGCAGGAGAGGGAGACGCCGTTGGGCTGGGCATCGCCGGCAGGAATGCCGGCAAGGGCCCTGGCCGTCAGGCCAAGCACCGTGGTGGTGCTGCCTTCGCTGAAGGCCTGGTCGAGGAGATCCTCGATTTCGGCCTTGCCGGGACGCTCCCAGTTGCCCCTGCTCCTGACGCTCGTGTAGATGGCCTGCGCGGCGCCGTAGGAGAGGAAGCCGTAGGTGTCGTAGCCGTCCTTGGCAATGGCGCTCGGCATGGTGGTGCTGCTCTGCTCGGTCATGCGCAGCATGGCGTAGCAGTCGGCAACGAGGGCTGCGGTTACGTCGGTCCTCCAGTTGGGGGCGTTCTCGTTGAGCCATCGAACGAGGTTTTCGACCTGCGAGGTCATGACGCTGCCGTTGCGCATGGCAAGCCAGCAGGCGTAGGCCTTGACGCGGGCATCGTCCATGTCCTTGGATTCCCGTGCGATGATGGAATCGAGGGATTCGAAAACCTGGTTGGCCAGATCCTCGGGAACGCCGAGACCGTTCTCCCTGAGGGTCAGGAGGAAGTCGGCCGCATAGCAGGTGACGAAGGAGTCGGCTTCGCTGCCGGGCCACAGGGCCACGCCGTCCTCGAAGTTCGCTCTGATGGCGGAAATGGCCTGCCGCAGGGTCTTGTCGGCGGCCTCCTTCGCCTTTTCAGGCGTGGCGTAGCCCTGGTAGAGCAGAGCGCGCAGGCGCGGGTTCTTCGCCGTGGCCGCGAAGGGCATGGCGCGGCTGATCAGCTGCTCGGTGCAGCCGTAGGGATAGCCCTTGAGCTTCTCGCCGACGGTGCGGAAGGCAGCCAGCGGCGCAGAGGACACCGTGAGGGTGTTCTCCGCATCGAAGCCGTAGATTGACCTTGCGACAGGAATGTCGGCCGATCCCGTCAGGGGCTTGGCGCTCTCGGTGCGCTGCCTGTGAACCGGAGGCCGTATGGAGAGTTCCTGCGAGCGCAGGGTCTCGGACTGGCCGCAGCTGGCCTTGAAGTCGATCTTGCCAACGCCCAGCGCATCGTTGACGCGGACGCGGAAGCGGACGACCTCTTCGGCGTTCTCGGGCACGGCGATGTCCTGCTCGGTCTTGGAGCCGAAGAGATTGATGGTGCTGCTGGCCTTGATGCTCAGGTGAACCTTGGCGTCGGGACCGCTGTTCTCGATGGTGTTGGCCACGATGACAGCGCCCTCGAAGGCGTCGCCGGGCGCCGTGGCGAGCGGCAGGAGCGGGCGCAGGACGATGCCGCCGCGAACCTTGGCAAAGGCTTCGCAGCTGCCTGCGGTGAGGCGGCCGCCGTTCTCGCCGGAGCCGACGGCCATGATGCGGATCTGGCCAGCCAGATACTGGGGCACGGGGATGTCGATCTCGGTCTCCTGGCTGGAGACGTCGATGATGCCGTTCCAGATGGCGAAGGGCGGCTCGGAGCGGCGCTTGAAGGGATTGAGGAATCGTCCGCCCATGCCGTCCATGTCGCCGCCGAAGGCGGGGATGCGGCCCTTGAGGCGGGCGTGGTCGGGCATGAGCAGGTCGAAGGCCTGCATGGTCTCGACGTCGAGGCCCCTGTCGGCCAGCAGGTCGTTCAGCGGCTTCGGCGTGGCGAAGCGCGTCAGGGAGAGTATGCCCTCGTCCACGGCAAAGAGCAGGACGCGGCCCTTCTCCTTCGACTTCACCTTGACCTTCATGGTCTCGCCGGGAAGCACCTTGTCGGGCGCCTGGATGGAGATGCCCATGTCCCTGGCCTCGAGACCGCAGAGGAAGGGTGCGGCCGCGTAGGCGTGGGGCTTCATGTACACGGCGTCGGAAGCTGCGCCGCGGACGAAGGACACGCAGACGTAGCCCTTGCCCTCGAAGTGCTTGGGAATGGCGATGGTCTGGACGGACTCGCCGGCGTTCGCCTTGAACCAGGCGTGGGCGGCGACGCTGTCGCGCTCGATGGTGACAAGGCCCGTGCCTTCAAAGGGCGCGGAGATGCGCACGGAGATCGTGTCGCCGGGCTTGTAGCTCTTCCTGTCGAGCTTGATCCGCAGGTCGCCCTTGGCAAGTTCGGCGTCGTCGCCTATCTCCTCGGGGTTCTTCAGGCTGGTGCCGGCAACGGTGTAGGGGATGCTGGCAAGCACGGCGCCGCCGGCGTCCTTGACGGTGAGCAGGAAGTCGCCGGCATTGCCGGTGGCGAGCGGAATGGTCACGCCGTCCTTGGCGACAGTGGCCTTGCTCGTGGAGACCACGCTGTCGACCGGGACCGCGTCGTAGCGGTACTCGCCCCTGGAATCGACGACCAGGGAATTGACGTAGCGCCTGTGGGACAGGGTAACGGCAAGGTCCTTGAGGTCGATGGGGTTGAGCTCGTTGTCCAGGGCGATGAAGCTGAGGGCCGCCTTGGCGTTCTGGGAGACGTAGTCAAGGTTGTTGGCCTCGTCCACCGGCTTCCAGCCGAGCACGCAGGCGAGCGGGGAGTAGAGGGCGTCGATGTTGCGGGAGATGGCCCTGCCGCCGGCGGCCTCGAAGCCTTCGACGTGCACGGAGCCCTGGAAGGTGCCGCGGTAGCCTTCGAGCGGAAGCGCGAACTCGGCGGAGCCGTCCTTGGCGGTGCTGGTGTCGGGAAGCTCCGTGGTGGCGCTTTCCGAGAGCGGAGGCGTGGAGTCGAAGAAGGTGTAGTCTTCAAAGCCCTTGAAGCGCAGGCGGGCGGGGTTGGCAACGAAGCTTGCACTCACCCGGTGGCCGGCGGCCTCGTTGCCGTAGAGGGTGGTGAGCCGGATCTTGGCGGAAACAGGGGCCGCGCCCTGGCCGGTGCGTATCCAGCCCTTGGGAGTCTTGGGCGAGAGCTCGGTCTTCATGGCCAGGGTGTCGGGCTCGAACTCTTCGATGCGGGTCTCGCAGCTGCCGAGCACGGGCGCACCGCTTCCCTTGCCGGCAAGGGTCACGTCGAGGCGGTAGGTGCCGGTTGGCGCATCGGAGGGCGAGGCCCAGGAAAGCTGGGCCAGTCCGTCGGCGCCGGCTTCGAAGGTCTGGCGCATGACGGTGGAGCCGGCAGGGCTGGTGAGCAGGGCTTCCAGCGGCATGCCCTTGGGCAGGGGAGCCCAGTCGAAGCGGCGCACTACGGTGCCGAAATGGAGTGTTTCGCCGGGCATGTAGATGCCGCGCTGGGAGAAGACGGAGGCGATGAGGCCGTCCTCCACGCAGTGTCTGCCCTGAACGTTGAAGGCGCTCATGTCGAGCTTGCGGGCAGGCTCCTTCAGCGAGAGCCAGGCGAGGTCGCCGCCGGCTTCGGCGGTGACGGCAACAGGCTCCCTTTCGTTGGCGAGGCCGGCGGCAGGCAGTTCGGCCCTGCCGTCGGCGCCTGTCTTGGCCTGGGCGGCCGCTGTGCCGTTCCTCGAGAGCAGGGAGACGGCGCAGTCCTTGACGGGTTCGCCCGTGGCCTGGTTCTGGACGAAGACGACAAAAGCGCCTGAGGCTGTCTTCTTCACCCTGAGGCCGAGGTCGGAGACGAGCACGAGGCGGCTCTGGCTGGCGACCTGTTCGCCGTTCTTCATGCCGGCGATTTCGATCTCCATGAGGCCGCGGGCGTCGTTGTCGTGGTTCTGGAGCACGGGTGCGAGGTCGAGGACCGGGTAGCATGCCTGATCCGGCTTGTCGGCCTTGACCGGGATGGTGCCGGCAACGGTGTCGCTGAGGGACTCAATGCCGGCTTCCTCGTCAGCATCGGTGTAGGAGAAGCCCTTCTGCCTGGCCATGAGGGCGAAGAAGGGGGCGCGGATTCGCCGCGCCTTCCAGGCTATGGCATCGACGTCTCTGGCATAGAGGTCAAGCTTCTTCTCGCCGGAGAGCGTCAGGATGTTGCCGGGCTGCAGGAAGGCTGCCTGGTGTCCCAGCCGGGGCACCGAGAGGATGAAGTTTCGCGTGCCGGCAAGCTTGTGGCCGCTGGTGGCGGCAAGGCCCGGGGAGAAGCGGAAGCAGACGCAGTGGCCTTCTTCGGCATTGACGGAGAGGCGGAACTTGTCGGAGGGATCGTTGGCGGAGAGGAGCTTGAGCTCGATCTTCCTGCCCTTCTGCAAGTCGGCTATGTCGATGAATTTCAGGCTGGTCCAGTCCAGATCCTTGCCGGCTTCCTTGGCGTCGCGCTTCGGCAGCTCGATGGCCTCGAGGTGCCGGAGCAGTTCTTCAGGCTTGACGTGCAGAGACGTGGCGATCTCCACGACGTAGCGGTGGTTGAGGTCCTCATCGTAGCCGCCGGAGATGCTGACCTGCTTCACGTTCATGATGGCGCTTTGCCCAGTGACCTTGAAGGAGGCGCGCATGTCGCGGGCGCCCTGCTTCTGCAGCTCGCGCTTGCCGTTCTTCCAGAAGAAGCTGCCCATGCCGCTGAGCGTGGCCGTGGCGGTGGCGTTCTCGCGGGGCAGGCTAGCCACGGGAAGATTGACAACGACGCTGTCGCAGGCCTCGTTCCATACGAAGCGGGGCTGGCCAAAGGCAAGGCCGGAAGACGGATTGTCGGCTGCCGCGCGGAAGCGGCGCTCGATGTCCGCGGGATTGACGGGCCAGATGAACTGCAGGGGAAGGGAGACGGCGTGGCTGCCCTTGGACGAGGGATCGATCCAGAAGGTTTCGCCGCTGGCGGACACGGCCTGGGGCTGCGTGGTGTAGCCGAGCGTCGTGTTGGCGAGCACGATGCGCGGGGACAGGGACAGGCCAGACAGCTTCACCTGGTAGTTGGTGCCGGGAGCGAGGCGCTTCTTGGGAATGAAGCGCAGGGCTGAAGAGCTCTGCCAGCGCCATTCGCCTTCGGCCTGAGGCGTCATGGCAATGCCGTTTTCCAGGGCGCCTGCTTCGCCGAGCGCGGGTGCGGCGCACTGCTGGGGCCATGATTCGCCGTACTTTTTTTTGCACTGGTTTTCGTCGAGGGAAAAGCTGATGGTGATGCCGTCCCGCCAGGAATCCGATGCGGGGTTCGACGTGGCCGCCCTCCAGTAGGAGGGGCCGGCCAATGCGCCTGCGGCGCACAGAAGCTGGATCATCAGGAGAGAAAGCAGAATGCGTAGCTGTGTCGCCATGTTGCCGTACTCCTTAGTTCATCGTTGCGGACCGGAAAAAGCCACGTGCAGGCTGGGATCCTGCAGCAGAGCCAATCTGTCTGGAGAGTAAACCCGATATTTCATTACTTCAAGGTGACGTGCTAGGCAAGCTCTAGAAACGTCGCCACGCCTCTGCGCACCGTGCCTGCCGGACGGGCGGCAGGACGTCACGAATCGGCGCAGTGAAAGCGTGTCTTGTTTCCAATTGTGCACGCACCCCCTCAAAACGTCGGTTTTTCGTACGGCCACGATAGCAAGCAGAAGAATCGCCTGCGCGGGCAAGCAAAGAAATTTTCGAGGCTGCGCGGCCGAGCAGTGTTTGAAATTGCGTTTCAAAAAAGCGTGTCTTGCCGGTTGGACAATGTGGACAAGAACGCTCCAGATTAGACGGCAATGCATCGCAGGAGCGGGCAGGGGCCGGATTATTCAGAAAAAAACAGCAGAAGGGCTTGCTTTGTCACGAATTCCACGGTATTCCTGAAATAGCCCCCGCAGCAGGCCTGTGGCCGACGAAGGGGGAGTTTCCGCGCAGGGCGCTGTGCTCTCCGCGAAACCCATATACAGAGGATATACTCATGAAGAGTACTCGGCGAAGCTTTTTGAAGGGCATCGGCGCCGGCGTCCTTGCCCTTTCGCTGGGCCACATGGGCTTCAGCCTCAAAGAGGCCCATGCCTACGCCCGCTCGCTGAAGATTGAAGGCGCCAAAGAAGTCCACAGCGTCTGTCCCTTCTGCGCGGTCTGCTGTCAGATCATCGCGCACGTCAAGGACGGCCAGCTGATTTCCACTGAAGGCGACCCGGACTTCCCCATCAACGAGGGATCTCTGTGCGCCAAGGGTGCCTCGCTCTACAGCATGTATACTGGCAAGCACGGCAGAATTCTGAAGCCTCAGTACCGTGCGCCCGGCAGCGACCATTGGGAAGAGAAGGACTGGGACTGGACCCTTACCGAGATCGCCAAGCGCATCAAGAAGACGCGCGACGAGGACATGATTCTCAAGAACGAAAAGGGTCAAACTGTCAACCGCCTGGAAACCATTTTCTGGATGGGCACCTCGCACGCTTCGAACGAGGAATGCGCCTGCATACAAGAAGCACTTAAAGGCCTGGGAATTGCGAGTCTTGATCACCAGGCCCGAGTTTGACACAGCCCCACTGTTGCGGCTCTGGCAGAGTCGTTCGGCCGTGGTGCAATGACAAACCACTGGATTGATATTGGCAACGCTGACTGCGTGCTCATCATGGGCAGCAACTGCGCCGAGCATCACCCTGTTTCGTTCAAGTGGGTGTTGCGTGCGAAGGAAAAGAAGGGCGCACCGCTGATCCATGTTGATCCCAAGTTCTCCCGTACTTCCGCCCGCTGCGACTACCACGTGCCGATTCGTTCCGGCACGGACATCGCCTTCCTGGGCGGCATGGTCAACTACATCCTGCAGAACAAGCTCTATCAGGAAGAGTACGTTAAGAACTACACCAACGCCTCCTTCGTGGTCGGCAAAAAGTTCGACTTCAAGGACGGCGTCTTCAGCGGATTCGATCCCAAGACGCGCAAGTACGACAAGTCCTTCTGGGCTTTCGAGAAGGACGACAAGGGCATGGTCGTCTCGGATCCCACGCTGAAGAATCCCCGCTGCGTCATCAACCTGCTCAAGAAGCACTACTCCCGCTACAAGGTGGATCTGGTCTCCCAGGTCACCGGCGTGAGCAAGGAAAACATCCTCAAGGTGTACAAGCAGTTCACGGCCACAGGCAAGCCTGACAAGGCCGGCACCATCCTGTACGCCCTCGGATGGACCCAGCACACCACCGGCGTGCAGAACATCCGCACCTCCGCCATCGTGCAGCTCCTTCTTGGCAACATCGGCGTCGCCGGCGGCGGCATCAACGCCCTCCGCGGCGAGCCCAACGTGCAGGGCTCCACGGACCACACCATCCTGTGGGACTCCCTGCCCGGCTACTTCCCCACTCCGCGCGCCAACTGGCAGACCCTCGACGAGTACGTCAAGGCCAACACGCCTGCAGCCACGCGTCCGCAGAGCACCAACTGGAAGAGCAACAACCCCAAGTACATCGTGAGCCTCTTCAAGGGCTGGTTCGGCGATGCGGCCACCAAGGAAAACGGCTTTGGCTACGACTGGCTCGCCAAGCTCGAGCCCGGCCAGAACTACTCGTACTACTGGGCCATCGAGCAGTGCAAACAGAAGAAGATGAAGGGCGGCTTCGTCTTCGGCGTCAACCCCTGCCAGAGCTTCCCGCACACCAACAAGGTCCGCGAAGCCCTCGACAACCTCGAGTGGATGGTCGGCTGCGAAGTGCACAACTCCGAGACGACCGACAACTGGCACCGTCCGGGCGTTGATCCCTCGAAGATCAAGACCGAGGTCTTCCTCCTTCCCTCCGCCCACCGCATCGAGAAGGAAGGTACCATCAGCAACTCCGGCCGCTGGCTGCAGTGGTTCGACAAGGCCATCGAGCCCCAGGGCGAGGCACGCGACTTCGGCCACATCATTGTCCCGCTGATGAACAAGGTCCGCGAGCTCTACCGGGCTGAAGGCGGCAAGCACAAGGAGCCCATTCTGGGCCTCCGCTGGCCCGCCGACTTCAAGGCCGAAGAGTGGACCAAGCGCATCAACGGCTACTATGAAGCCGATGTCACCGTGGGCGACAAGACCTTCCACAAGGGCCAGCTCGTCGACAAGTTCATGGACCTCAAGGCCGACGGCACGACCTCCTCGCTCAACTGGCTGTACTGCAACAGCTACACCGAGGAAGGCGGCAACAAGGCCAAGCGCCGCGACCTCAGCCAGAATCCCATGCAGGAAAAGCTCGGCATCTACCCGAACTGGTCCTGGTGCTGGCCGGTCAACCGTCGCGTGCTCTACAACCGCGCTTCAGTCGATGTGAACGGCAAGCCGTGGAATCCTGACCTGCCAGTCATCGCCTGGGACGCGACGGCCAAGAAATGGGTCGGCGACGTCGTCGATGGCGGCGGCGCGCCGCTTGCGGACAAGGAAAAGGGACGCCTGCCCTACATCATGAACCCCGACGGCGTCGGCCACCTCTTCGGCCCCGGCCGCGAGGACGGCCCCTTCCCCGAACAGTATGAGCCCGTTGAGACGCCGCTCAAGACGAACCCCTTCTCCAAGCAGCTCTCCTCGCCCGTCTTCCGCTACTTCGGCGATGACATGAAGCAGATGGCTGCTCCTGGCGATCCGAAGTACCCCATAGTGCTAACGACCTACAGCATGACCGAACATTGGTGCGGCGGCGGCGAAACCCGCAACACCCCCGGCCTGCTGGAGGCCGAACCTCAGCTCTATGTGGAGATGAGCCCAGAGCTCGCCAAGGAAAAGGGCATCAAGAACGGCGACGGCGTCATTCTGGAAAGTGTCCGCGGCAAGGTGGAAGCCATTGCCATGGTCACCTACCGCATCCGTCCGTTCAAGATCATGGGCAAGACTGTCCACCTCGTGGGCATGCCCTTTGCCTATGGCTGGCTGACGCCCAAGTGCGGCGACTCCACCAACAGGCTGACCACTATGGTCCTTGACCCGAATACCTTCATTCAGGAAGACAAGGCCTGCATGGTTAACCTGCGCAAGGCAGACAAGCTCACCGAAATTGGCTAGCGAAGCGGGGGTCCTCCCCTGGCGGAGGACCCCCATTCAAGGAGCAATACTATGCCGAAAGCTTTTTTTGTAGACACTTCAAGGTGCACGGCATGTCGTGGCTGCCAGCTGGCCTGCAAGGATTGGCACAATCTGCCTGCTAACGACACGAAGCAGACCGGATCGCACCAGAATCCGCCGGAGCTGAACCCCTACAACCTGAAGATCGTTCGCTTCAACGACTACATGGATGAAAAGGGCGTTGTGCACTGGAACTTCTTCCCTGAACAGTGTCGCCACTGCGTTCAGCCTCCATGCAAGGACACTGCCGACATGACCATTGAAGGCGCCATTGTCCAGGATGAGGCAACGGGTGCCGTCATCTTCACCGAGCTGACCCAGAAGCTCAGCGCGGAGGACTGCGAGTCCATCCGCGAGGCATGCCCCTACAACGTCCCCCGCAGGGACGAAAAAACCGGCATGCTTACCAAGTGCGACATGTGCATTGACCGCGTTGGCGCCGGCATGGTGCCCATGTGCGTCAAGACCTGTCCCACCGGAGCCATGTCCTTTGGCGAACGCGAGGAGATCCTCGAGAAGGCCAAGAAGCGTCTGGAAGTGGTTAAAAAGGATTTCCCGAAAGCCTATCTCGCCGATCCCAACGATGTGAACGTCATCTATCTGCTGGTGGATACCAAGGATCGGTACTTCCCCTTCGCTTCCGTGCAGTAGCGTAGCACGCAGTCAAGTCGCCTTCAGGCTTTTGCCGGAAGGGCGCAGACCATATGAAGCCGACGGCTTCAGGCGTACCTGCCTGGGGCCGTCGCGTTTTTTTGCGCTTTGCATATCAATCGGTGCCGATTTGTGCTAGCTTTTCCGCATCCCAAACAACAGCAACGCCGGAGTGTGCCATGTCTCTGCCTTCCTCCCTCAGTGTCTCTGAAACTATGAAGATTCTCGTGGAGCGCCGTCCGGTGCTGGAGCCCGTGCTCCGTGCCTTCGAACCTGTCATCGACGCTTTCGGCAGGCTTGCCGGCGAGCTTGCCGGCCCGCTGGCTGCGCGGGGCGTCGCCATTCCCGAACTTGATCTGGAACGGGAGGCCCAAGGCGTCTCTCTGCTGGCCGGCTGGGACTGCGCAGGCACGGCCGATGCGCTCGCGCAGAGCGCGAAGGGAATGCTTCCCCTGCTGGTCAAGACCGATGCCCTGAAGAAGAGCGCAGGCGCTCTCGAGGACTTTTTCGCCGGCAAGCCGGCGTGCGGCGGGGAGCGCGATGCGCGCGAAGCGCTTGCCCAGGCCGTGCTCTCGGGCGACGACGATGCCGTTGTTGCCGTGGCTGAAAAGGCCGGCATCGATGCCGAGGTGCTCAAGTTTGCCGGCGAGATGTGCCTCTCGCCCGTGCTGCGCGCCATGGTGGACGGCTACGTCAAGGCCCATGACGGCAAGAATCCCTGGGACGCCGGCAACCGCTGGCAGCAGGGCTATTGTCCCGTCTGCGGCGCTTTTGCGACTATAGCCTGGCTAGCCAGGCCAAGCCAGGAGGACAACCCCTTCCTGCAGGCCGGCGGCGGCAGGAGGCATCTGCACTGTGGCGCCTGCGGCGCAGACTGGCTCTTCAAGCGCATCGCCTGCCCCTCCTGCGGAAGCGAGGACAAGGGCTCGTCCAACATCTTCAAGCAGTCGGGCACAAGCTGGGGCGAGCGCATAGACTGGTGCGAGAAGTGCAAGGCCTACTGCCCCACTATCGACTTTCGCGAAAGCGAGCACGTGCTCGATCTCGATGCGCTGGCGCTTGGCATGATGCATCTCGACATGATTGCCCACGATAAGCAACTCAAACCCCTCAAGGTTTCTTTCTGGAATGCCCTGTAATAGAATTTAATTACTGTGAATTAGGTTGGAAATATTAAAATTTACTTTAGGGTGCAATTATAAAAAAATTAAAATAGTAGTTTCATTATTTTTGTTTCTTGTTGTGTTAATGATGTATTCACATGCATTTTGCAATGGAGAACCAATAGTTACAGCAAAAATTACTAACCAAACTGATGCTAAAATATTTATAGCTTTTGCTGAAAAACAAACAGATTTTGGTGGAGATGATGCAGAAGAAGCGAAAGACAAAGCGAAAGGCTGGTGGGCTATTGATCCTGGACAGACAAAAATAATTAAACCATATACTTACAGTCCTTTTTTTAGTGTGTATTATTATGCGATGACACAAGGCGGAAAACATGTTTGGGGTGGGGATAATAATGAAGTTGATAAGCCATTCATAATAACTACACAGAAGCAGTTTAACTACGAAGATGGTGGTGTTAAAATTTCTGGAGGGAAAAAGGTAATGTTTAAGTGCCTAGATGCAGGCATGAATGAGGTAAATGATATAAAATTTGTGTTAAAAAAGTAACACAAGATCATTGAAAGTTGACTCTTGTCTAGAGTCTATAGTCGATTGTATTCCTATGTCCTCTGGCTGGCGGAGTTGCTCTTTTCTGCCCGTTCCAGAACATTGTCATCATCTTGGCGTTGGCATGGCTACTGCATCTTTAACATGCCGCCGGTTGCATCTTTTACCCGTCGCCAGTTGTCCTTTTAACATGTCGGTGCATCTTTTCGATGCTTGCTTCAGAGACGGTCTCCATGTCAGCGACCATGCGGTGCTGGCAGGACTTGCCGCCGAGGCCGGCCTGGAATGAGGAGCGGCATGTTCGCGCCATGCTGGCTTCGGATACATGGGCGACCGAGTTCGCCGCCGGCATGGCTGAAGCCAGAGCACAGGGCATACGCCTCGTCTCCCATTGTGTCTTTGACGGCAGGTGCGAGGTTTTTGGCACCATGACGGTCGCCTATTTCGAGATTCTGCAGAAGGTGCTGCCGATCGCAATCAGAGGGCGCGTAGGCCGAAGGATGCGGTGCAGGAGACTTCGCCAGGCAGATCCTGCAGTCCCGATGGCTGTGCCTGGCACTGAGTCTCCTGAGAAGCTACTGCTGGCCAGCAGTAGCAGGGCGCTTGTCTGTTTTTGCCTTCTGCTCTTCAGCGGACTGTTGTCCGGTGCCGTGACTGGCCTCCTCCCGCTTCTTGATCTGCACAGTCGGCAGGGAGGGGAAATCAAGCGTGCGGGTGTTCATGGCGCTAACGATGTCGGCCGTGACGTCGGCTCCGGCATCGGCCGCCAGCAGTCGCTGCTTTGAGATCACGGCAATGGCCTTGTGCGTTGCCCGCCACCGTTCGCATTCTTCCTGCAGGATGGACGCGACAAGCCTGTTTGCCGCGTTTTCTTCAGCTACCATCTGCCGGTTCAATGCGGACAGACCTTCTGCAATGGTCTTGGAGCGCTCAGCTTCAGGCGCGTCCTTCCACTCTTCCTCCAGCGCCTTCATCCCCTTTTGCAGGACATCGCGCACATCTTCCAAATGCTTGCGCGCGGCCTTGGCTGGAGCCGATTCGCGCATGACGCGGTCCATGTCCACGATGCCCAGAAGCGGCGTGGAAGGCTTGTCGGAACGAGAACTATCGCAGGCGCACAGGGCGCAGCAGAGAAGCAGGGCGAGGCATGCGACGAATTTTTTCATACGGGGGCCTTGGAAAGGAAGCTTGCGGGAAAAGCGTCCGGCGAGCGGGTGGCATGGCGCCGGATCATGTTCTGTCCCAGCATGCGGAACACTCGCTTGTACTTGAAATAGCCCTGCTTTCGCAAGTCTGCTCTGGCGGAGTCGCAAGGCGGTGTGACATTTGCCGAGCGGATGACTTCGCAGTATGCTTTGCCTTGCCGAACGTGGCTCTATCCTTCCCTGGCTCGCCTTGAAGCAATGCGGGCGAGGGCATGAATACGGCTCAACGAGGTGGAGTGCATGAAGCTTGCTGAAGCACTGCAGGAGCGCGCCGACGTGCAGCGACGGCTGGCTCAGCTCAAGGGACGCCTGCGCAGCAATGCGCGGGTGCAGGAGGGCGAGACGCCTGCCGAGGATCCCAAGGCGCTGCTTGCCGAACTGAACGGACTGGTCGCGAGGCTCGAAGAACTCGTCAGACGCATCAACTTGACGAATGCCGCCACAGACGATGGCGGCGAGACGCTCACGGCCCTCATTGCCCGTCGCGACAGCCTCCAAACCAAGGCAGCCATTCTGCGCGACTTCCTTGGTGAGGCCAGCGATCTCGCGAGTCGCTCCATGCGCAGTGAAATCAAGATCAAGAGCACGGTCAACGTTGCCGAGAAGCGCAGGGAAGTGGATGCCCTGTCCCAGGAGATCAGACTTCTGGAAAAATTCGGGTGATCTCCGTCAAGACGCCTGTGGTGAAAGATCGCAAGCATCCCTACGTGGCAGGGAGAAGATAGCATGGCAAATGCAGCAAACTTGGAACCTGAGGGTGCCATTCGGCTCCGCATTGATTTGCTCTCCGGCGAAGGACGGGAGTTAGGAGACAAGAATATCTACCGCATCATCGACATCAAACCCAAACAAACGCTCAGGAAGCTGCACGACAGCATCTTCTCCGCCTTCGACCGTTTCGACTGGCATCTGCACGACTTCTGGTTCGGCGCCGATCAGCCCTGGGTCTACGATGAAATGCCAGCGAAAGGGGTCAAGCGCTACGGCGTTCCCGACGAGTTGGAAACGTTTCCGGACGACTTCCCCTGCATCGATTCGTCCAGAGTCAGGATGCTGTCCTTGAACCTGAAGCCAGGCGATGTGTTCTACTACAACTTCGACTTCGGCGACGACTGGTGGCACCGCATCACCGTGCTTGCTCTCGACGTGCCGCTTCATGAGGCGGTCCGCTATCCCCTGCTCGTGGAGAAGATCGGGGAAAGTCCGGCGCAGTATCGCTGTTGGGACGAGGACTGAGCGGCTGGGGACAACGGCGACAGGTCTCGACGGAATCGTATTCTTTCAACGTGTTAACAGCAGTGGCGGCAGGACAGGTGGTGCCCCGTCCCCCCTAGCCCAACGCAGCAAAGGAGCAAGGCATGACTGCAAAGACAACGGCAAAGACAAAGGCGGAGAAGGACGTATTGCTTGTTCGCCTGCGCGTGGATTTGGTCCGCAACGGTTGGCAGGATTTCCAGGAGGGGGATGTGTCGCGCACCGTCCTCGTCCGCTAGAAGAACACGCTGGAACAGCTGCACCAGTGCATCTTTAAGGCCTTCGATCGCTTCGACGAGCACATGTACGAATTCATTGTCGGCGAGGACCCCAATGGCCCCGAGGCTGACCACTACGGCATGGCTGATGCCTTCGAGGGCATTCCCGACATGGGCATGCCCAAGACGAAGAACGCAGCCAAGGCCACGATAGGCTCTCTCGGGCTGGAGCCTGGCGAGGTCTTCTTCTACATTTTCGACTTCGGCGACGAGTGGGAGCACCAGATAACCGTTGAAGCCGTTGATCTGCCCGCAGAGAAGGGGCGTCGCTATCCACGTCTTGAAAAGGCCGTTGGCAAGGCACCGTCCCAGTACCCGGACGAGGACGAAGAGTAGGGCAACGAAAACGAATAAGCGGGAGTGAATCCCTGTCTGGCGCAGGACATCGCCTGTGCTGGAGGTGCCAGAGCCTGCCTGGGGCGCGCTTCGGCACTCTTTCTTTGCCGGCACGCAGGCCGGCAGGCATGCAGCGAACAGGGGCTGTGCTCTGCACAGCCCCGTTCGCTTTCGTGGTGTCGGGATCAGCCTGGATGCCTCCCAGGCGCCGTCGCTCTTGTGGTTTTTCGGCGAATAGTCTAAATTCCATCACGTGGCAGGCAGAACGCTTGGTCGCATGTTCTGAAGAAATCCCCAATTCACCAGCTAGGCTCCGGCTTCCCCCCGACCATGACAACATGGGGGAGCAGCCCGGCATGAGAGAAGTCATCTTTTGCCGAACCTGGGTGGTGTAGAACGTCTTCGCCTCCTGTCAGTCCACCCCAGATTCGATGCTTCGTGCTCCCTTAGGAACAGAATTGAAGCGCTGGTATCGGGAGGAGGATCTCCGTCGCAGCGGAGTCTGTCCGGGGACTTGGTTGGAAAGACGGGGAAGG
>DFDR01000132.1 GCA_002369295.1 Desulfovibrionaceae bacterium UBA3823
GCTCCCTCGCCCGTCCCGCCGGCGCAAGCGCCAAGGTGCAGGCCCTGCTCGAGACCGGCGCCGTCTACGAAGCCGAAGGCGAGCTCAAGTTCTCCGACATCACCGTGGACCAGGGCACCGGCATGGTGCTCCTGCGCGCGGTCTTCCCCAATCCCGACGGGGTGCTCCTGCCCGGCATGTACGTGCGCGCCCGCGTGAGCGTGGGGGTGCAGAAGAACGCCCTGCTCGTCCCCCAGCTGGCGGTGCGCCGCAACGCCAAGGGCGTCGGCTCCGTCTTCGTGGCGACAGCCGGCAACGAGGCCGAAGAGCGCATCGTGGAGGCAAAGGAGCGCGCCGGCGGCTTCTGGATCGTGTCCTCCGGCCTCAAGGCCGGCGAGAAGGTCGTGATCTCGAGCCTGCAGAACGTGCGCCACGGCACCCGCCTGAAGATCGACGAGGTCAAGACCCTGCAGAGCCTTCGGGACGACGCCAAGTCCAGACAGGACGCCGGCGACGTGCCGGGCCTGACCAGCGCCGGCGGGCAGCGCTAGGACCGGGAGAACCACGCCATGTCGCACTTCTTCATCGACCGCCCGGTCTTTGCCGCCGTCATCGCCATCCTCATCATGCTGGCCGGCCTGCTCTCCGTGAAGACCATGGCCGTTGCGCAGTTCCCGCACCTCACGCCGCCCACCATCTCGCTCATGGCCGACTACGAGGGCGCCTCGGCCAACACCATGCAGGACTCCATCGCCCAGGTCATCGAGCAGCGCATGGTGGGCATCGACAACCTGCTCTACATCGCAACCACCTGCTCCTCGGAAGGCCGCATGCGCATGGCCCTCACCTTCGGCCCCGGCGTCAACGCCGACGTGGCCCAGATGCAGGTGCAGAACCGCCTCGAGCTCGCCATGCCCATGCTGCCGGAGAGCGTGAAGGACCAGGGCGTGCGCGTGCGCAAGGTGTCGGACTCCTTCCTCAAGTTCTACTCCTTCTACGACACCTCGGGCCAGATTCCCGTCGACGACATCTGCGACTTCATTTCCTCGGTCATCACCGACCCCCTGAGCCGCATCGACGGCGTGGGCGACGCCACCCTCTTCGGCTCGCCCTATGCCATGCGCATCTGGCTCAATCCCCACAAGCTGCGCAGCTTCAGCCTGACGCCCCAGGACGTGGTGGCCGCCGTCACGGCCCAGAACGAGCAGATCTCCGTGGGCCAGGTGGGCGGCCTGCCCAACCTCCAGGGCCAGTCCCTCAACGTCACCATGCTCTCCCGCGAGAAGCTCCACACCATCGACCAGTTCGAGGACATCGTGGTGCGCGTCAATCCCGACGGATCCTTCGTGCGCGTCAAGGACGTGGCCCGGGTCGAGATGGGACTGCAGAGCTACATCGTCTCCTCGCGCTTCAACGCCCGTCCGGCAGCAGCCATCGGCGTCCAGCTTGCCGAAGGCGCCAACGCCATGGAAACCTCCAAGCGCGTGGACGCCTTCATGGACCGCATGCGCCAGTTCTTCCCGCACGGCGTCACCTACGCCATCCCCTACGACACCGTGCCCTTCATCGAAAAGTCCATAGGCAGCGTCTTCCACACCCTCGTCGAGGCCATCGTGCTCGTTGCGGCCATCATGTTCGTCTTCCTCCAGAACTGGCGCGCCACCATCATTCCCACCCTGGCCGTGCCCATCGTGCTCCTCGGCACCATGGCCGTCATGAACGCCTTCGGCACCTCCATCAACACGCTCAGCATGTTCGGCCTGGTGCTCGCCATCGGCCTGCTCGTGGACGACGCCATCGTCGTCGTGGAGAACACCGAGCGCATCATGAACCAGGAGGGCCTCGACGCCAGGGAGGCCACGCGCAAGTCCATGAGCCAGATCACGGGCGCCCTCATCGGCGTGGCGGCCGTGCTCTCGGCGGTCTTCCTGCCCATGGCCTTCTTCGGCGGCATGCCGGGCGCCATCTACCGCGAATTCTCCCTCACCATCGTCACTTCCATGGTGCTCTCGGTCTTCGTGGCCATCGCCATCACGCCCCCCCTGTGCGCCATCCTGCTGAAGCGCCGGGTGCACAACGTGGAAACCGGCCCCTTCGCGTGGTTCAACCGCGCCGTCGACAGTTCGACCCTGCGCTACGAGTCCGCCGTGCGCGGCCTCACCCGCCACGGGGGCATGGTCATGTTCCTCTACGCCTTCATCGCCGCCGGCGCCGTGCTGGCCCTGAAGTACATGCCCACCTCCTTCCTGCCCGTGGAGGACCAGGGCATACTCAACTTCATGATCATCATGCCGCCAGGCTCCACCCGCGAGAGCACGGTCACCGTGGCCAAGGAAGTCGAGCGCTACTTCCTCGAGGAGGAGAAGGAGAACGTCCAGGGCGTCGGCGTCATCCTCGGCATCGGCCCCAACGCCTCCAGAGGCCAGAACGTCTCCATGGGCTACATGAGCCTCAAGCCCTGGGACGAGCGCGACACCCCGGAGCGCGCCGCCGAAGCCATACTCGAACGGGCCCGCAAGCGCTTCGGCGGCTCCCGCGAAGGGCGCATCCTCTTCTTCCAGCCGCCGCAGGTCAGAGGCCTCGGCAACGCCTCGGGCATCTCCATGCAGCTGGAAGACCAGGGCAACCTCGGCTACCACGCCCTCGTGGACGCGAGAAACGAGCTGCTGCGCAAGGCCCAGGCCAGCCCGCTGCTCACCAACACGCGCACCTCCTCGCTGGAAGACATTCCCCAGGTCAACCTCGCCATCGACGACCTCAAGGCCGGCGTGCTCAGCGTTTCGGCCAACGACATCAACAAGAACCTCTCCACGGCCTGGGGCGGCACCTACGTCAACGACTTCGTGGACCGCGGCCGCATCAAGCGCGTCTACGTCCAGGGCGACGCGCCCTACCGCATGTATCCCGACGACCTGCGCTGGTGGTACGTGCGCAACGCCAAGGGCGGCATGGTGCCGGCCGAGGCCTTCTCCCAGCCCTCCTGGACCTACGGCCCCGCCGTGCTCGAGCGCTTCAACGGCGTGCAGGCCTCCCTCATCGAGGCCCAGCCCGCCCCCGGCGTGTCCTCGGGCGACGCCATGAAGGAGCTCGTGCGGCTCGTCGGCGAGCTGCCCCAGGGCATAGGCCTTGAATGGACGGGCCTGAGCTACCAGGAAGTGCAGTCCGGCTCCCAGACCGCCTTCCTCTACGCCATCTCCATCCTCGTGGTCTTCCTCTGCCTGGCGGCCCTCTACGAGAGCTGGAGCATCCCGCTTGCCGTCGTCCTCGTCGTGCCCATCGGCGTGCTTGGCGCCCTGGGCCTGAGCCTCATGCGCGGACTCTACAACGACATCTACTTCCAGGTGGGCCTGCTCGCCGTCATCGGCCTCTCCGCCAAGAACGCCATCCTCATCGTCGAATTCGCCCGCGCCCTGGTCCAGCAGGGCATGGGCCTGCGGGCTGCCGCTGCCGAGGCCTCGCGCCTGCGCATCCGCCCCATCGTCATGACTTCCCTGGCCTTCCTGCTCGGCGTCTTCCCGCTCACGGTGAGCCGCGGCGCAGGCGCGGCCAGCCAGCACGACATCGGCACCGGCATCGTCGGCGGCACCTTCCTCGCCACGGCGGTCGGCATCTTCTTCATCCCCGTCTTCTTCGTGGTCGTGAACCGGCTCTTCAGCCTGCCCGGCCGCAAGGCGCGCCTCGAACAGCGCAGGCTTGCAGCCAGAGAGCAGGAAGCGCGGGAGGAAGCGGGGCAGGAAAAGGCCTAGGCGACGCCAAGGGGGCGCCTGCAGCGCCGGAGCAGGCCATGGCCAAGGCGCGGCAGGCCATTGGAGTTTACAAGGGCCGCGTTTGCGTCTATTCCAAGGCTGAAGCGCCGAGCCGCCCGCCGCTCCGCCCCTGGGAACGCGCTTTCCCCAAGGCGCGGACCAGTCCGCGGCATCCCGGCTGGCAGAAGTCCGCCCTGCAAGGCCGGCCCAGGGAAGGTGCAGGCCAGGCGCCGACGGGAGCCGGGCGCAAGGAACGGCGCAAGGACAAGGACAACGGCAACGACAAGGAACCCAAGGAGAACCCGTTTGAGCGAACATGTTGTCGGCAGCCTCTACGAACCCGGCTATGAGAGCTGGGACGCCGGCTGCTTCTTCGAAATGACCGGCGAGAAGTGCACCCTCGGGCTCTTCTGGCTCGACGTGACAGACAAAGACGTCGAGAACGTCGCCCATGGCGAGGGCACCTTCGGCCTATGGTACTCCAACGACGGCGACGTCTACTTCCTCTTCCGCTTCGGCCAGGATCCCTGGGCCGACTCCGTCTTCTCCGTCTGGCAGATGCCCGAGGAGAAGCGCATCCGGCCAGCCAAGAGCCTAGGCCGGCATCGCGTCGGCCTCGAGGTCGTGCTCGTGGACGCCGAGACGGGCATCGTGCGCGCCGTGCGCCAGGCGCTCCTCTCCGTCTCCTTCTCCCGCAAGCTCTGCAACTCCGTTGCGCGCCAGTACAGCGACCGCTACATTGCCAGCTGGAGCGAGGAAGACTTCCAGGAACGCTGCCGCAAGGTCTACCGGGAGTATCCTGAGCCAAGCGACATTTTGCGGGCGCCGGGGTGCATACTCTGCCAGGCCTCGTCCTCCAGGAACGGCGATGCCGAGGACGGCGGCGACTAGCCCCAGCGCCCCGGCAGCGTCCGGCCCTGCTCAGCGTCGCCGGGGGCTGGCACGCCTCCTTGTCTGGAACGATAGATCCGACTTCGTGCCCTCCCTGCGCGACGAGCGCGGGGCCTCCCTGACGCCGGGCCTCTTCACGGGCGTGCGCGGCGCGCGGGCCCAGACGGCCGCGCTGGCCGAAGCACGGGCTCTGGCCCAGCGCCAGGGCAGGGCGCTCTTCGCCTTTGCCGTCGATGTCATCCTTGCCGGGGACGCAAGTCTTGCCGGGGACGCACGTCTTGCCGGGGACAGCGCAGCCCGCGCTTCAGGCCATGCCGGCGTCCCAGACGGCCCAGACGGCGAAGGCAGCCCCCTGATCTCAGGCTGTCTCGATCTCGCGCGCCTGACCCGGA
>DFDR01000179.1:0-3688 GCA_002369295.1 Desulfovibrionaceae bacterium UBA3823
TCGTACTCGTCCAGCTCCTCGCCGGGCATCGCAAGCGAGACGCGGAGCTTGTCCAGCCATTCGCAGAGTACGTCCGGCGCGGGGAGGATCGGCTTCTCGTCGTCCATGGCGCGGTAGAAGGTAGCCTTCTTCGCGTCCAGAAAGCGCATGAGCGCGGCCTTGCCTCCATGCCTGTCTGCGGCTTTCCGCAGGCAGGCGACGATTTCATCATAGGTCTTCATTCCCACTTCCTTAGCTTGAGTGTCTCTAGTTAGCAACACGGCAGGCTGAAACTTGTCGCTTGCCTTTTTGTCTCTAATATGAAACAATGCGTCCATGAAGTACAACAACCTCATCGAACGCCATCTGAAGGAGTCGGGCGAGACCGCGCAGGCCTTCGCCCGCCGTGCCGGCGTCAGCCGCGCCACCCTCTACCGCGCCCTCGACGGCATCCCCGTCAAGCTCCCTCTTCTGGAGAAGCTTCTTCGGGCGGCCGGATTCTCTCTGGCTGCCGTAAAGATGCCCCCGCAGGGCTTGGATGGCGACGAACAGGCCCGATAACGCAAAAGCCCGCCTCTGGAAGGGAGACGGGCATCTGATCTGCTTTGTCTTGAATGGAGGCAGTATGCCTTGTTTTTGCTTAAAAATCAACGAGAAAAGGGGTACGGATGAACCCCTTTGAAGGCATGACGCCCTACCAGACGGCCCTTGAACTCAGCCGGGCGGGCTACCACCTGATGCCGCTCAAGCGCAAGTCAAAGGAACCTGCGCTGAAGGCATGGAAGAAGTGGCAGACTGAGCCGACGCCGCCGGAGCTCATCGAGTTCTGGAGCGAGCGCTACGAAGACTGCAACTGGGCCGTCATCTGCGGAGAGGCCTCCGGTCTTGCCGTGATAGACGCCGACAGTCCGCAGGCGGAGGCGTGGAGGCAGTGTGCCATGGTCTTCTCCGGCGTCTCCGTCCGCACGTCCCACGGGAGCCACTGGTGGTGCGGGTATCCCGAAGGCGGGATGCGGAGCACCAACCTCCGGCTCAAGGGCCGGAACATCGAAGGCGACGTCAAGGCCGAGGGAGGCTACGTCGTGGCCCCGCAGTCGGTGCATCCCGACGGCACGGTCTACGCGATGGACGTTGCGGTCGGCGCAGACTGGAGAAGCCTGCCCCCGCTGGAGTTCAAGGGGCCTGCATCCGCAGGCATCGAGCTTCCCCGCCCCGCCCAGATGGAACTCTTCCACGAGGGTGAAAGGGACAACGGCCTCGCCAGCTATGCAGGCTCCCTCTATGCCTCCGGCTTCGGCTACGAGGACGTGCTGTCCATGCTCAGGGAGCGCAACCTGACATGCTGCATCCCGCCCCTGCCCGACCGCGACGTGCTCCGCATCGCCAGCTCCATCGGCAAGGCAGAGATGCGGAACCACCCCGAACGGACTGTACAGCCCGCGCAGACTCCCGCGCCTGCAGTTCAGCCGGAAGGCGAAGCCGCCGATCCCGAAGAGCGGGCCGCGCGGGAAGGACTCAGGCTCAGGAAGGGCAGGCGCATCGAGACGGACGTGCCGGAATGGCTGGTGCATCCGGGCGGCCTGCTGGAAGACATCATGGGATTCACGGCCCGCGCCAGCGTGAGGACGCACCCCGTCTTCGCCCTGGCTGGCGCAGCCGCAGTCATCGGGACTCTAGCGGCCCAGAAGGTCAAGGGCCACACGGGGCTTACCACCAACGTCTACTGCGTGGCCCTTGGAGGCTCCGGCTCCGGCAAGGACGCCCCCAAGCAGGCCGTAACGCGCCTGCTCACGGCAGTCGCCAAGGAGCTTTTCGCAGGCTCGGACGTGGCATCCGACTCCGCTATCGTATCCCGCCTCGCCATGCCTTCGGCCCGCAGGGGATGCTACATCTTCGACGAGTTCGGCCTGTTTCTGCAGGCGGCTAAGCGCCAGAACTCGCCCCGCGCAGGCATCGCCAAGTGCCTGACCGAACTTTTCAGCCACTACCGCTACGGCGACTTCTACTCCAAGGGGTACGCCGACGCCGAAAGCGGGGGCAAGGTGGTGCCGTGGCACGGGCTGTGCCTGCTGGGCCTCTCCGTGCCGGAGGAATACTGGGCCGCGATGCAGGACAACGAGACCGTCAACGGCTTCCTGTCCCGCCAGCTCTGCTTCCTCTGGAGCGGAGCGCCCGTCCCGCGCAACCGCAACGTGGACGATTCCATCCCGCCAGCCCTGCTCGAAGGGCTGAAGGAGATCTGGGCCATCGACGGCGGGGACAGGGCGCCGAAGACGAACGAGGACGGCTCGACCGTCACGGAATCCATGGCGGACCCGCAGGCGCTCCCCGTCTCGCAGGAGGCGCTGGAATACATCTCCCGCATGGAGGACGAAGCCGACAGGCTCATGCTTGAAGCGGAAGAGGACGGGCGCAGGGCCGCAGCTTCAATCTACAACCGCAGGGCCGAGTACGGCCTCAAGCTGGCCCTGATCCGCTGCGTCTCCCGTCTGCGCGGAGACTGCCTGACGGAAGGCGTCTCCCTTGAGGACGCCGAGTGGGGCTTCAATGCCGCCGCATGGTGCCAGGACACGCTGATCGACGCCATGAAGGACGTGCTGGGGCAGTCGAGCTTCGCCAAGTGGTGCGACGATGCCGAGAACGCCATCAGGGGCTACCAGAGGCGCGAGGCCCAGAAGGGGCAGGACAAGCCCGGCGCTCCGTGGCGCATCGTCGAAAAGGCGCTCAAGGGCGTCACTCCCCGCCAGCTCAAGGACGTGCAGGACAAGCTCAAGGCCACGAACCGCATCTGGCTCTGCAAGGGCTGGAAGAAGTCTGAGGCCTCGAAGCGCCCCCTTGACTTGTGGTGCCTTGTGGAGGAAAAGGAGGAGGACGGCGAAAATGCTTAGGTTTCAAAGGGTTGCGCCTAAAAAAGACAGCAAAAAAGACGCCAATAGGAACAGCGCAAGCGGCCGGAATTGCTGGATAAGACAAATAAGCCCAATAAGACAGAAAAAATTGGGGACCTCTAGAGGTGAGACCTCATATCTATCCTCTCAGATTTTTTCCGTCTTATCTGTCTTATCTGTCTTATTTAATAATTTCAATATATTATATATATCTTATTAGATACCTATTAAGGGTAAAAAGACAGAATGGGTGAAACCGTATGAGGAACAGCATCAATGTCGCTGGCGCAGGAAGCGAAAGCCACGAGCAGGCCATGCTCGTCCAGTGGTGGCATGTCGCAGGCTCTAAGCTGGCACCGAATGTGGTGCTGGCGTCGATTCCGAATGGAGGTGCCAGAGATGCCGTCACGGGTGCGAGGCTCAAGCGCGAGGGGGTGGTCAAGGGAATGCCGGATCTGGTTCTCCTCTGCGCGAGGTGCGGACGCCATGCGCTTTTTGTCGAGATGAAGACAAAGCGCGGGCGCGTCTCCGAGAGCCAGCGCAGCCTCTTTCCGCTTCTGGAGTCTCAGGGCTACGGCGTGGCCGTCTGCCATGGCTGGCGCGAGGCGGCGGAGACGGTGACGGCGTATCTTGAAGGCCGATGGGGGCAGACCCGTGGCTAGCTGCCGCTACGACCTCGAAGTCAAGAGCGTCTTTCCCACTCGCGGACGCTCGTGGTGCAAGTGGGAAGAAGACTTCCTTGTTGATTGGCTCGGCGAGTTCGGCCTGAACGAGTGCGCCCGCCAGCTCGGCAGGACGCCCGCCAGCGTGGCGCTCCGGTG
>DFDR01000179.1:3830-4619 GCA_002369295.1 Desulfovibrionaceae bacterium UBA3823
CAAAGCCGGAGGCCCAGACGCCAGAGAAGGCCCCTGAGCGCCCGCAGGATGCAAAGGAAGGGGCCGAGGCAGGCAAGGACAAGGGGGAGGTCAAAACAGGCGATTCTGGAGCCTCTGAGAGCGAAAACTCCGATTCGGGACGGCAGGTCATCACTATCGAGCTCCCGAAGGCGTGGACGCCGGAGGATGATGCGAAGCTCCTGCAGATGCGCGGCGAAGGGAAGGCCTTTGCCGACTGCGGCGCTGCGCTGGGCCGGACGCCCCATGCCTGCGAGAGCAGGCTGCTGCGGCTGAAGAAGGCAGGCCCCATCGTTGGGCTGACGCCTTCCAGCCGCTCGTGGTCTGCCGAGGAGGATGCCGTCCTGCGTGAAAACTGGACGCAGATGCTCGCCCGCGACATCGTCTACCTCCTGCCCGGAAGGTCGCTCAAGGCCGTTTACTCACGGGCGCAGGCGTTGCGGCTGGCGGACGCCTTCGGACTGCACAACCGCGGGCCAAGGCCAAAGACAAAGCCAGAGCAAAAGCCGAAGCTGGAGTCAGAGCCGAAGCTGGAGCCGAAGCAAAAGCCGAAGCCCAGACCAGCGCCGGAACCGAGGCCAAAGAGGAAGAGGCCCACCGAAAGCAGGCCTGCCCCCGTGGGTAAGATGCGGCGGTGCCACGACTGCGGGAAGCCGACTCCGGACTTCAGGTGCCCCGAATGCTGGGCCAAATTGCGGGCAAACTATGAATATGAAGAGTGATTCTGCACCATATAAAAAGAAATTCAGGGGGTTACATGGAAACTGAAGT
>DFDR01000057.1:0-1653 GCA_002369295.1 Desulfovibrionaceae bacterium UBA3823
CTCATGATAGACACAGTCAGAACTTTCTTTTCTCCTGAGTTTAATGGTCGCAAAGATCTTTTTGAGGGGCTTTATATCTGGAATAATACAAATATTCGCCAATTACAAGGAAAAATTCCAGTTATTTTCTTGTCTTTCGCTGCAGCAAAAAGTAGAAACATTGATGAAATGAAAAGTAAAATAAAATTAATAATTTCAAGAATATATGATACATATTACAATATTATTGATTTTAATTTGTTGAATGATGCAGAGATTAAACGATTTAAATCAGTTCAATACGATATGAAAGATTATATTGCAATGAGTTCAATTCGAGATCTTTCTCGATATCTGGAACGTCAGTTTGGAGAAAAGGTTATCATCCTACTTGACGAATATGATGCACCTATGCAGGAAGCTTGGCTGAATGCGTATTGGGACGAGGCTGCTGACTTTTTCCGTGGCCTCTTCAACGAAACATTTAAGACGAATGAGGGCCTCGGACGTGGTCTTATGACAGGCGTAACTCGCGTGAGCAAGGAATCGCTCTTTTCTGACCTCAACAATCTGGAAGTGGTCACGACCACTTCCGAGCTGTATGCCGACTGCTTCGGCTTCACCGAAGACGAGGTCTTCGCGGCCATGGACGAATACGGCCTGAGCGACAAGGAAACTGTCAGGCGATGGTACGACGGCTTTATTTTCGGCACGACAAAAGACATTTACAATCCCTGGTCCATCATTGGCTATCTCAAGAACAAACGCTTCGAATCGTACTGGGCACAGACCAGCTCCAACGCCATGGTGGGCCAAATTATCGGCTCCGCCGAGCGCGAGGTGAAGGTGCAGACCGAAGATCTGCTGCAGGGGCGATCCATCGCCGTGCGACTGGACGAGCAGATTGTCTTCTCCCAGATCCACGACAAGGAGGGAGCCGTCTGGAGCTTCCTCATGGCCGCAGGCTACGTGAAGCCCCTGCGCTTCGATCCGGCATCCGGCAGGTACGAGCTTGCCCTGGTGAACCGTGAAGTCTACAGGATCATGGAGGATCTTGTTTCCGGCTGGTTCAATGGCCCCCGCGCCTGCGGCGGAGACTTCCGGAAGGCCCTGCTGGCCAACGACCTCGACGACATGAACGAGCTCATGAGCGACATCGCCGAGAACACCTTCAGCTTCTTCGACACGGGGGGCACAAAGCCGGAGCGCTTCTACCATGCCTTTGTCCTGGGACTGATCGTGGACTTGAAGGGACGCTACGAGATCGTCTCCAACCGCGAAAGCGGCCTTGGCCGCTGCGACGTCATGCTCTTTCCCCTGCGTCAAGGGGATCACGGCATCGTCATCGAATTCAAGACCATGCGTCCGCGCCGGGAGAAGTGCCTTGAGGACACCTGCGCCAGCGCGCTCAGGCAGATTGCGGAAAAGCGCTATGCCGACGCGCTGGCTGCCCGGGGCGTTGCCCGCGATGCCATCTACGCCTACGGCTTCGGGTTCAAGGGCAAGGAAGTGCTGATCACGGGCGGATCCTGCCAGCGCCTGGCCGCAGGCTAATCTGTCCCCGCGGGGAGCGCCATGGCGGGAAGAACGTCCGCATCGGCACAAGCACTGTCGCCAGGGCCTGCAGCCGCGTTCGGGAGCAGGAAGGCATCATGCCGGCAAGGGCTGGCTGGC
>DFDR01000057.1:1715-20082 GCA_002369295.1 Desulfovibrionaceae bacterium UBA3823
CAAGGGCTGGCTGGCTAAGGGCGGATTTGCCTGCGGGCATCTTCTTGCAAGGCCTGCTGTCCTTTCCTATGCTTGGCGCGCGGCAGGGCGGCATGGCCCTGCACAAGCCAAGGAGACAAGCGGTGCACGAAGACGCCCACCTTCGGGGAGAATCCCCCAGGCCAGCCCCTGCGTCCCTGGCCGCGCTCGACAGCCTGGAGCGTGACGAAGGCTCGCGGGAGGCGGCGCTTGCCCGCGCCCTTGGCAGCGAGGCCCAGCTGCAGGAAACCGGGGAGCTGGCCGTCATGCTTGCCGGACGCAGAGGCTCGGGACGCACCGTCCTGGCCCATGCCCTTTGCGGCCAGGACGCCGTGCGCGGCAGGGAGGGAGGAGTCGCCGCAGAAGCGGGATCCGGCGGGAACCTGGCCTTCCGGCACGGCGGGCAGACCATCGTTCTGCTCGCCCCCAGGGGCTTTGGCGGCGCGGAGGACCACGGGGAGTGCCTTCGGAACATGCTGGACACGGCAGCCCAAGCCCACGCCGTCCTGCTGTGCGTGCCCTGCCCCGACAGGGCGTGGGCGCTGGAGGAAAGCTTTCTCGGGCGCCTTGCCGAAGCCGCGCCCGAAGCTCCCCTCTTCTGCGCCGGCACCAAGCTGGACCTGCTTCCGCCGGCGCGGATCTGGAAGCCGGAGCGCATGCATCTCGCCCAGCCCCAGAGCGCCAAGGAGCGGGCCTGCGTCCGCTGGCAGGCGGATCTGGCGGCCTTGCTCCGCAGGGCGTGGAAGGACCTTGCTCCAGAGCGCGTCCACCTTGTCTCGGCAGGCGCCGGGGACGGCGAGGGCGCTTTCGGGATAGCCCGTCTCAAGGCTTGCCTTGCCAGCGCGGCACCCTGCCTTCTCCAGAGCCGCTCCTTCCGTGGCGCCGGCGCCGCGCCCGACAGGCGGACGCAGGCGGAGCGCATTGTCCTGAAGGCCGCGGTCACGGCCGCTGCCGGGGCCCTTGTCCCCATCCCCTTTGCCGAAGCGGCCTTTCTGGCCCCCCTGCAGATCCGCATGTGCGCCTCCCTTGCCAACCTCTACGGCGCCGAGCTCGGCAAGGGGACGGCTGCCCGCCTGCTGGCCCCGGCGCTGGCAGGCTTCCTCGGCCGCATAGGGCTTGTGTCGCTGCTCGACTTCGTGCCCGGCCCCGGCTCCGTTGCGGGAACGCTGATGGCTGCGGGCATAGCCGGCCCCGCCACCCTTGCCGTGGGCGAAGCCCTCGCCGACTGCTACGAGCGGGGCGAGTTCCAGCCCGGTACGGCCGAGATGACGAGGCTCGTCAAGGAGCGCTACCGCACGGCCCTGCAGCGCAAGGCGGAAATACTCACGCTGGCGTCCGTCGCCCGGGACGGCGGCGCGGCCGGCGCTCCGGCACAGGCCCAACAGGCCGGAGGAGGCCGAGCATGAGCGGCGATGCCTCGTCAGCGCAGGCCAGGGGGAAGGCTCCCGTCCGCCTGCTCTTCTGCGGGCGCAAAGGCTCCGGCAGAACCAGCCTTGCCAATGCCCTGGCCGGCAGGGAGCTGGCGTGGAGCGTCGGAGAGGGAAAGGCGCCTGCTTCAGCCAGCTGGGAGAGCGGCGGCCTTGCGGTCAAGGCCCTGGAGATGCCGGGCTTCGGGGCTGGGGGCGAGGCGCAGCCCAGGCGCTTCGACGCCTCGGCCATGGCCCTTGCCGGCGCAGATCTGCTCATTCTTGCGGCGCCTGCGCCGGAGGAGGCCTGGTCTCTCGAGGCCGAATGGCTCGGGGCCATGCTTGAGGCTGCGCCTGACTTTCCTGCCATCGTCTGCGCAACCCGCATCGATCTGCTGGGATCCCCCCGCGACTGGAGGCCGGAGACGCTCGACCTGGAGCATCCCGCCAGTCCCAAGGAGCGTGCTGTCTGCGCCTGGGCCGGCCGGCTCGCGGAGGCGCTTGCCGGCGCGGTTCCGCAGTGGAGGAAGGAGCGCTTCTGCCTGACGGCTGCCGGCGGCGCCGATCCCGCCGGGGAGGGCTTAGGCGCAGTCTTCGGCATCGACGCCCTGCGGCGACTCGTGGCGGACTGCCTGCCCGACCCTGCCCAGAAGCATGCCATGCTCGCCAGGGCCTTCGACAGGGACATTGTCCGCCCCAGGGCCGAGAAGGTCATCTGGACCGCCGCGGTGTCGGCGGCCGCGGCCTCGCTTGCGCCCGTGCCTGCCGTGGACGCGGCCATGGTGGCCACCGTGCAGGCAGGCATGATCGTGGCCATCGCAGGCCTCTACGGCTGCGTGCTCAGCAGGAAGACGGCGCTTGCCATGCTGGCGCCGCTTGCAGGCGCGGCAGGCGTGCGCATCGCCGCGGCAAGCGCACTCAAGCTCCTGCCGGGCCTTGGCCACGTTGCCTCGGCTGCCGTCGGCGCGGCTGTGGCCGGGCCCCTGACGCTTGCCGCCGGCTACGCCTTCCTCGACTTCTTCGCCAGGGCCGAGTTCAATCCCTCGCCTGAGGAGCTGCGCAGGGTCTTTGCCGAGAAGTACAGGGAAGCGGGCGCCAGAAAGGACGAGCTGCTCAGGAAGGCCAGGGAAGGACTGAAGCGCCAGGGACAGAGCAAAGCTTGATGCCGGCAGGAGCAGGCTGCGTTCGGGTTGCGTTCGGGTCGCGCCCGCGGGCCTGCGCGCGCCCCTCTCCGGGACAGGCTCCTGACGGCGTGCGCAGCCGCAAGCCGTAGGGCAGGCGCCTGGGGCTGAGCCCTGTGCAGAACCCTGCGCAGACCTTGGGGGAGATTCAGGGGCAGATTCTGCCCCCTGGCTGCCTGCGCAGACGATGCCGGCAGCGGCGTTCCGGGCGCCCTGCCTGCCTGGCGGATCCGCCGGCGCGAGGCGTCCTGCGCGCCCCTTCCCCGCCTGCGCCCCTCCCCTGCCTGCGCCGGCATGTCTGAGCAAGGACGAGTTCAGGCGTCCGGAGTCGGCGCAAGGTCAGGGCAAGCCTGGACAAGATGCCTGGCGCGGCCGATGCCTGCCGGTCTCCGCCTGCCCGGATGCGGTGGCGGGGGGCATGTCTCTGCCCCCCGCTTCGCGTCAGCATGCCGGCAGACGCAGGTGACGGCGGCGCTTGAAGCTTTGCTCGAACTTGCAGGCGTGAGCGAAGCCGTCAAGGCCGGTTCGCCAGTCCACGCCGTCAGTTCGCCAGTCTATCCCGTCATGCGCAGGCTGGCCTCGGACGGGGATGCCCTGCACATTGCCATGGCGCTGAACGGCCGCAGCCGCGAGCCGGGGAGCTCGTGCGGCGCATGTCCGGGCGATGCTGATGCCGCTTCTGCGCAGGCGGCGCTGTGGCAAGGCATCGTTCAATGGCAAGGCGTCGTTCAGTGTCAAGGCTGATCCAGCTCCCGCCTTGTCGAAGCCGCTGCGCCGATGCTGAATTATTCAGTGTACTGCTTAGGCTTTCCCGGCTCCGTAAGCTGACGCTTCCAGGTGCCGGGCGCATCTCCGGGTGTAAGCTCGAGGCGGAACGACCACGGCTTGTTTTGCTTCTCGGGTTCGCCCATGACTTCGACAACCTTCCCTGTCAGCACAAAGCCCTCGCCATTCGGCGCAACGTTCTTGAGCTCTGCCTCCGTTGCCGGGCATCCAAGGCCGTCGATGCCCACGAAATAGCCTTTGTCGGTGAGGCGGGTGCCGCCAAGATATTCTTCGTCCTTGGGATCCATGTGCTCCTTGATGCGGTGCCCCGTATAGCGCAGGGCCGACAGTTCCGCGGCATCGCGGGTTATGAAGTAGGTGAAGGTCTCGGGAAGGCCTTTGAACAGATCCGGAGCCTCGTCGCGCGCCATGATCTGGTCTGCCGTCACAGTCCGCCCGTCGATCGTAAACAGGGGCGAATTGGCCGGCTTGGCCTGCTTGCCTGCTTCAGCCAGCTGCTCCTGCTCGTACTCAAACGTGCCTTTTGCATCATAGGCACCAAATAATGCAGCCTTGATAATGTTTAGAGGTTTTTCTGTATAGTCTGATTCTCCATTCAAATCCATATACCATGAAATCGTCATTGTGTCTTCTAACAGACGTTTAGCATCATCGTTTGAGAGGTTAGCAGCTATTGCCGAATTTTTTACTATGACAAGGGATGAAATCATTAAAATAGGAAGGAAGAAGAATTTTGCTAATCCGGTAGATGCGTGCATGTTTGACTCCTAATAATGTGTTAATCATTAAGATAGTTGCCGTTCTGCCGTTCTGCCATTCTGCCATCTTCAGGTTCATGTCGAACCGTCTGGACAGCGCTTTGCCGAGCTTCTTGACGATCCTGTACACGAGGGCATCGGCTCGGAACGTGAACGCATTCTTGCCGAAGTCTCCGGCTGCGTCTCGTCTTGGTGCCGGAACATAGGCATTTTCGATCGTGTCGCGGAACAAGGCAAGATCAATCTGGCAGGCATGCCTTTCACGGCCGGGCCTTGAAGCAGGCCATGCCGGCACCCTCTCCGCCAGGGAGACCGGCGCGGGCCGCTTCTGGCAGGTGCCTTCTGGCAGCTTCACCTCGCCAGGCCCCAGGAGGGTTCTTTGCAGGCGGCTCCCGAGGTCGCGAGAGAACAGGACCGGCGCTGGCTGTGCGGCCGCGCCCCATGGCTTCCCGGCGCTGTCGCTTCGATGCATGCGTCCTGCCGGTCTGTGCCCAGATCCGCGGAAGAGGCATGGACTTGCGTCCCTCATGCCATGCCTTGCGGCCCTGCGATGGAGGGATTGAGGCATGCTGGCATCTTGGGTATGCTGGGGCAGGAGATGTTCCCTCAGGCTGGCATCGGAGCCGCCCGCTCCAGGCGCCCTGTCCGAAAAAGGAGCATCTTCCGGTGTGGCGTCTTGCTCTTGCGCGCCTGCAGATGCTTTCCTTCTGCGTCCGCGCGGCACCTTGCCGGCAGCAGGCCGTCGCCATGATGCATGTCTGACGCTTACAAGGAGAACGCAGTGAAAAAGACCATTTCCATCTTGGCTCTGGTGGCGCTCGCAACTCTTCTTCCGGGACGTTCCGAAGCACTCAGCGAGGCGGAGTACAGCTCGCTTCTCAAAAGCAACCCCAAGATTGCCTCCCTCGACAAGGATTTGAACCGGGAATACAAGAAGGCAATGGGAAAGTTCAGGAAGGGGGCCGAGACGCCGTCCATCCTGCGCGACAGCCAGAAAAAGTGGCTGCGCAATCGGGAGCAGCTGATCCAGCGCATCATGCGCGACAGGGGAATCAAGTCCAGGGCTGAGGCCGTCGCCCTTCTGCTGGAGTCCCGGGTCGGCTATCTGCACTGCATCGAATGGCAGCAGATCGAGGGCAGCAGGAAAACCTATGCCTGGGCAGTGCGCGAAGAGCTGCAGGACAAGGGCGACGATGACTTCTGCGTGCCCTTCCAGGATGGCGACCTGGTCAAATACAACGAGGAAGAGGAGTAGGCCCGCGCATTGCGGGGCCTCTCTCCTGCAGCTTTTGGAAGTTCGGGCAGACCGTCTGGAGGCTGGCCGGTCTGCCCAGCTTCCGGGCGCGGGCGCAGGCTCTCCTGAAGCCTGTGCACGGCGTTTGCAGCCGCGCCCTTTGTGGCGCTCCTCTTGTGCGGGGCGCCTTGTCTTTTGCCGTACAGTCCGCTGAGGATGTGCTCCTCCTTGCGCGTTTCTGCCCTGGCTCCTGCGCTTGCCAAGGCCGCTGGGCCAAGGTCTGGCTCGCAGTCAGCGTGACTGTCGCTTCCGGCGTCGCCAGTGCGGAGGATTCCTTGCGCCAGATCCATGGCAAAGGATCCATCGCGGCTGCCGGCGCCGTGTTCTGCAGGGGATCTTGCTCCGTTCCCCCTCTCCCCTCCTCTCCCCTCCCCGGCGGCGTCCAGCCAGAGAGCTTTGCGATGCGCGGCGCGGCGTAGCCTGCAGAGGCGGAGTGCTGAAAGCGAGGGGGCATTTCGTCTCCGCCCTGCCACGCCTCTCTGCCAAGAGGCTTGTTCCAGCCGGCGACTGCGTCCCCGGGGAAGCTGCCGCGTCCGGCAGCGAGCTTTACAGGATGGCTGCGCCTGTCCCTGAGCCCGTCATCCCAAGAATCGGGACAGAGCCCGATTTGATGCGCGATCGCGCCATGTTCCCCCTCTGCGTCAATTCGCACCATTGCCTTGGGAAAGCCGCAGTCAACGAGAAGACGCGAGTCGGAAGGCAGAAGTTCTGCGACAGCGGCTTTCCGCAGCTGAAGGACGTCTTCATCTCCGTCCTTCTGGCCGGCGCCGTTGCGCCGTTCTGCACGCTTGCAAGCAGAATAGAAAAAAGGCTATTTTTTATATCCTCTGATTTTCAGACACCGGACAAGCATCGCTCAGCTTTTCGGATGAAGCGTCAGCATCCCCCCCTGCCGCCCGCTTTTCTGGCCATCCCACGTCAGAAGCCAGCGTCCCGCTAGAGTCTTTACAACAGCGAGAATTCACATGAAACAGAAATGCAGAAGGCGTTTGCGCAGAGCGGCGTCAGGCACGGGCTTCGCCCTGGCCGCTCTCCTTTCCGCCCTCGCCATGCCTGGGCAGGTTGCCGCCACCACGGACTCTCTTGTCATCTCCGGCGGCGGAAGGGAGATGTTCGAACTCATCTTCTACGGCAAGGGCGACGGCCCCGAGCCGAACTTCCTTTCCATACGAAGTCCCACGGCGCCCGAGAAGCAGAACATGGCCCGCGGCTGGAGCGTGTGGGCCGACGTGCTCGGGCCAACGGCGAAAAACTCCGCTGCGCTCGGCGTCGACGTCACGATGATCGACGAGGTGGGCAACGCCAGATGCGGAAGCGACATTTCACCCTTGGAGAGCGGACTGACCCAGCTGGCGGAGGGCATCATCAACGGAGAGCCCATCGAAAAGCGCGCCTTCATGGATCAAGGCCAATCCATGTCCCTCGGCAGGCCTACCGTTGTGCCTCTGCACTCGGACAGGGGGGAAATCTACTCCACGGCCGTGCACGAGGCCGGGCACGGATTGGGACTCCTCACCAATATGCGGAAGTACAAGCCCGGAGAGCGCACAAGATTTTCCGCCATGGACATGCATCTTGTCTCCTATGCAACCGGTTCTGCCGTCTGGCTCCGGGACTTGACGGACATGGAACAGGTGGTGCGAAGAGACGAACACGGCAAGTACTTTACGTATAGACAGGCTGTGGACGAGCATGGCGTGCACTACCTTTCCTGGGACGTTGAACTTCCGGAGGGAAAACCTCTGCCCAGCGGCGCCTTCGTCATCGGCGACGATTCAGAGAGCGACGTCTTCTTCCAGGGGCCGGAAACCATGAAGACGTTTTCCGCCTACAACGCCAAGACGAGCGGCGTGCGCATCAACGGCTTCGAGAAAATGGGAGCGGCGATGAGGCCTGAGCTCAGCCATCTGGAACTCGCGCACAGCATGATGAGCCATCAGAACTACCGCAACTACAACTTCTTCATGGAGGTCGAGCTGGCGGTGCTCAAGGACCTCGGCTACCAGATCGATCTCAAGCGCTTCTACGGCACCTCAATCTACGGCGACAATCTTGACCCCATCGACAACACGACTCCCTTCTATGCCAGGAGCGCGGACGGCAAAAGCTGGCTTTACGGCCAGCCGTCGGAAGAAACGTTCGGCATCGGCCTCCACGTCTACGGCGACGGCAACACAATCGTCCAGAAGGCCGACATCCTGACCCGGGGCGAGGCCGCCACGGGCATGCGCATCGACGGAGCCGGCACGAACCTGACCGTGCCCTCCGGCGTCCAGGTCCGGTCGGACGGCACGGAAGGCGCAGGCCTGCTCGTGGCCTACGGCAGGAACACAAAGATCGCCGTCCAGGGCACCATTTCCGCCAAGGGCGAAGGCGGCATGGCCGTGCGCTTCGACTTTGGCGGCAACTGCATGGGCGACTTGATCGAAATGCGCGGATCCTACATCCGCAAAGTATTGGACAACAACACGCAGCTTGTCGACGGCGCTCTCGAGGGGGCGGACAAAGCCGGCTTCCCGCTCTATCTCGAAGGTCCCCTCGTCGATTCCTTCAACCTTGCCGGCAGCCTGGAAGGCAGGGACGCATCCATCTTCATGTCCGACAACGCCTTCGTCAAGGAAATCAACATCCTCTCCGGCGCCAGTGTCAAGGGCGACATCGTCTCGCTCTGGGACGCAAAAAATCCTCTGCTCCACCAGAAGGCACCGAAGGACAGCCTCTACACCGCGCTGGTCTTCGGCAGGAAGGCGGAGGCGGACGGCGGCACGTCGCCCGATCGCGGCTTCAACATGATCCTCGAAGGCTCGGTCCGCGGCCCGAAGGGCATCGACATGTCCCTGGAGGCAGGAAGTCTCCGGGTCAACGGCGAGGTCCATGTCCACAGGCTGGTCAACCACGGCTGGCTCGACGTCAGGGGCCTCGGCTCCCAGCAGACGGGAACGGTTTCCGACACCTTCACGCAGGGCGATGACGGCGTTCTGCAGTCCCAGGTCACGCCCGACGGCAGGACCACGTACATCTCGGCGCACGAGGGCTCGGCCAGGGGCCGCTGGGCGATCGAGCCCGCCAGGGGCTACTGGGGCAGCGGCAAGGCCGTTGTCCTTGCAGACGGGCCCGTGGTCTTCGACAAGGGTTCCACGTCCTTTGCCTCAGCCCTGCTCGTCCCAAGTTCCAGCCTCACGCTCTCCTTCAGCCTGCTCGACGCCAGCGGCCAGCGGCCCGTCCTTGCTGCCAGCCGCGCGGCCTCTGCCTACAGCAGTCTGGCCACCCGCGATTCCGGCGCCGCTGCAGGCCGGGCGCTCGTTCTGGCAAACCGGGGGACGCCGAGCCCGCTCTTCCAGTCCCTCATGACTGAAATCGACTTCATGGATTCAAGGGAGGGCATTGACAGGGCGCTCTCCCAGCTGTCCGCCGATGCTTTCAACGAGCGCTTCGCCAATGCCCTCGGGCATCAGCTGCTGCTCAGCCAGCGCCTCCTTGCGCGCATGCTCCAGAACCTGCCCAAGGGAACGTCGGCGAGGAGCGGGGAAGCCGGCCAGACCGGTCTTGCCGCCGGCGACGGGACAGAATCCGGCAGCGGCTGGACGGCATGGGGCAGCCTCTTCGGCATGGCAGACAACCAGAGCGCCTACGGCTCCAGCGACGGCTGGTACAGCACGGGGTGCGGACTCATGGGCGGCATGGACAAGGATCTGGGCGGCGGGCTTGCCGCAGGCTTTGACCTTGCCCTGCTCTCCGACCGCTTCGAGGCAGGCGGGCGCCAGGATGCCGACGCAAGCTCCCAGGGCGTCTTCCTCGGCGTGCACGGCAGCTATGCCCCGAGTTCCTGGTCCGGCGCTTATCTGCTGGGCGCGGCCCGCTTCGGCTTTGACGTCAACCGCATGGAGCGGTCGGTCACCGCCGGCGCCTTCCACCGCAGCCACGAAAGCGAGTGGACAGACTGGTCCGGCGCCTTCATGCTGGGCGCAGGCTGGGACTGGTTCTTCGGCGAAGCCAAGAGCGTGCGCCTTGGCCCTCTTGCGACCCTTCAGTACGCCTTCGCGTCGCATCCCGACTTCGAGGAGGACGGCGGCGCCGAAGCCCTGCGCATAGACGGCGGAACCGCTGACTCCCTGGCCTTCCTGCTCGGCGCCCACATCGGGGCCAGCAAGGACGTCGGCTCGGCCTGCAGGCTGGAGGCCGAACTGATGGCCGGCTGGCGGCACGAGCTGCTCGAGGGGAGCATCCGGACCCGGGCGGCCTTTGCCGAGAACCCCTCCGCATCCTTCACCTCGACGCGGCGTCTCAATACCCGCGACGCCGCTGTCCTGCAGGCAAGCCTCAAGCTCGCCCACGACTCAGGCTGGTTCCTGGCGCTCGACCTCGGCGGCGAGGCGAGAACCGCCGGCGCCGGCGTGAGCGGCGGCCTGCGGGTCGGCTGCGAATTCTAGAAGCCTCTGCGGAGGCGAAAGCAAAAGCCCGGTGGATCCACGCCGGGCTTTTGCTTTGCCCGGGGACAGGCGGCCGGCGTCAAGCCGCAGCTTGAAGAATGCCTCCGAGCGCGGCCTTCCATGCGCACGCCGCGACGCAATTGCAGGAGGCCGGCTGGCCTGCCGGCCAGGTTCGCCCAGCGGCATGGCGCCTGGCGGCCGCCCCTGCCTGTCAGCGTGCGAGGCTGCCTCGCGGATCGGGCGTGCTGGACAGTCGAGGACAGGATGGCCTGCTTGAGACGCGCTCCTGCAGGACGAACGCGAAGCCGGTGCCGCCGCGCAGGCAGAGCTTCAGGCTGGAGGGCGTTGCGGGAGCTGGTGGCGGAGGCGCTTCAGGAAGAGGAGCCGTCCTGCTCCTGCTCCTGCTCCTGCGGCTGCCGCTGGCGCTTCCAGAAGCCGGTCAGCGCCTGCACTTCGGCGTCCTTGAGCAGGGCGCCGTGGACGCGCTCGAGAACGCCTCCGCTGCGCAGAAGGAGCATGTCGCCCTTGCCGAGCAGCTTTTCGGCACCCGGGGCTTCCAGGGCTGACATGGAGTCCTGGGTCTGGGCGACCCTGAAGCAGGCACGGCAGAGAAGGTTGGCCTTGAGGACGCCTGTGACGACGTCCACGGTGGGGCGCCTGGCGGCGACGACGAAGTGGATGCCGCAGGCGCGCCCGAGCTGGGCCAGGCGCAGAAGGCTCGGCTCCACGTCCCTGCGGTGCGCCAGCATGATCTCGGCAATCTCGTCGATGACGACGAGGAGATGGGGCATGGGCTCGAGGCCTGCCGCTTCGGATGCTCCGTCCCCGGCCTCAGCCTGGATCTTTTCGTTCCAGGACGCGATGTTCTTGACCTTGAGGCGCGACATCGCGCTGTAGCGCTCCGTCATCTCCTGCACGGCCCACGCGAGGGCGTCTGCGGCCTGCTCTGGCGCTTGGGCGACGGGGCGGGAAAGGTGCGGAACTCCCTCGAAGCGGCTCAGGGCGTCCCGCTTGGGGGCGATGAGCAGAAGCCTGAGTTCGTCGGGGCGTCGGCACAGGAGAAGGCCGGCGAGCAGGGCGCTGAGCAGGGCGGTCTTGCCCTCCCCCTCTCCGCCAGCCACGAGCATATGGGGCATTTGGGCAAGATCCGAGACGACGGGCTGACCCAGGGGGTCTACGCCGATGGCGAGCGGGAGGGCCATGCCCGCCGATGCCTGCAGCCATGCTTCCGACTGGACGATGGCGCGAAAGCTCACGGCATCGCGGCGCTGGCGCGGCAGGAGGATGCCGAGGGCGTCGGTGCCGGGCACCGGCGTCTGGAAAGCGACTGGGCCTGCGTTGAGGGCAAGGGCAATCTTGTCGGCCGCGCGCTTGAAGCCGCGCACGGGAACGCCGGGCGCGGGCCTGAGCAGGAACGTGGCGAGCAGGGGGCCTTCGGCGGTGCGGAGGAGGGTTGCCCTGAGGTCGAGCTCCTGAAGGCACTGCATGAGCGCAGCGCCCTGCCGCTCGAGCTGTCCGGCAGGACTCGCCGAAGACGGCGCAGGCTCGGCAAAGATCGCCAGCGGAGGAAGCGCCGGGATGCTTCCGGCAGGATCCGTCTCTGTCAGGCTCTGCCTTGCCGGAGACGCGGAGGAAATGTCGGGTGTCGTCATGGGATGCCTGCCTTTGGGCTTTCTTGCGCGGCAAGGGGCCTGGAGCATGCAGCCAGTCCCTGGCGCCGGCAGCATGGGGCCGCTGGCGCGTTGTGCCGAATGAACCTGCAGCCGCGCAGTCTGAAACCGCCTGCACGTCCTGCTTCTTTCCCATGTTTTCTGCCCCAAGACAAGCGGCTGCGAAGGAACAGCTTCAAGCATCACTTGAAGCGTGGGGCGCGGCGTTCGTGCTGGCGTGGACTGAGCTGTCGTAGCCATGGGGGCTTGGCAGGGCAGACGGCTTGACCTGTCAAGCCAGGCTACGCCGAAGCCAGTCGCTCGCAGTGGCAGAGGGGGACAGATCGAGTTCTGAACATGCCGGGACGATGCGTTCAGCGTGGAAATATCTCATGGTTTAAGATGTACAAATTTTCTTTGCTTTTCTAAACAATGAAAATATCATTAATAATAGAAGCGGAATAAATGATACCACCATGATAATCACAAAAAATATAAATTGAGTTGCCAGATACATGGCGTCAAAGAGCCAGCCACCGAAATTTTGCAAGAGTCGTCTAAATCGTGGAACATCTTTTGTGAGTATTCGTCTAGGAGATTTTTTGAGGGCACTTACAGCATTTTCTCCATATCCTATTGCATGTCGAACGACATCTGTTCCTTGTTTTGAGGCAACTTCAATAACATCTTTGCCACCAAATTTGAGAAATTTTCCAGCGTCTTTTCCAAATTTAGAGGCTATCTTGATTACCCTAGGGATATCATAAATGCTATCACAAAATTTGATCAATTCAATAGTCGATGACAATCCATAAGTTTTTATAAATTTGCTTAAATTTAGAAGTATATCAATTAGATTTTCGAGCTTTGCTCCTTTCTTTGATAATAATAAGATTTCTTTTTGCATTTTCGAAGAAATAGCTTTTGTCCGTTTCGCTGTACGGAGAATCGATAATCCAGTTTTTGCTTGGGGAGCGATAGCTGGAAAAAGATTAAGAGATACACTGATAGATGCAAGCGCTACGACAAAGATATCAACATCTTTATCAGTGGCAAAATTATATCCTTCGTTAATTAGATCTCGAATATCACCAACAGAAGTTAAATCACTTATAATTTTTGCATATTCACCATATGTCTCCTGACTTTTATCTAATAAAAAACCATTAATCATTTCATTAGTAATATATTTTATTTTCGAACGTTATTCTTTTGCTTGACGCAAAATGTCTTCAAGCTCGTATGTCATTATTGAGCCAGGAAGGTCTCTGTAAAATTCTATAAAATTTTGTGTATCCGCATACCTTTTTTGTTTAAAAAAATCTGAAGCTTTTTCAGCCGGATCATCTAATATAACATCTTTTAGGTAGCATAATTCACTAATTTGATAAAATGGTTCAATATGCGGCAATATAAAAAATGATAAACATATAAATGGAATAATAATGCATATAATTTTTATAATTTTATACATATTTTTTAACCAAAAATATTCTTTTAAACAAGAAATATATTTGTCTATTTATATCAACTAATAACTAATGATTGATTTGAATTTTTGACAGCACACCGGTTGCATGGCGATGCAATGCTGAAAGTGTATGGCTGTCCCTGCAAAGCGTCAAGAATCTTCATCTTCCGCTTCAGGCAATTCGCACCTCGCCGGAGACGCCCTGCCTCGCGGCCAGGGGCTTTGCCTTCTGTCGGAAGGCTGGTCAGCCGTCACGGGCCGGGGCACCGGCCGCCTGCTCTGGCCTCTCTGCCGCCATGCGTCTTGCCGCCTGCGGCGGGCGTCGAGCGGACCTTGCCAACGAGGCTTGCGCAGGAAAGGAACTGAAATCGGAGACACCTTTCCTCGGGCAGCCCTTGGAAGCATCTCGCCCATCTTTTCCCTCTCTCCGATGCCGAGGTCCTCCGGCACCGCCGTGAGCAGGCCGCAGGCCTGGCGCTTCGGGGCGCCGCCGTTCTGTTGGAGGCTGCAAGGGTCTGCTGACGCGCTTCGGCATCGGCAGCCGCGCATGCCTGCAGCCGGAGAGCCGTCAAGGCTTGGCATCGCGTCCAGCTCCCCGGGGCCTCCACTCAAGGCAGTTGCCTGCCTCTCCAGCCTCTCTCGCCCCGGGGCGTCCTCTCTGGGGTTTTTGTCGCGACATGCGTTATAATCTGGAACGATGTAGATGCATCCTTGCTGCATGGAAGCAGGCATCAGCATCGCAGGAACGATCCTTCAACCTAAGCTCAAAGGAGCTGAACCATGCCGGAAAGCTTCAGGCATTCATGGACGTGCTGCAGGGCTGCGCTGGCAAGGCCCGTCTTGCCTTCCCACGCCTGCCTTGGCTGGGAGCAGAGGCGGAGCAGTCTGCCGCATCGCGGCGCATCCTGTGCTGGAGCGCTCTGCAAGGCAGACTCGTCGCCGGCCGCTCGCCTGTCGGATCAAATGTTCAGGAGCAGGCCTCGGCGCACGAGGCGCCGCAAGCCGGTACCTGGCTTGCGCATGCATGCCCGCCGGGCGGTCTTGGATACGCGGAAGGCAGCTGGCCCCCTGCCGGCGGAAAATGCCGGAGACGAGTCATTGAGCATCGCATTTTTCTCGACAAACGCTATGTTCTTACTGTATATAGAGGAGTTGAGGAGGATGCCAGCATCGTCATCTTCGTCCAGTTCATACGCGCATGTCGCTTCCACCTCCTGTCTCCTTGAGAAGAGCCCTCCCTTCAGCCTCTGCCAAAGGCCGCTAGCCACCCGCACACCATGGCCTGTTCGAGCGTCGCTGGCGCTGCATTGCTGCCCGGCAGAGACCCTTTCTTCCCGTCAACCCCAGACGCCATCGCTCTCCCCTCCCCCAGTTTTCAGGAACATGCAGACCCCGCCCCGATTCGCATTGTCCGGGAGGATTCACGTGCTGTTCAGCACGCACTGGCACGATCTCCGGCGCGGCATTCCAGACTTTGTCCTTCCAGCGACGCGCAGCTGCTTCTGCTGGCCTTTCCCGACCCGCAGAACGGCGATTCGCCGGCTGCGTCCTGAAGCGACGAGGAGGTGACACATGAGGAAGAAAACAGGGCTGCTGCGCCTTGCGGCGCTGGCCGCGTTCGCGGCCCTTGGCCTGCCTGGGCCGTCGCTGGCAGGCCCTCCCCTTGATCCGTGCGATCTTCACGGCACCTGGATGGCCAGCGAGGACGGCATCGGCATCGTGCTCAGACTCGAGTGCGGGGGCTTCACTCTGCAGATCAACGAGCTTGAGCTGGGCGGCTCCTGGCTCTGCCGCGACGGGGCTCTCATTCTCCACTACAATAGCGGAACCGTGCATGCGCATTCCGCGTCCGTCAGTGACGGCAGGCTGCACCTGGACGGATTCATGCAGCTCATGCGCATAGGCGAAGGCTCGGCCTTCCGCGAAGGCCAAGGCTCCTCCCGGCATCCTCTGCGCCTGCGCCGCTTCTGGACAAGGATGCTCCTGCGGCTTAACGCTATGGACAGGAGGCGCTCTGCCTTCCCCAGCGCCTGACCGCTTCGCAAGTCTTTGCCTGTCCCTTGGGCAGGCTACCGCGCCCGGTGTCAGGACCGGCAAACCTGTAGCGCCAAGGAGTCAACCATGATAGAACGGACGAAACGGACACTCGCCTGCCTGACGGCGCTTGCGCTCCTCCTGTTCCTTGCCTGCCCCATGGGCGCCTTCGCCGCCTCGCCCGCCACGCCGCAGGCCCTGCAGGGCTCCTGGATCCACCAGGAGGGCCAGAACTCCATGGTCTTCATATTCAACGGCAATGCCTGTGCCTTAAGCATGAACGGCATGCAGATGGCAGGCACCTGGACTCTTGCCGGCGACCAGCTTCGCGTGCAGTTCCAGAACGGCAGAACCATGACCTGGCGCTGCTTCATGGACGGCACGAACATGATCCTCGACGGCAGCATGCGCTTCACCCGCCAGGGCGGGGGCGGTCAGCAGGGCGGACAGCCTCCCTACGGCGGTCAGCCTCCCTACGGTGGACAGCCCCCCTACGGCGGACAGCAGTCCTTCGGCGGGCAGCAGAGCCCCCTTGAGGGCACCTGGGTCGCCCAGACGCCCCAGGGCCAGCTGATCTTCCAGTTCCAGGGCTCCCGCTACGTCCAGTACTTCAACGGCCAGCCCGTCGAGGAAGGCAACTTCGTCTACTATCCCGACGGACGCCTGCAGTACCAGATAACCCGGGGGCAGGCTGCCGGCCAGCAGGGCGTCAACCGCATCGTCTTCCAGGGCCAGTCCTTCTCCATGTACGGAGCCAACGGGAACTACATCACCTATCAGCGCCAGGCCAGCCAGTCCCAGCCCCCGGTGTCCGGCCCCGGCGCCACGCCGCTGGAAGGCCGCTGGATCTGGGCCAAGTCGTCGAACCAGGTCAGCTTCGGCTACGTCTTCAGCGGCAACAGGTTCGTGTACTTCATGAATGGCGCACAGTCGTCGGCAGGCACCTTCCAGCTGACCCAGACCCAGCTCGTCTTCCAGCACGATTCGGGCCAGACCGAGGCTGTCGGCTATCAGCTCAACGGCAACAGGCTGGTTGTCTTCACCTCCGACGACCCCAACGTCGATCCCATTCCCTTCGTGCGGCAGTAGTCTCCCTGCCAGAGCGCGCCTTGCAGCCTTACGGCAAAGGCTTCAGGGGCGCCATCCGAAAGCCTTGCGCCTGCGTTCCGCCTCGCTGCGGGACGCAGGCCGCCGTCCCCGGACGGCGCGGCGGCAGTCAGAGCCAGGACAGGCGACCTTGCCGCCAGCCAGGAGAAGGAGGCGTGCCCGGTGCAGATGCGCGGCGCGGACACGACTTCAGCTTCACCTGCAGCCCTTGGCGCAGCCATCCGTGCCTGCGGATATGGCGGGCGCCGACACCAAGGAGGATGCCATGATTATTCGATTCGCTCTTGCAGCGGTCGCAGGCCTCGGCCTGCTGGCAGGAAGCGCCCTGGCGGCGCCGGATCTCGAGGCGACAATGGCCGCGGCCAGCCGGGGCGATCCTGCGGCCGCCAACCGCATCGGCGTCTGGTACGAGAAGGGCCAGAACGGCCTGCTCCGGAACCACGAAAAGGCCGTTGAGTGGTACCGCAAGGCCGCCAAGGGCGGAAGCGTGCTTGCCATGCACAACCTCGGCGACTGCTACCTCAACAGCGTGGGCGTGGCGTCCAGCCCGGCCAAGGCCTACGCCTGGTACAAGGCGGCGGCCGAGCACGGCGGCGCCATTGGCTACGAAGACATGGGCAACTTCTTCCTCAGGCACGGCTTCGGCAGCCCCGACCGGGAGACCGCCAAGGTCTGGTACGCGGCGGCAGCCAGGCAGGGCCGGACGAAGGCCCAGGAGAAGCTCCTCGAGCTGGGCGGAAGCCCGCAGGCGGCCGGCTCCGCATTCCCGCCCTGCCCCCAGCGCCGGCTTTCCCAGGCGCAGAACGCCGTCACGGGACGTCTCGAGGGCGTGCTTCCCTATGGCCCCGAAGGCTCGGGCGACAAGCTCATCTCCCTCCAGGACAGTTCCGGCCGCGCCGTGGAGGTGCTGGCCGTGCTTGGCGCCGGGGACAGCGCCGAGCTTGCCGAAGCAGGAGGCTCGGCGGCCTCGAAGCTTCGGGGAAGGAACGTGACGGTGGACTACGCCTTAGTCCAGGCCCTTGATGACTACACGGCCCAGTGCCGTCCCCAGAAGCGCTACGTGCCCGGCTCCCTTAGGGAGGCTGGCAAGACCGAGGCACAGGCCAGGCCGGCCCCCTCGGCCAAGTCCGTCCTCATAGGCTGGGAAGGGCTCCTGATCGGCGCTTACGCTGAAGGCCAGTGGGTCGATGCGGCAACGCTCCAGAAGGATCGCCGCTGGCGCGAGGCGCGCGCCATTCCCGGCAGGGACGGTGCGCTCTACACGGCAAGGGGGCATGTCGCCGACTGCACCATGGGCATGCTGGCCAACGAGGACCCGGAAAAGCAGGAGAGCGGCAATCCCATGGACGAGTTTCCCTTCTTCCCCATGCTGACGCCGCAGGGCCAGTACGAAGGCGATGCAGCCCTTTTCGTCGGCGGTCCCGGCGCCGGCTTCGACGCCATGCCCCGCAAGGCGCGCCAGGTGCGCGACGGTCTTTCGCGCTTTGAGGACATGGTCGCCAGGCATCTGGCCTCTCAGGGCCTTCCCGGCGCCAGGGTCCGCATCGAGAGCGTCCATGCCGTTGATCTGGACGGCGACGGCATCGACGAGCACATCGTCTGCGCCCAGGACTTTCTGCGCAAGAGCGAGGACGATCCCCTTCCGAGCTTCAAGAAGCGCGGCATGTACTCCGTGATCCTGCTGGAGCGCAGCGTGAACGGCCAGACGGCGACGGTGCCCGTGGCGAGCTGGGTCAGCACGAAGGACGGCAGCGCCGACCGGCCCTCCCAGGACGACCTGTGGCAGCGCCATGCGCTCCTGCTGTGCGCCGACGTGAACGGCGACGGCGTCATGGAGATCATCGTCTCCTCCAGCTTCTACGAGGGCAGAGGCTTCGAGATCTTCACCCTGACCGGCAAGGGCGTGCGCAAGGTGCTCGAAGGCGGCTACGGCGTCTAGGGACGCGCCAGGCCAGCCCTTCTGCCGACATCCGTGGCCGGGCGTCTGAGGCCGAGGGCTTTCGCGGGGAGGCCAGATGCGGCAGGGGACTGGCGTGCTGGCGAGGCAAGGCCTGGGGCTGCGATCCCGGGCTGGGGAGCCAGGCTGGAGAGCATGGCTTGGCATGTTGTGCCCGGCAATGCCTTCCTGCGGCCCTGCCCGGCAGGAGCAAGGCCGCCTGTCGATTGCGGCGTTGACAGGCACCGCGCCCTGGGTCCCTGCGGTCATGATCCCGGCCTCCCTCCGCTATGCTCC
>DFDR01000024.1 GCA_002369295.1 Desulfovibrionaceae bacterium UBA3823
ATTTCCGCATCATCCTAAAACTATGAAGCTAGATATAAATAGAAAAATATATTACGAACAACTCAATATTGAATACAATGATATAAATAAAAAATCACAAATAGTAGATGATGGATTAAAATTAAATTTATTTCTTAACCATATAATAATAGCTGAAAAAAATTAAATATAGAAATATATATAGAAGAACAGACAAATGCATTATAAGAAATAAAACTAAAAAAGATGACAATTGATGATGAAAAAAGCATTGAAGAAAATTATTATTACTATAATATAAGCTATGAAAAGAACAATAGGATAGTGAAAGATTACACGTTCAATAATCAAAAATACAAGCAACATATCCTAACAGCTGGATTCTTTGCAAATACAATGCATAAGGTATGTTTTGATCCAATAGAATAGAATATCCATTGTAAATTATTAGATGAGCAAGAAGAGTTTTTTAATATTATGAAATCAAAAATACCAGAAGAAAGACAAAGAATGTTCTCTGATGGAAATAAAACAGGAAGAACATTCATATTATTTATAACGAAAATTATTTATAGTTATTTAGATTATATACATAAAACAAAATTATTTTATAAGTTTGAAACAATTTTTGATATTTTGAATGAGATGAGATCAATTAGATATATAGAAGATCAAAATAATAAAGTTTTTATTACCGCATTTATTGGAAAACAAATTGATATATGCGATGCTTTTGAAGTCAAGATACCTGAGGGATGCGCTCCTGCTCAGGCGAGAACCACTCAATCAAGCAAGTAGCCCCTTCGTTCCCGCAAGGCGTAGCGAGCGATGGGCTGCTGCGAGGGGAAAATGAACCCAAACTCAGAGAGCCCTTCCGGCACGCTGCAGAGCGTCCGGCTCCTGCGCCGGCAAGGCCAGGGCTCCTGGCGGACGTCGCTGCCGGACGCCGTTGCCCTCTGTTGACTTGCATTGGAAAAATGGCACACTGAGGGCATTCAGCGGAGAAGGCCGGGGCACTTTCCCGGCTGTCCAGTCCGCCCCAATCCTAGGGAGGAGTGTCCATGGCGGAAGCGAATTGCGACAATAGCGCAGAGGCGCAGGCCGAGGCCGGCATCATCGTGGTCTCCCATGCGGACTACGGATCGTCCATGCTCAGGACGGCGGAGTTCATTCTGGGACCCCTGAGCGACTGCACGTCCATCAGCGTGGACGTTGGCCAGGAGGTTCCGGAGACCGTGCGCCGCCTGAAGGATGCCGCCGAGCGCCTGGACAAGGGCGCCGGCGTCATCGTCCTCACGGACATGTTCGGCGGCACGCCCACCAACCTTGCCCTCTCCCTGCTCGCCACCCACCGCGTTGAGGTCGTTACCGGCGTCAATCTGCCCATGCTGCTCAAGGTCTTCTCAGCCAGGAGGCTTCCTCTGGAAAAGCTTGCGGCCGTGGCCAGCGAAGCCGGCGTCAAGGGCATCGTCGTGCCCGGCTCCATGCTCAAGAGCCGGCAGAAGTCCCAGGGCGAGCGCGCCGACCGTTCGGAGCGCGCCGAGCGCGACGACAAGGCCGACAGGGCTAGGGGATAGCAAGGCAATGTGGTTCCGCGTCGACAACCGCCTCATCCACGGCCAGGTCATCGAGGGATGGCTTCCCTACACGAATGCCCGGCATCTCGTGGTGGCCAACGACGAGCTGGCGCACGACAGCATACGCCAGACCATCATGCAGATGGCCGTGCCCCGCAAAATCGACGTGCGCTTCGTCTGCGTGGCGGATCTGGCCAAGACCATCGCGAGCTTCGGCGACGCCAACGTCCTCGTGCTCTACGAAACCTGCGACGACGTGCGCGGGGCGTCTGAGGCGGGCGTTGCCATGGACGTGCTCAACATCGGCAACCTCCACTATGCGGACGGCAAGATCCAGCTCTACCCCCACGTGGCGCTCTCCAGCGACGACATCGCCACCCTTCGAAACCTCGCCTCGCGGGGCACGGCCATGGACTTCCGCGCCGTGCCGACGCAGTCTGTGAAGGCTCCCCATGAACCTCTTTTCTGATCTGCTGCTGGCCGGACTTCCCTGCTGTTTTTTTTTGTCCTGGTAGGGGCGGCCCGCTTTTCCTGCATCGTGGGCCTGGTGGAGCGTCCGCTGGCGCTCGGCATGATAGCCGGCTTTGCGACAGGCCACTGGGAACTGGCGATCGCGCTCGGCATCTCCTTTGAACTTGTCTGGCTGGACGCCGTGGCCATGGGAAGCGTCATTCCTCCCTTTGCGGGCCTGGCCTTTCTGCTGGTCTTTCCGCTGGCGCTGGCCCTGGGCTGGACCGAACCCGGCCCCCTGCTCCTGCCCATGGTGGGGGCCATGCTGGCCGCCATGCTCGGCAGCCTCCTCGAACAGCGCTTCCGGCTCAGGCAGAATGCCTCCCTGGAGGCGGGCGTCACCCTGGACGAAGGCGAGGCGCCGGCACAGACGCCGGAGCGCATCGTGAAGCGCGCCATCCTCCAGCGCATGGTCTGGCACGCCGGCCTCTACCTGGCGTCCTACGCAGTCATCGCCCTTGGCACGGCACTCCTGCTCTCGCTCGGCCTCTACCCCGCCATGCCGGATCTGCCCTGGGCCGCCGTCTACGTGCTGGCCCTGCTTGGCGCCGTCCTTTCCCTGCGCCACAAGGTCGCTACCGTCCTCTTCTACCTGCTGCTCGCGGCCATTGTCGCCGCGCTGCTTGCGTCCTGGGCCCCGTAGACGCGGGCTTGCCCCGGGACGATCCTGCCGGCGCCGTCAGCAGGCACGGCGCAGCGCCAGCGCCAGGCATCCTGCCAGGGCAAAGGCGCCAGCCAGGACAAAGGCGCCTTCGGGAGCTCCAGGCAGAGACGCAAAGGCGCTGCCAGCCGCCATGGCGCCGAGCGTCTGCCCGAGGGAGCGGCACATGGCGAGCATGGCGCTGGCCGAGCTGCGCCGCCCGTGGGGCGCGCAAAGCAGCGTGATGGCATCGTTGGGGGCCTGGAAGAGCCCGAAGCCAAGACCGCAGAGGGCAAGGCGCCAGACGGGGCCAAAGCAGGCCTGAACAGGGGTGCCAAGGCCGAAGTCCGGCCCGCTCCAGCCCCAGGGAGCGAGGAAGGAGAGCACGCCGCCTGCGCAGATCAGCATGCCGCAGAGCGAGACGCTCCTGCCGTCGAAGCGTTCCGCAAGCCTGGCCGAGCAGAGGGAGGCAGCCACGTGCAGGCAGGGCCAGGCCGTCAGGACCAGGCCCGTCTGGGGTGCCGTGAAGCCGAGGCGCTCCTGGAAGAAGAAGGGGCAGGCCGTGATGCAGGCGCTCTGGGCCATGAAGCACAGGAGCAGGCAGAGGGCCGAGAGGGAGAAGGCAGGCTTGTGCAGCAGGTCGGCCGGAAAGGCGGGCTCTGGGCTCCTGAGCTGGTTTTTCGCATAGGCAAAGGCGGCCGCGAGAAAGAGGGGGGCTCCCGCCAGCGCAAGCTGGAAGGCGCCGAGCGAGGCCGCCGAGAGCGCGGCGAAGAAGCTGCCGAAGCAGGCCAGGCCGAGCAGCAGGGCGTCCGGCGGGAGCGCCTGGCGCAGGGGCTTGCGGTCTTCAGGCCGGCTCCTGGGCAGGAAGGGAAGCCCCAGGGCGAAGCTTGCCGCGGCGCAGGGCATGCCGAGGACGAAGAGGAGACGCCAGTCGCCCTGGGCGAGTATGGCCGAGACCGCGCAAGGCCCTGCGATGACCGCAAGGGAGATGGCAGCCGCATTGAGGCCTATGCCCCGGCCAAGCAGGCGCCGGGGCAGGATCTGCTCGATGAGGAACATGCTCTGGCCCATGCAGCAGGCCGCGCCCGTCCCCTGCAGGGCCCGGCAGGATGCAAGCCAGAGCAGGTCCGGCGCCAGGGCGCATCCCGCCGAGGCCAGCGCGAAGAGGGCAAGGCCCGCAAGGAAGGTGCGGGAGGCGCCGGCGGCCTTGGCCACGCCTGCCGCGGGAAAGAGCAGGGTGAGCATGGCTATCTGGTAGGCGTTCACTATCCACACGGCCTGCGCGTCCGCGATGCCGAGGTCCCGGGCCATGGAGGGCAGGCCCGCCGTGATGCCGGCGCCGGTGGCAACGACCAGAAAGACGCCGGACAGCACGGCAGCCAGGGCAAAGCTTCTGGCGGGGCGGGGCAGGCCGCCAGCAGCGGCGCCGGATGCGTCCTGTCCCGGCCGCTCCTGCCCTGTCCGGCGGAGGATGCGCCCCGACGAGCGGAGCGGGCGCCTTCGCGGAGGCGGCGTCTGGCCCATGCTTCCCTCCTCCCTGGCAATGGCCGGCGCGCCTGGAGGCTGCCGGCGCTGTGGAATGGAAGCAGGCTACGCTCTTTTGCCGGCCTTGTCTTGCCAGGCGCCGGGAGCGGAGCCGGCAGGCCGGCATGCCGCCTGCCGGGGCAGGCCACGCCCGGCAGGGGCCGGAACCCCTCGGACTTCCTGCCCCCCGGCCCCTTCCAGCCCCGCCGCTTGCCGCCGTTCGTCCAGCTTTGGCAGGAAACCCTTGCCGTTGCGGGCAACGCGGCGGTCGAGCTCTTCGGGCTTCCAGCCCTGGGCGACGAGCATGCGTCTGGCCGCCGTCTCCCAGTCCCGGAAGGCACGGGCGAGGCTCAGGCAAAGCGCGGGCTCTTCCCTGTGCAGGGCAAAGCGCAGGCAGTGCCGGCGGGCCTGGACAGCAAGGTCGCCGAGGCGCTTTGCGCCGGCCTTGGAGAGCAGGGGCGTGAGGGCTCCCGCAGGCGGATGGCGCAGGAAGAGCTGGCTTGTGAAGCGGGGCAGGGCCTTGAAGGAGGCAATGCGGAAGCACTCTCTGGCCATGGGGGTGCCGGAGAAGGGCGGGGGCGTGCAGACGGGGGCGGCCGCGCCCTCCGTCCTCCAGGCTATGCCCCGCTTCTCGAGCCAGGCAGCGGCCGTCGCGTCGCCGGAAACAAGCGCCATGTGCCTGGCAACCTGGCAGACGATGCGGTCAGAGGGGACATGCTGGGCGCACAGGGCGTCGACCAGGCCGTCGGTGTAGGCCTCGACGCGCAGCCGCACGGCATCTGACCAGGGTTCCTCGCTTTTGGGATCGAAGGCCAGGTCCAGCATGGCCTCGTCGGCCAGGGCGGTGCGCAGTTCCGCCAGCCGCAGGGTGCACTGGCCGGACTCCAGCAGCGCCTCCAGGGGCGCGACGGGACCGAAGAGGGGGAAGATTTCGCGGGCGACGGCGGAGATGTAGTCGGCTTTGCCGATGAAGAGGCTGCTGAACATGGCGTGCATCCTTAGAAGGGAGAAGAGGGTGGCGCAGGGGACGATTCTCCGGCGCGTCCCGGACCTTGAGGAAGGCTTGTGCCGTCCCGCAGGGGCAGGGGGTGCTTCAGGCCTACGCCGCCAGCGAGGACTTTGTCACGGCGCGGGCCGTTTTGCGGAGCGCTTGCGCCGAAAAGGCTCTGTTTTCCATGCCAAGGCAGAATGCTCCTGCGACTGTCCGCTTTTTGGCAGTTTGCCAGGCCGCCACAGGCCGTTGCGACCAATACGCTGAAATGACGGGGCTTTTGCCTGTCTGCAGGGTTAGCCGAGTTCTCTGAAGTCGGCAGAAGCCTGGCTCTGCACGCCGTCTGTCGCGCTCTCTGGCCCGTCTGGCCCGTCTTCGGCTGCTCCGCCGTCCCTGCGGGCGCGGGTCGTCCAGCCCCAGCTGCGCTTCTTGAAGACCTCGCCCAGATCGGCGAAGCCCCTGCTTCTGGCCTCGTCGTTGAGCATGTCCAGATAGTCGAGCAGCCCCCGCTCCTGCCAGCGGCCGAGGATGGCGCAGAGGATCAGCAGGGCCTTGAGGGCGGGATCGGCAGGCACGCTTCTGCCGGCAAGGCAGGCGCCGGCGGCCTGCAGGGACACGCCGACGAGCAGGCCGGCCCTGGCCGGATTCTTCTGCAGGCGCCTGACGACGCCGTACCGCCAGTCGCCCGGCTCGAAGCGCGTGCGGGGAATGGCCTGGGCCGCTGCCTGCACCCTGGCAAAGGCCTCGGCGCAGGAGGGCGGTTCCGGCATGAAGGGAGGGATGCTCCAGCAGGCCACGGCTCTGGCCGCAATGGCAAGCGAGGGCGGCACGGCCTTCTCCCTGCGCAGATAGCGGCCGCCGTGCAGCCATGCCCAGTCGGCGCCGGACCAGCCAGGCGCCATGGCGCGCATGAGGCGTATCTCGCCGGGGCCGAGCGGGGCGTCGGCGGCAGCTTCCGCCTGCGCGGGCTGGTAGCCCTGGCTGCGCAGGGCTCCCTGGCCGAAGAAGAGCCAGTCCAGGCTGTAGCCTTCCGCGGCAAGCCAGCGCAGGGTTTCTCTCGAGAGCCGGCGCTCCATGGCTTCCCGAACGAGGCGTTCGGCATGCTCCGCCGTTGTCGGCCCCTGCCGCTGGCGACCTGCCAGATCGCCCGCCAGGCGGGGCAGACGTTCGCCAAAGAGCTCGTCCAGGCTTGCCTTGGGATCGGGAACGCCGCCCGGCACGCGCCTAGGCTCCGCAACGCCGAGCAGAACGCCTTCCGGAGAAAGGCCTTCGGCTGCCAGGGCGGCATGGAAGCTGGCAAAGTCCTCTGCCGTCTTGAAGTCGCTCACCCCTGCCTCCCTTGGGAACTCAGATGCCGGCCCAGCTGATGGCGGCCATCCAGGCCGGCACCGTCAGCATGGCCAGCAGGGTTGACGTGGCAACGGCGATGCTCGCAAACTCCTTGTCTGCGCCGTAGTAGGCCGCGAAGAGGGCCATGTTGGCCATGCAGGGCAGGCTCGACTGGATGACGAAGACCTGGGAGGCCAGGCGCTCGAGCGGGAGCAGCCAGAGGCAGCCGAGCAAAAGGCAGGGCGCCGCGGCAAGGCGCATGCAGAGGAGGAGAACGGCGTCCCTGCCCACGGAAATGCGCTTCCAGTCGATGCGCTCCAGGGCGATGCCGATGTAGAGCAGGGCGAGGGGCGTCGTGAGGCTGCCGAGCAGAACGCAGGATCGGAGAAGGTTGTTCGGCACCGGCACGTCGAGCAGGACGACGGCTATGCCGGCCAGAAGGCCCCTCAGGGGCGGGGAGATGGCGCGGGAGAGGATCTCGCGCTTCGTGAGGCGCCTGTCCTTGTGCAGTCCTTCCCTGGCGAGGCACCAGTTGCCAATGGTCCAGAAGAAGGTGGTGTTGCCGAAGAAGTAGAGGATGACGTAGGTGATGGCCGGGCCGCCGAAGAGGGCCTCGTTCACGGGAATGCCGATGAAGAGGGTGTTCGACACCGAGGCCGCGACGCCGAAGAGCAGGCGGTGGCGCCGGTCGACGCGGAAGATCCAGGCGACGGCCAGCGCCAGGACGAAGGTGGCGAGGACGCTCCCCAGCGGAACGGCGGAGTTCCTGATGAGCTCGAGGAACTGGTCGTGCTTGAAGTGCGTCACCACCTGGCCGAAGAGAAAGGGGGGAATGGCAACGACGGTGACGAGCTTCGGAATGAAGATCTCCGTGTCCCGCGAAACCCAGCCGGCCCGGCTGACGAGATAGCCGACGGCGCACAGGAGCGTGATGCTCGCCATGCTGCCCAGAGCGCTGAGGAAGACCATGGGGCGCCCCCCTTGGCGGATGCGGAAGGCTTAGGCCTTGCCGGGTCCGTCCTCCTGGCCTGCTTCGGGCTGGGGCCTGTTGACGTGCTCGGAGAGGTCCTTGCCTGCCTTGAAGAAGGGCAGGCGCTTGGGCGGCACCACGACGGTCTCGCCCGTCATGGGGTTCCTGCCGATGTAGCCCTTGTATTCCTTGGGCTGCCAGGAGCAGAAGCCGCGTATCTCCACGCGGTCGCCGCGAAGCAGGGCGTCGGCAAGGGCCTTGAAGAAGGCATCGACGACCCTGGTGGACTCCTCCACGGGTATCCCCTGCGTTTCGGCCAGCTGGTAGTACAGATCGCTTTTGTTCATGGCTCGTGGGCTCCGTTCTGCGCGTGGGCGCAGGATGGACGTCGCTCCTCCTGGGATGGATTCCTTCTCCCTTGCCGGGCCTTGCCGGGAAACGGACGCAGGCGTTGCAGGGGAAGGCCTATAGTAGCGGGGATGGGGCTCTGGGGCAAGGGCATGGAACGGCAAAAAACAGGATGCGGCGCCTTTGCTGTTGACGGGGCGACCCTTCTTCGTCAAGATGTCGATGAAACATAGTAAATTACTAAGTTTTAATTTCCCTGCTTCTGCGCATCCGCCCGGTGCCCGCGGGCAAGCCGGCCGGCGCCGGAGCAGGCGCCTCAGGAGGATTCCGTCCATGTCGCCCCTGCATTTTGAAACGCTCCAGATCCACGCTGGCCAGACGTCGCCCGAAAGCGCCTTCGGCGCCAGGGCTGTGCCCATCTACCAGACCACGTCCTATGTCTTCAGTTCCTGCGCCGATGCCGAGGCCCGCTTCGGCCTCAAGGCGCCGGGCTGCATCTACGGGCGCCTGACCAATCCCACCCAGGAGGTCCTCGAGCGGCGCATGGCGGCCCTCGACGGCGGCGTGGGCGCCCTTGCCACGGCAAGCGGCGCCAGCGCCATTCTGCTCGCCCTGCAGGGCCTTGCGCCCGCAGGCTCCCACATCGTCGCCCAGCGCGGCGTCTACGGGGGCACCTACAACCTGCTTGCCAGCACCTTGCCCCGCCAGGGCGTTGCGACGACCTTCGTGGACGCCTCGCGCCTCGGCGAAGTGGAGGCCGCCATCACCGAAAGGACCCGCGCCGTCTACGTGGAGACCATGGGCAATCCCTGCTCGGACGTCATGGACATCGAGGCCCTGGCGGCCCTGGCCCACAGGCACGGACTGCCGCTGGTCGTGGACAACACCTTCGCCACGCCCTGTCTGCTCCGTCCGGCAGAGCTCGGCGCCGACGTGGTGGTCTACTCCGCCACCAAGTTTCTGGCAGGCCACGGCACGAGCCTTGCCGGCATCGTCGTGGACGCGGGCTCCTTCGACTTTGCGGCCTCGGGGCGCTACCCCTGGCTCACGGAGCCGGATCCCTCCTACCACGGGACGAGCTTCGCGAAGCTGGCAGGCAGGGCGGCCTTCATCGCCTACCTGCGCGCCCAGCTCCTGCGGGACGAGGGGCCCTGCATCTCGCCTTTCAACGCCTTCCTGGTCCTGCAGGGCCTCGAAACGCTCTCCCTGCGCGTGGAGCGCCACGTGGAAAACGCCCTCAAGGTGGTTTCCTTCCTGCAGGGACGGCCCGAAGTGGAGCGCATCCACCATCCCTCGCTGCCCGATTCGCCAAGCCACGCCCTCTACGAGCGCCTCTTCCCCAGGGGGGCGGGCTCCATCTTCCTCGTTGATCTCAAGGGCGGAGCCGGGGCTGCCAGGAAGTTCATCGATGCGCTCAGACTCTTTTCGCTGCTCGCCAACGTGGCCGACATGAAGAGCCTTGCCATCCACCCCGCCTCGACCACGCACGCGCAGGTGCCCGAGGCGGAGCTTGCCAAGGCCGGCATCTCCCAGGGGTCGGTGCGCCTGTCCATAGGCTGCGAGCACGCCGACGACATCATCGCCGACCTCAGGCAGGCCTTCGAGGCCCTTGCCTAAGATCTGCCTGCACCTTGCCCGCCTGCCGTGCCAGGGGCTACAAGAGGCGCAGGCGAAGGCCGTTCCGGCTTCCTGCGCCAGGCCGCGGGACGCAGGCCAGCCCTTCCGCAAAAGGAGAAAGAAACCGTGCTTGACAACGTGCTCGAAGCAGTGGGGAACACTCCCCTCCTGCACCTCGCCGGCCTCGATGCCGGCCTTCCCGGCAGCGTCTACGCGAAGCTCGAAAACCGCAATCCCGGCGGCTCCATCAAGGACCGCGTGGCCCTGCACCTTGTGCGGTCGGCCCTGTGCGACGGCTCCGTTGCCCCGGGCGGCACCGTCCTGGAGGCGACGTCCGGCAACATGGGCATAGGCATAGCCCTGGCTGCCAGGGCCATGGGCCTCAAGGCCGTGCTCTGCATGCCCGAAACCATGAGCGTGGAGCGCCGCAAGCTCATGCAGGGCTTTGGCGCCGAAGTGGTGCTCACGCCCGGCGCCGAGGGCATGCAGGGCGCCATCGAGGCGTCGAAGCGCCTGGCGGCCGAGCGCGGGGGCTACATCGTCGGACAGTTCACCAATCCCCGGGCCGTGGAGGCCCACTACACGACCACGGGGCCCGAGATCTACGCGCAGACCGGGGGCCGCGTGGACTGCCTCGTGGCCGGCGTCGGCTCCGGATCCTCCATTTCCGGCACGGGCCGCTTCCTCAAGGAGCGCGTCAAGGGCTTCAAGGTCGTCGCCGTGGAGCCGGCCCTGAGTCCCGTGCTCTCCGGCGGCAGGCCCGGACCCCATCCCATCCAGGGCATAGGCGCAGGCTTCGTGCCGGACATCCTGGACGTGAAGCTGCTCGACGAGATCATGACCATGGAAGGCGACGAAGCCATGGCCATGGCCCGCAGGCTCATGGGCGAGTGCGGCGTGAGCTGCGGCATCACCTCGGGCTGCAACGTCGCGGCAGCCCTGAAGCTAGCAGCCAGACCCGAGATGGAGGGCAGGCGCATCGTCACCTTCATCTGCGACACTGGCGAGCGCTACCTCTCCACGGCGCTCTTCGCCTAGATCTGCAGGCGCCAGACGCCTTTTGCCGGACCGGCTTCCCTGGCTCCTGTCCCGGGGAAGCCGGTCCTTCTGGCTTCTGGGAGCGGTCTGCGCCAGGGGTTGCGCCGGCAGGAGCGCGGGCTTTGAAACGAAATTCGTTTTCAAGTTTTTTGACAATCCAGGCCCGCTGCCGTACAAGCCTCAAGGGCGGTGCGTCCAGTCTCCCGCAGGCTGTGGCGCAGGCCAAGGAGTCAGCATGGAAAAGTTTACAGTGACGGGCATGAGCTGCGCTGCCTGCCAGGCCAGGGTGGAGCGGGCCGTTTCGGCCGTGCCCGGCGTGGCCAGCTGCTCGGTGAGCCTGTTGACGAATACGCTCGGCGTGGAGGGCACGGCAAGCGCGGCTGCCATCGTCAAGGCGGTTGCGGACGCCGGCTACGGCGCTTCGCCCAAGGGTGCCGGGGCGCAGGGGCAGGCCCAGGGCGCCGACGATCCCCTCGCCGACCGCGAAACCCCTGTCCTCAAGAGGCGCCTTGCCTGGTCCCTCGCCTATCTTGCTCCGCTCATGTACTGCTCCATGGGGCACATGATGCTGGGCTGGCCCCTGCCCGCCTTCTTCGACGGCAACCCCCCGGCACTGGGCCTGCTCCAGCTGCTCCTGGCAGCGGCCGTCATGATCGTCAACAGCAAGTTCTTTGCCGTCGGCTTCAAGGGCGCGCTCAAGGGCGCCCCCAACATGGACACGCTCGTGGCCTTGGGATCGGCCGCCTCCTTCGGCTGGAGCTCCCTTGTGCTCTTCGCCATGACCCGGGCGCAGGCGGACGGCAGCGGAGCCCTCGCCGCAGAAGGGCTGCACGACCTCTACTTCGAGTCGGCGGCCATGATCCTCGCGCTCATCACCGTGGGGAAGATGCTCGAGGCGCGCAGCAAGGGCAAGACCACCAGCGCCCTCAAGAGCCTCATGGCCCTGGCGCCCCGCAGGGCCTTCGTCGTCAGGGACGGACGGGAAGCCGAGATCGCCGTGGAGGAGGTGCGGGTGGGCGACGTCTTCGTCGTGCGTCCCGGCGCCAGCATTCCCGTGGACGGCATCGTCGAGGAGGGCGCCAGCGCCGTCGACGAGTCGGCCCTGACGGGCGAGAGCATTCCCGTGGACAAGGCGCCGGGCGATGCCGTTTCGGCTGCCACCGTCAACCAGTCGGGCTTCCTGCGCTGCCGGGCTGAGCGCGTCGGCGAAGACACGGCCCTTGCCCAGATCATCCAGATGGTGAGCGACGCCGCGGCCACCAAGGCCCCCATTGCCAAGGTCGCAGACCGCGTCTCCGGCATCTTCGTGCCCGCCGTCATCGCCGTTGCCGCCGTGACGACGGCAGGCTGGCTTGCCGCCGGCCAGGATCTCTCCTTCGCCCTGGCCAGGGGCATCGCGGTTCTCGTCATCAGCTGTCCCTGCGCCCTCGGCCTCGCCACGCCTGTCGCCATCATGGTGGGCAGCGGCCTTGGCGCCAGAAACGGCATGCTCTTCAAGACGGCCGTCTCTCTCGAACAGGCCGGCAAGACGGAGATCGTCGTCCTCGACAAGACGGGCACCATCACCCGCGGCGAACCTGCCGCAACGGACGTTCTGCCGGCAGAGGGCGTTTCGGAGGAGGAACTCCTCGCGCTGGCCTCTGCCCTGGAGCGTCGCTCCGAACATCCCCTGGCCAAGGGAATCGCAGCTCTGGCCGAGGCTAGGGGGCTGGTGCCTGCCGAGGTGGAGGACTTCGAGGCTCTGCCGGGCCTGGGGCTGCGGGCGAAGCTTGGGGGAAGCGCGCTTGCCGGCGGAAGCCTTGCCTTCATTGCCGCGTCCTGCCCCCTTCCCGACGGTGCGCGGCGCAGTGCCGAAAAGCTTGCCGGCCAGGGCAAGACCCCGCTCTGCTTTGCCAGGGACGGGCGCTTTCTCGGGCTTGTGGCCGTGGCCGACGTCATCAAGGAAGACAGCGCCCGCGCCGTGCAGGAACTCAAGAACATGGGCCTCTACACCGTCATGCTCACGGGCGACAACGAAAGGACGGCCAGAGCCGTTGCCGCCCAGGCCGGCGTGGACGAGGTCATTGCCGGCGTGCGTCCCGACGGCAAGGAGGCCGTGATCCGCAGGCTGCAGGAGAGCGGCAAGGTCGCCATGGTGGGCGATGGCATCAACGACGC
>DFDR01000108.1 GCA_002369295.1 Desulfovibrionaceae bacterium UBA3823
GCGAGATGCCTGGCAGGTGCACGGTCGTCGCGCCGTCAGGCGTTGCTTCCAGAGCCAGCTTGTCTAGGCCAAGTGTTGCCTCGACCTCGAATGCCGGGAAGGTGCCTTTGACGGCAACGCGCACGGGGCAGGGCCAGCCGGAAACCGTGACGTCGAAGGCAGCGTCGATGGGGGCGCTCTCAAGGCCCTGCGACCGGGCCTGGGCGAGGGCTGCAAGGGCGCCGAAGGATCGCGTGGCGTTGACGCAGAATTCATTGCCAGCCATCTGCAGGGTGCGCGCGGCGATGTCGGCAAAGCCCGCCTGCTCGGCGTTGAGGCAAGCCTGCCCCATGGCGAGACGGGCGATCTCGGCGCGCCGGCGCGCGAGGCCTGCCGGGAGCTCTGCCGGCAGGAAGAGCGTCAGGTTGCCGCTGGGGTCCCATTTGGAAAAGGAAAGGCGCTGCATGGCTGGCTCCTTGACGTGCCTGGGTGTGGGGGCTGTGGGGCATGCGGGGGTGCCGGGGCTGCCGTGAGAACAGGGGCGCAATGGCGGGCTGAGCTCTTGCAGCAGGGCGGGTGCGCTCTGGCTTGCTGGCGCTGGCCTGACTCCGGCGACAGGCCAGGCATGAGGCCTGGCAGGGACTCATCCGCAGGTGGGCAGGCTTTGTCTGCACCGGCCTGTACTGGCACTGCCAACTGGCACCTTGTAGAGCAGGGTGGGGGCAGAGTCAAAGCGGGAGACGGGCTCGTCGCTTCTGCTGTGCCGGTGGGACTTGCGCCCTCTGCCAATCCTTGGTGCGATGCCCCTGCCCCCGCCTGCAGAGGGTGCCTTGAGACGGCGCGATGCCCCTCGGCGCCTGCCCGCTTCAGGACGCTTGAGCGCTTGAACAAGGGGCTTGCGGTTTTCGGTGAATGCATATATTGAGGAACAAAGTCGCGGGCAGAGGTGGTTTGCTTTCGCGGCTCCGGCGGACATCCTGATCCAAGCACGTCTCGCGGCTTAGCACGTGAGGATGTCCCGCTCATACCAAATCGATTGGGAGGCATTAATGAAATCTCTGCGTTACCTCGTTCTCGCCGCTGCGCTGGTTCTCAGCTATGCGGTGGCCGCCGCTGCAGCTCCTATCAACTGCACGAAGAAGATCGAAAGCTTCGACATGGTCGTGGACTACTCCGGCTCCATGATGCTGTCGAACAAAAAACTCAAGAAAGACAAGGTGCAGGTCGCCAAGGACATCATGCACCGCATCAATGATGCGATTCCGAACCAGCCCTTCATGGCTGGCCTGCACACCATCACCCCTGACGGGACGCTGTATCCCCAGGCTGCATGGGATCGCAACGCCTACCATCTCGCCATCGACAAGCTGAAGAGCAACTTCCAGGTTTTCGGTCGCATGACCGCCATGGGCGACAGCCTTGACAAGTACCAGGCCTATCTGAGCGGCATGAAGCGCGCCGCCGCCATCATCCTCTTCACCGACGGCGGCAACAACCGCGGTCTCGATCTGGTGGAAGTGGTCCGCACCGTCTACTCCGCTCAGCGCGACCTCACCGTCCACATCGTCGACTTCTCCGACGAGCCCGAGGGTGCCGCCATCATCAAGGCCATCGCCGCCATCAATCCCAACGCCCAGTGCGTGCGCTGCGAAGACCTGGCCACCAACGACGCCGAGCTCGAGCGTTTCGTGACCGCCGTCTTCTGCGGCAAGACCCAGACCACCATCGTCCTCCGCGGCGTCAACTTCGCCTTTGACTCCTACGCCCTCGACCAGAAGGCCAAGGGCATCCTCGACGAAGCCGCCGTCATCATCAAGGAGAACCCCGGCAAGCGCGTCGTCCTGCACGGCTGGACCGACTCCAAGGGCTCCGATGCCTACAATGCGAAGCTCTCCCGCAACCGCGCCCAGTCCGTTAAGAACTACCTGGCCACCCAGGGCGTGCCTGCCAGCCGCATGAGCACCATCGGCCACGGCAAGTCCTTCAAGTACGACAACAGCACCGAAGAAGGTGCCTACCTGAACCGCCGTACCGAAGTCGACTTCCAGTAGTCTGAACCTTTGACCACCAAGCCCCGGCAGCGGTTTTGCTTCCGGGGCTTTTTTAGCCTCTAACATTCAGGATATGCCCCATGAAACTTCACACTTCTTTTGCTGCCCTTGCCAGCTGCCTGCTTCTGCTCGGCGGCTGCGGATCCTCAACCGGCGCGGCCCCTGAACAGCAGGGCTGCCCCGCCGTTCCCGGCAAGCAGGACCCCTGCATCACGACCTCCGGCACGGCTCCCGACGACATCAAAGCCGGGCTCAGGGCCGCGGCCCAGGATCTGACCGGCCGCGCCAGCCGCACCGTCATGCCCAACAAGAAAAAGCCGCAATTCCGCACCCAAGGCAAACAGCACATTGCCCGCTACATCACCGTGGACCAGGGCTCTGTGCACTGCGAGGTCCGCAAGGGCCAGAACAGCCACACCCCCTACACGGGCCTCATCTCCTACGACGAAGTCACCATGGAGTGCACCGGCGCAACCAAGGCAGAAGCAGCCAAGTCCACCAACTGCAAGAGCGTCATGAGCTCCAGCCGCAGGGAACTCATCCGCTACGACGGCAAGACCAAGAAGTGGGTCTTCTAGCCCGCTTCGCATCTGACAAGGTATAATGGGAATGAAAAGGCGGCCCCGCTCCGGGACCGCCTTTTCATATGGATTTTGTCATGACTGCCGCCATGTCTGAGCGTCGGGCTGGGTGACGGCTTCAGGGGCTTGGGGCCTTAAGCATCGGCGGGATCGGCAATGCCTCTGGGAAGGCGGGCCAGTATCCACTCGGCGCACTGGGAAGGGCTGCGGGTCGCGTTGCAGGCGATGTCGGCGTAGCGGATGTAGAGCTGCTGGCGCTCCAGATAGAGGTCCTCGATGGTCTGGCCTTCGGCGATGGCAAGCCCCCGTTCGGGGTTGTGGGAGATGCGCTCGAGCACGACGGCAAGCGGACAGTCGAGCCGGACCACGGGGCCAAGGCTCTGCAGATGGCGCATGCCGGCTTCGCGGTAGACCACGGAGCCGCCCGTGGCGACCACGGTGCGGCTGGCCCGCAGCGAGCATATCATCTCCGCCTCCATGTCCAGGAATTCGTCCTTGGTCAGGCGGTCGGCAATGTCCTGAAGGCGGGTGCCGTAGGCGGACTCGATGAGCTGGTCCGTGTCCATGAAGGCCCAGCCAAGGGCCTTGGCGAGGGCAAGCCCCACAGTCGTCTTGCCGCAGCCGGCCATGCCGATGAGGGAGATGCAGGGGAGATTCTTGGCGGGGCGCTTCAGCAGCTTGGCGGTCTTGCTCATGGGGACTCCTTGGAAGGCGGTCTCAGCCGGCGTTCCCTGCCAGCGTTGGCGCGATCCTACGGTCCTAGGACGGCATGTCAAGCCGTATCGCCACGACGGGAGCTTGGGACGGGGACGTTCAGGCAAGACAGTCTGGCATCGCAGACAGGCCACGCAGACAGACGGCACAGACGGATAGGGCAGACGGGTGGCGTCGCGTCGGCAGACGCCTGGGCCTTGGCGCCGAGGGGCGGTCAAGGCCTTGCCGGGAAGCCGCGCCAAGGCGGGAAGCAAGGGATGCCGGCATGGTTTCCGGAAAGCATGGCC
>DFDR01000135.1:0-2019 GCA_002369295.1 Desulfovibrionaceae bacterium UBA3823
CTTTGGCATCCTTGGTCGCTTTGGCGTTCTTGGTCGCTTTGGCGTTCTTGGCCGTCTTGGTCGTTTTGGCGTTCTTGGCGGTTTTTGCCCCCTTTTCAGCATCAGAGGCCTTGCCGGAATTTTCGCTGGGGGCGCCTGCGCTCTCAGCGGCGCCAGGAGCATCGGGCTCGCAGGGCGCATCGGGAGATGCCTTGGCCTTTCTGGCCCGCTTCTTGGCCGGCTTGGCATCCTTGTCAGCCGCTTCTCCCTCCGAGGCTTCCCCTAAGGCTTGCTCCGGAGCCTCTCCTGAAGCTTCCTCCGAGGCTTTTCTGGTCTGGGCTTTTCTGGCCGAGGTCGCCTTGGCCGGCGTCGATGCCTTGGTGGAGCCATCGGCCGCCTCCTCTCCGTCGTCTTCGTCCTCGTCCTCGAAATCCTCGCTGTCGAAGTCTTCGTCTTCGTCATTCCCGGACTTGTCGTCGCGCCAGCTCCTACGCTCCATCACCTCAAGCAGGCTGGAAAAGCCGCGGGCGTGGGCCTCCTCGTTGACCATGGCTAGGTACTGGAGAAAGCCGATGCGGCCGAATCGGCGCACGATGAACTCGATGAAGTAGGCCAGCTTGACCACGGCGTTGCCGGGCGTAGCCTTGCCGAGGCGGTACTGGGTGCCGGCCTGGGGCGTGGTGCCGAGGAGGATGAGGACCTTGTTCTTGCCGCGGGCGATGGTGGCGAAGAGCTGCTGGCGCCAGTCGCCCTTGGCCAGCGGCTCGACCACGAAGAATTCGCGCAGAATGTAGACGTAGAGCCAGTCGATGAAGGCCAGCAGATCCGGCATCTCGGGCATGACAGGCGGGATGTTCCAGGCGCTCACGCAGCGCGCGCACAGGGGCAGGGTGGGGGCCCTGCACACGTGGGTGGTGTGGGTTTTGCCGTTCATCAGCCAGTTCCAGTCCGCGCCCCGCCATGTGGTGGTGCCGCGCATGGCCTTGATCTCGGAGACGGTCTGGATGGAGGCGACCATTTGCTCTAAGGTATCGTCGAAGCTGCCGTCGTTGCCAGCCAAAAGCGAGGGATCCAGCGGGGCCGTCGAGGGATCGCAGGTGTTGTGGAAAGAGGACTTGGCGATGGTGCCCACGCCGAAGAGAAGCCAGTCGAGGCTGTAGTCCATATGCCAGGAGAGCCACCAGAGCGTGTCCCGGGAAAAGTCCCTCTCCGCAGCTTCGGTCACGAGCCTGGCGAGGCACTCGCCGAAGGACAGGCGATGGCCGTCCACGACGTGGGGCTCGCTGCGCTTGCCGCGGCCTACCTTGACGTCCAGGTCGCTGATGTCGCCGTTGAGCCAGCGCTGGGCCATGCGGTCGGCCGGGGTCTCGCTCGGCCCCTCGAATTCGTACTCGCGGCGCCTGCCGTAGTCGGCAATGTCGGTGACAAGTCGCTCGAAGCGCTCGCCGAAGATCTCGTCGAGGATGAATTCCGTTTCCGACGCATCGCGCATCAGATCGGGAAGACGCTTCTGCTTGCCTTCGAGAAAGAGGCTTTCCGCAGAGAAAACGGTGCCCTTCCTCTGCAGGCACTGCGCCAAGAGCTTGCGCAAGGTAAGCGATTTATGCTGGTTCAGCGTTTTTTGCTGGGACATGAAAAGGAGCTCCTTGTCAACGGGACGCGGGTTATCCAGCCGTGTCGTTTTCAGGAGCTTTATCGTGAAACGCGAAAACTGGCAAATAGTTTTTGAGAGAGTCCAGAAAAAACGGAGACAATGCAGTGCATCGTTTGCCCTTGCGGATGGAATGGTGCAGCAGGTCCGGTGCGTCCTGTTCCTGGGCTATCAGCATGGCAGGCCAGCCGGGCTTGGCGCGGGAGAGCCGGCCTTGGCGCAGGCCTGGCGGCTGATGCTGGTCTAGGCAGCCTGGACCTGCTGGCCTCTGGCGCCGCCGCTGGCCTTGTCGCCCTGCTGGCGATCCTGCTGGCTGTCGTGGAGGAGCTCCGCTTCCAGGGGCAGGGCAAGCAGGGCCGCCAGGGCGCGCTCGTTGGCGCCTATGGCTT
>DFDR01000135.1:2076-3888 GCA_002369295.1 Desulfovibrionaceae bacterium UBA3823
ATGGCTTGCTGGGCAGGCACGGCCCTGAAGAGGGCGAAGGCACGGCCGGCTGCGGGAAGGGCGCCCGGCAGCGGGCCTGGGCGGACAGGCGCAGGGGCTCGTCCCTGGGCCAGGGCCCGGCAGGCTCTGGCAAGGGCGCCTATCTTCCCCTCCCGCAGCTGGAGCAGGGACGGATCCGGCGCCTGGAGCCTTAAGTGGTAGCTGAGGCGCAGCTCCTGGTCCATGCCGAGGGGCGGACAGGCGTAGAAGGTGCGGCCCCGTATCATTTCCCCTTTGAAGAAGGCGGTCATCTGACCTTCGACCTGCTTCTGCAAATCGCGGAAGTCCACGCGGGAGCGCAGGCAGGCCTTGGCGCCGAGCGTGTCGGCGTAGGCCGTGCTTCCCGGCGATCCCTTCCATTCCGAGGCCTCGAGGGTGAAGCCGCTGCCGGCGAGGGAGCGGATGAGGGCGAAGGTCTGGCTGGGGTCCTCGAGGCACATGAAGATCTTGAGCTTGCAGTTGGCGACGATCTGCTCCGCGGCCTCGGGGGAGGCGCGCTTGATGCCGGCAAAGTCCTGGGAGGCGACCACGCAGGCTATGCCAAGTCCGCGGCCCTGGGTGAGCAGGATCTCGAAGCCCGGCGTCTCGATGGCAGCGTACTCGTCGACGATCACGCCGAAGGGCGTGCGCGCGTCCGTGGGCAGAGCGCCGAGCACGTCGGCAAGGCGTCCCTGCACCACGTCGCCGAGGCCCACGGCGCAGGCGTTGCGCACCGAGGAGAGGCAGATCTGGCCAAGGCTCTTGAGCTCCTTGGGATCCTTGTCCATGCTGGGAATGAGGGTGACGTAGACGCGCCGGCTGGTGATGACGTCCACGGCGTCCACCTCGCCGTGGGAGGTCATGAAGATGCGCCCGTAGTTGTCCACGAGCAGGGACAGAGCCCTGCCGAAGTAGGCACGGGCGTAGCTGTACTGCTCGGCGAAGCTGCGGGGCTGGCGGTCCAGGGGCAGGCCCTTTTCCCAGCCCACGGTGGCCAGGGCCGCCCGGAGGGAGAGTATGGTCTTCTCGGAGAGATCCTCGCGCAGGGCAAGCTTGGTTATCTCGGGTATGCTCAAAAGATAGCGCCGCACGACGCCGATGGAGAGGGGGGTCTCTCCGCGGTCGCGCATCTCCACGAGCACGGCCATGAGGCCGGAGATGAGGGTCTGGGCGTTGGAGGAGAAGATCGCGTTCCCGCCCTTGTCGTCGCCGGCGGGCATGAGGGAGAAGAGGATCTGGGTGAGCTGGTTGGCCGTGCCCACGGCAAAGGGGTTCTGGGTGTTGGACTGGCGCAGGGGGGTGCGCATGTGGCCGAAGATGCGCATGGAGGCCTGGGCTTTCTTGTCGGCCATGTAGGAAAGCAGGAGGAAGTCGTCGTCGCGGCCAACGAGCCGGCACATGGTGTAGATCTGGGCGCCGAGCTTGGGGGCTGCCTTGGGGTCCACGTAGAGCAGCCCTGAGCCGGCCGCCAGGAAGTTGAAGGCCAGCGACACCAGGGTTTCGGTCTTGCCGGCGCCGGTGGTGCCGAGCACAAGCAGGTGGGTGAGCATGTCCTCCCGGGATATCCAGAGCTCGCGGCCGGTGCCGAGCTCGTTGCCCACGTAGAAGGTGCCGCGGGCCTTGTGGAAGCCTCCCTGGGGGAGGACGTCGCCGAAGTCCAGGCCGGGCCAGGACTGGGGCACGCGCATGGGCAGGCAGTCGAAGCGCGAGGCGAAGCGGCGCCTGAGGGAGAGGCCGAGCAGAAGCGGGAGCAGGAGGGGGCTGGCCGCCGGGCAGAGGAGCATGCATCCCGTG
>DFDR01000168.1:0-675 GCA_002369295.1 Desulfovibrionaceae bacterium UBA3823
CTCGCCACCATGGCGGAAGACCGCATCCTCTCCAGGCGCTTTCTCAACCCCTCCTTCTGCCTCGCCTTCGTCATGGGCATCGCCGTGGTCATCTGCTTCACCGGCATGAACGCCCTCGACTGGTTCGTGGAACTCGTTTCCCTCGGCGCCACCGTGGGCTTCGCCTACACCTCGGCTGCCGCCTGGCGCATGGCCCGCCTCGAGAAGCGCAGGGTTTTCTGCGCGACGGGCGCGGCCGGCCTGCTGCTCTCCGCCGTCTTCTTTGGCGTGCAGCTGGTGCCGAGGCTCACGATCTTCAGGACCATGAAGCCCGAAGCCTACATGACCCTCGCCATATGGTGCCTCATCGGCTTCGTCTTCTACCTGAAGACCATGCTCCGTCCGAGGGCCCTGAAAAGCCGGGGTGGAGGCTTTGCCAGCGCGGCCCTCTTCTCGGTCATGCTCTACAGCCTGCTCATGTGGTACTCGCTGAGCCTGCTCGAGATACGCACCGCCGACATTGCCCACCCGGCCATCGTGCACATGAGCATCGCCTTCGTTGTCCTGGCCGGCGCGGGCTTCGTACTCATGCTCTACGTCCAGCACGGCTACCACGGGCTGCGCGCAAGGCTGGACCGCGCCAGGATCCATGCCGAGGAGAGCAGCCGGGTCAAGAGCCAGTTCCTCTTCAACATG
>DFDR01000168.1:717-3258 GCA_002369295.1 Desulfovibrionaceae bacterium UBA3823
TCCTCTTCAACATGTCCCACGACATACGCACGCCCCTGAACGCCATCATGGGCTTCGCCCAGCTGGCCTCCAAGGAGCCGGACACCCCGCCGAAAGTCAGGGAGTGCATTGCCAAGATCAGCGTCTCCGGCGCGCACATGCTGGCCCTCGTGGACACCATGCTCGAGATGGGGCAGATCGAGAGCGGCAGGTTCCATCTGCACAGCGAGCCCGGCGACATCTGCGAGATCTGCAGGACAGCCGCAAGGATGGCTGAAGGGCCCATGGCGGAAAAGCGCATCCGCTTCAAGCTCCAGATCAACGTCGAGCACTGCGCCTGCATCTTCGACGGCCAGCGCCTTCTGCGCGTGCTCATCAGCCTGCTCGGCAACGCGGCCAAGTTCACCCCGGAGGGCGGCTTCGTCCACTTCATCCTCGAGCAGCGCGACCGCATCGGCGACGGCAAGCGGCGCTACAAGATTGTCGTCAGCGACAGCGGCATCGGCATGTCCCGGGAATTCGCCTCCAAGATCTTCACCGCCTTCTCGCGGGAGCGCACCTCCACCGAGAGCGGCCAGCGGGGGGCGGGCCTGGGGCTGGCCATCGCCAAGAGCATCGTCGATGCCATGGGTGGCAGGATCCGGGTCGAGACGGCGCCCGGCATGGGCAGCGTCTTCACCCTGCACTTTGAATTTCCGGCAGCCGGCCCCCTTGCGGAACCCGAGCCCAAGCCAGCGGAGGACCAGCCCTTTGCCGGCCGGCGCCTGCTCCTCGTGGACGACATCGCCATCAACCGCGAGATCGCCCAGGTCCTGCTCGAGGACCTCGGCTTCGCCGTGGACTGCGCCGAAAACGGCCGGCAGGCCGTGGAGATGGTCAAGCAGTCCGCCGGCGCCTACAGCTGCATCGTCATGGACGTGCAGATGCCCGTCATGAACGGCTACGAGGCGACCCGGGCCATCAGGGCCCTGCCGGACAGGCGCCTCGCCTCCATCCCCGTGACGGCCCTCTCCGCCAATGCCCTCGACGAGGACGTGAAGCAGGCCATGGCCGCCGGCATGAACGCCCACATCGCCAAGCCCCTCGACGTCGCCGTCCTCTCCAAGACTCTTGCCAAGCTCATTGAAGGAAGCCGGGTGCCCTAGCGGCCGCGCCGGAAGGCCCGCCTTCGGCCAAGGACCAGAGCCATGAAGAAAGCAGCCGAAAAGTCCCAGCAGGGCGTCAGCCTGACGACCAAGGCCGTCGTCGCGCTCTGCCTCCTCCTGCTGACCGCCAACGTGCTGCTCGGCAGCGTCCTCTCCCGCCAGTCCATGGACGCCATGAAGTCGCTGCTCGACCTGCGCATGCTCGACATCTCCAACACGGCCGCGGCCATGATGGACGGCGACGTGCTCGGACGCCTCCAGGCCTCCGACAAGGGCACCAGCGGCTACCAGGAAGCCGAGAACAAGCTCTCGGTGTTCAAAAAGAACATCGCCCTCGAGTACATCTACGGCATCCGCGACATGGGCGACGGCTCCTTCACCTTCACCATTGATCCCACCGAGGTGGATCCCGGCGAGTTCGGCGAGCCCGTCGTGTCCACGCCGGCCCTGCGCATGGCGGCCAAGGGCAAGGCCTCCGTGGACGAGAAGCCCTACCGCGACAAGTGGGGCCGCTTCTACAGCGCCTACAGCCCGGTCTTCGACTCCAAGGGCAATGTGGCCGGCATCATCGCCGTCGACTTCGACGCTGCCTGGTACGAGAACCAGGCCTCCAACCAGTCCTTCGCCATCATCGCCAGCACCCTCGTCTCCATGCTGCTTGGCGCCTTCATCGTCCTGATTGCCACCGTCAGCCTGCGCAGGCGCTTCAAGACCCTCTCCGCCGACGTGAACGAGCTTGCCGGCGGCATCGACGCCCTGCTCGAGGAAATCGACCTGCCTGCTGAATCCGCGGCCCGGCGCGACAGGGCGGGCGCGGCCGCTTTCCGCGTTCCGGCCATGGGCCAGCCTGCCGGCGAGGCCGACGAGATAGGTCGCCTCTCCGGACGCATCCGCGACATGCGCGAGCGCCTCCAGCGCTACCTGCGGCATTCCCAGAGCCAGGCCTACGGCATGATAGCCGCCCTCTCCGCCGACTACCGCAGCGTCTTCTTCATTGATCTCGACAACGACACGGCCGTCTGCTTCCGCCAGGCGCCGGAGGATTCCACGCTCCACGCCTTCAAGGAAGGCGACTCCTTCCCCTTCAAGGCCACCTTCAGGCGCTACGTGGAAAGCTGCGTCGCCGAAAGCTACCGCGAGGGCCTGCTCAAGCTCTTCGAGCCCGGCTACGCCCACGCGGCCTGCCGCCGCACGCCGGTCGTCACCTACCGCTACGTGGCGACCAGGACCGGCAAGGAAACCTACGAGCTTGTGCGCATCGCCTGCACAGGTCCCGGGCAGATAGGGGCGAGCTTCTCCGACGTGGACGCCGAGACCAGGCGCGCCATGGAGCAGAGCCAGGCCCTGCGCGAGGCGCTGGCCTCGGCCGAGGAGGCGAGCCACGCCAAGACGGCCTTCCTCTCCAGCATGAGCCACG
>DFDR01000168.1:3341-3465 GCA_002369295.1 Desulfovibrionaceae bacterium UBA3823
ATCGGGCTCGACAGCATCGCGCTGAGCGAGCCGAATCTGCCCGCCAGCACGCGCTCGCACCTCGAGCGCATCGGATCCTCTGCCCGCCACCTGCTCCACCTCATCAACGACATTCTCGACATGT
>DFDR01000141.1:0-9562 GCA_002369295.1 Desulfovibrionaceae bacterium UBA3823
ACGATTCCCTGCAGGGACAGCGGGGGTCTTCCCTGCCCTTCTTCCTCCCGAGACAGCGCGGGACTGCGCCGGCGGACGGGCGGACACCTGCGCCGGCGCCGCTTTCGATGCCCTGCGCCGCAGGAAGATGGCGGCAGAGACGTCGCTGAGCATCAGCATGCGGGGAGCAGGCCTGGCCTCCGCTCCCTTTGCTCCCTTTTCTCCCTTTGCGCCTTGAGCGCTCTCCCTGGCGCCTGCAGGCTCGCGCCCCGTAGGATGCTGGCCAGGCACAACCGCCAGTTCAGGCTCGCCGTCCGGCAGGGTAGAGCCGACGCCAGCGCCCGGGAGCTGCGCGCCCAGAACCTGCGCGCCCGCACCGCGGGCGCTCCCAGGCTTGCCAGCCGCACTGCCTGCAGCCGCCCTCCCCCTGCCAGCTCCCGCCTGAGGATGCTGGGGACCTGGCTGCACGCGTGAGGGACGCTCCAGTATCTCCCTGGCGCCGGGAATGTTCTGCCCTGGCACAAAGTCGTAGCCCTCAAAGGTCTGACCTTGCGCCCGGGCGGCCTTCTCCGCCTTGTAGCGGGCATCTTCCTCGGCCCAGCCAGCCCGCTGCGTGCTGAAGCGGTTTTCTGCCTCCATGCGGGCGCGGACTTCCTTCTGCAGCCGCTCGTCGGGATCAGGCCGCCGTTCATGCTCGCGCTGGGACTGAAACGTGCAGTACAGCGTCATGGGCTTGCCGCCGGGAGGCACGCCAAGATTGCCTGCCTGCTCCACGGCGCCGCAGGCGGCCGCGTCAAAGGCGTCCATGCCGGAGGACTGCCTTGTTCTGCAGCCGGCAATGCCGCCGCGCTCGTTGATGCGCACTTCCACCTGCACCTTGAAGTCGCCATGCAGGCCAGGCGGCGGACTCCACTGCCGGCCAAGCTTCTCGAAGGCGCTGGCAACATAGCCGTCGTCGGCAGTGCCGCCGGTAACGACGCCTGCAGCCAGCGCAGGCAACGGATCGCCCGCAAGCGGGGCAAGCAGAAGAAGCGCAGGAAGCGCGGCAAGATGATGACCTGTGGACATAGTCTCCCCGAAGGCAAGGTAAACTGGCTGCTGTTGGCGTATCACATAAGAGGCAAATAGCCTAGACGCAAGTCATGCCCTCTCCGGCACGGAAGGCAGGCCGCCTGCCGGCAGGAGCCAAGATTAGCTCCGGCCCTGCGCCGGAGGCTGGCTGCATGCCAGATGCGCGCCAGGCAGGACATGGAGCTGCGAAGGACGCGCTGCCCGGCCCTTTTCCAAGGGTGGCTGGCGGCGCACCGCAGCCCGCCGCACGACGCCGATGGCCGGCCGCGCCGGGTGGCTTTCCTCCCCCGCGTTCGCAGGGGCGCCGCCTGCCTGCGCCGGCCCTACCGGGCAGGATGCCTGGCCTCGAGAATCTTGGCCGCAAATTCGGCCACGTCCGGGGAGGGGTTGTAGAAGAGCACCATGAAGGGCACTTCGCCGCCTGGCGGGACGTTGGCGTTGGTGAGGCTGATGTCGGCCTCGGAGGCAAGGGCGGCCTCCATCTCCACCTTGTCCATGACCTGGAGCTGGAAGTGGGAGAGCTGGGCGCCGGCCGTCTGGCGCTTGGCCTCGACGGTCTTCTTGTCCCTGCCGATGAGCACGGCCTCCACGCGGATGGCGGAGCGGGGCTCGCTGAAGAGGTTGCGCACGCAGCCCTCGACGACGAGGATGCGGCCTTCCTTCTTGTTTTCGACAAAGTACTGCCGCACGTTCTGCAGGGTGAGCTTCTCTATGCTGGCAGGCGCGCCGGCCTGGTTCGCCGGCTCCCTGTCCCCGGCCGCGACGTCCCCTTCGGCGGCGCCGGCGCCGGATTCGGCAGGCTGCGCCACGCCGCCGCCCGCCTGGGCGGGTGCGGCCGGCACAGGCCCGGCTGTCGACGGCCCGGCAGGCTGCGGGGATGCCGGCTGCTTCAGCTCAGCCTGGGGCTTGCCCATGACGGCCTCGCGGAAGCCCTCGGAGATCTGCCAGGCGATGCACAGGCAGGCGCCAGCTGCCAGCGCGAGGACGAGCAGCCACATGGCCCAGCCGCGCCTGGGGGATTCGGCGGCGTCGGACGCTTCGGGATCGTCTGGGAAGGCAGGCGCTTCGGCCGTCTCAGGCGCTTCCGGAGTCTCTGGAGCTTCGGCAGCTCCAGGGACGTCGGCAGCCCCGGGGACATCGGCAGCGTCGGGGGACTTGACCGGGGCAGGCGCCCTGTTGGGGGAAGCCGGCGCTTCGGCCTGCCCTGCGCTGGCGCCTTCGGGCGCGGCGGCGTCGAGAGGAGCCTGGGCTTCGGACTCGCCAGGCAGGGCGAAGACGGCGCCGCAGACGGAGCAGCGCAGGCGCGTGCCTGGCTGGACGCCTTCGGGAAGCCTGAATCGGCTCTGGCAGCCGGGACAAGTGACCTGCATGGCGGTATCCTCCTGCGCTGGGCGGCTTAGCGGAGCTCCTGCTCCGGCACGCGTATTTCGGGCAGATTACGCATTTTTCCCGCATAATCCAAGCCGTAGCCGACGATGAAGCCGTCGTCCATGGAAAAGCCGACGTAGTCGGGATCAACCTTCACCTCGCGGCGGGCGTGCTTGTCCACAAGAACGGCGCAGGCAAGGCGCCTGGGCTTGCGCGCAGCCAGCATGTCCAGCAGGAAGCGCAGGCTGCGCCCCGAATCGACGACGTCCTCGACCACGAGGACGTTTTTGCCCTCGACGTCGAAGGCGAGATCCGTGTGCAGGCTGACATGCCCGCTGCTCACGGTGGACTTGCCGTAGCTCGAGATGCGGATGAAGTCGACGTACAGGTCCTCCTTGGGGATGGCCCGCACGAGGTCGGCAAAGAACATGAAGGCGCCCCTGAGCACGCAGACGCAGACCAGCGGCTCGTCCCGGAAGTCCTCGGCTATCCTGCGCCCCATCTCGGCCACCTTGGCGGCAATGGCCTCCCTGGTGAAGAGCGGAACGAAGCTGGAGATGTCCATGTCGACTCCTTGATGCCTTTTTTCAGCGGAAAAAGGCCTCCCCGCGCCGGGAAAGGCCTTTTTGTGCAGAGGTGCAAAAGGTTCGCCCGGGCTCACTCGAGAACGCGCAGCACGGCAAATTCGTCGCAGTCGGGGTACTTGGGGCAGTGCACGCAGTCGGCCCAGATCTTCTGGGGCAGGACGTCCTTCTCGACGGTGGCGAAGCCAATGTGGTTGAAGAACTTTTCCTGGTAGGTCAGGGCGAAGACGCGCCTGATGCCGAGCTCGGCGCATTCGGCCACGCAGGCCTCCACGGCGACGCGGCCCAGGCCGCGGCCGCGCATGTCCTCGCGCACGACCAGCGAGCAGACCTCCGCAAGGTCCTCCCACACGGGCGCCAGGGCGCAGCAGGCTATCATCTCCCCGTTCTCGACGAGCACGAAGAAGTTGCGCACGTGGCTGTAGAGGTAGGCCAGCGCGCGGGGAAGCAGCTGGCCCTTCACCGCGGCCTGCATGAGCAGGGCGTGGATGCCCTTGACGTCGGGAATGGCGGCCTTGCGAACTTCGAGAGTGCTGTCCATGGGGCGCCTACTTGATCAGGTCCTTGATGACCTGCTCGAAATCCTCGTCGTCGAGCACGCCGGAGCCGGCGAGCTGCTTCTTGCCGTGCTTGTCGTAGAAGACGTTGAAGGGCACGCTGGTCACGCCGAAGGCCTGCACGAGCTCGCCGGTGACGGCGTAGACGGGATAGTCCATGCCCATCTTCTTGATGAAGGGCTGCACCTGGGCCGCGGTCTTGGCGTCGTCGACGGAAACGCCGACGAAGACGACCTTGCCCGCGAACTTCTTGTTCATCTTGACTATGCTCGGGATTTCCTGGCGGCAGGGCGGGCACCACGTGGCAAAGAAATTGATCATGACGGCCTTGCCCTTGCTGGCGCGGATCAGATCGGCAAGGGCCGCGTTGCCGAGCGGCTGCAGGGAGCCCTGCGCGGGGGCGCTGTGGGCAGGAAGGGCCATGAGGAGCGTCAGCATGACGGCGGCGAAAATCTTCTTCATTCTCTTTGGTTCCTGCAGGACGCGCCCCTGCCGGCCTGGCCGGAGACGGCGCCGTCCCGCTGTTGAAGATGGCTGGTGGGGCCCCGCGGCGGGGCCCGGCGGTTTTTCCGCCTAGCCACGCAGTCTACAGCACTCGCTCCCTGTTCACAAGAACAGTTTCCGCATCCTCCTCCCTCCTGCAGGCGCCCCGCCGGCAACATTGACAAAGCGCCTCCCAGTACCTAGTTGTTGTCTGCCTTTTCTTGTCCGGCTGCCGCGCGAGGCTCGCGGCCCGACGCCGGCTCACCCTTTGCGACGGAAGCAGAATGAAACGCAGCACGACGACAGAGCCGCACCGGCCGGGCGGAGAGCCCGCAGCCAAGATGCCGACGGACCTTGCCGCCAGCACCGGCGATGCCGGCGCCGGCGCGAGGGAGTCCGTCACGCCCGACGTCCTTCCGGGACCCGCCCCCAAGGCGGCCCGTCCCCGGAGCCGCCGCAGCATTGTCGTCACCCAGACGCCAGGCGCGTCCGGCGAGGACGCCGGCGAGGAGATAGCCGAAGTCGAGGAGATGGCCGAGGACTACGGCGAGCCCGCGGCGGACGGCGACCTTGACCTTGGCGGCGCGTCCGGCGTGGACGTCGAAGTCGTGCTCGACGGCGAAGAAGGGACGGTCAAGGAGCTCGGGGATCGCGACGCAAGCGCCATCCTGCCTGCGCCGGCCAAGAGCCGCCTCCCCTCCACCAGGGACAGCTTCCAGCTCTATATTAAGGAAGCGAGCCGCTACCCCCTGCTCAAGCCCGAGGAGGAGCACGAGCTTGCCGTGCGCTTCCGCGACAGCCGGGATCCCAAGGCCGCCTTCAGGCTCATCTCCTCGCATCTCAGGCTCGTGGTCAAGATCGCCATCGACTTTCAGCGCCGCTGGATGCAGAACGTCCTGGACCTTGTCCAGGAGGGCAACGTGGGCCTCATGCACGCCCTCTACAAGTTCGACCCCGACAAGGGCATCAAGTTCTCCTACTACGCCTCCTTCTGGATCAAGGCCTACATTCTGAAGTTCATCATGGACAACTTCCGCATGGTGAAGATCGGCACGACCCAGGTCCAGCGCAAGCTCTTCTTCAATCTGAACAGGGAGCGCCAGAAGCTTGTCGCCGAGGGCTTCGATCCGGACGCCGAGATGCTCTCCCAGCGCCTCGGGGTCAGCAAGGCGGACATCCAGGAAATGGACCAGCGCCTGGCCGCCGGCGACGTCTCCCTCAACGTGCCCGTGGGCGACGACTCCGGCTCTGCGACCCGCATGGACTTTCTGCCGGCCATCGGCCCCGCCATCGAGGACAGCATCGCCACGGAGGAGATTTCCGGCATGCTGCGGGGCAAGATCAAGACCCTCCTGCCCTCGCTCAGCGACAAGGAGATCTACATCCTCCAGCACCGCCTGCTCTCCGATGCGCCCGAAACCCTCAGGGAGATAGGCGAACGCTTCAAGGTCACCCGCGAGCGGGTGCGCCAGCTGGAAATCCGCCTCCTCGACAAGATCAAAAAGCACCTTTCGACGGACATCAAAGACTTCTCCGACACCTGGATACAGCCGTGAAAACAACACCTTCCATCTTTGTCCTGGCCCTTGCCCTGGCCTTGGCCGGCCTTGGCGGATGCGACGACAGCGCCCCGGGCGACGCCGCTCCCGAGGCGCCGGCCAAGGCAGACCCTGCGGCCAGGGCCGAAGCCGCGGCCCCTCCCGCCGAGGCGCTTCTGCTCCAGGGCGTGGAGGTGCAGCCGAAGCAGGACGAGCTCAGTCCCCAGGCCCGCGGCACGGCGGCCTATCTGGCCCTGATGCAGGCCATCTCCATGCAGGACGAGGACGCGGGCCTCAGCGCGGCCGAGGAGCTCGCCTCCCTTGCCGGCACCGACGACCTGCCGCCCAAGCTCTGGCTCGAGGCAGCGCTCTGGTACATGGACCGCAAGACCGTCAACGCCATTCCCTTTCTCAGGAGCGCGGTCAGGGCCTGCCCCGGCGAGGTGCCCCTGACGCTGGCCCTCTCGGAGGCCCTCTCGGACAACGGCTTTGCCGAGGAGGCCATGCGCCTGCTCGAGGACACCCTGGCCAAGAATCCGGCAAGCGCCGACACGGCTGTCCAGCTCGGCATCACCCAGCTCAAGTCGGGCCTTGCCGAAAAGGCCTGCCAGACCTTCGAGGCCGTGAAGCCCCAGGCCCGCCCCGGCCTTGCCGACTTCTACCACGCCAAGGCCCTGGCCTCCCTCGGCAGGGACTCAGAAGCCCTGGCCCGGCTGCGCGAGGCCGTGAGAAAGCTGCCCGACTTCGAGGAGGCCTGGGCGGAAATCGCCTCGGCCTGCGAGCGCACCGGCGACATCAAGGGCGCCTGCCAGGCCTACGAGCGGCTGCTCAAGCTCAACGTTTCCGAAGGCGAGGTACGCCTCAGGCTCATTGCCTGCGCCCTGAAGATGAACCAGCCGGGCAAGGCCCTGGCCTACTGCCAGCAGGGACCCGACGATCCCTCCTTCCAGATGCGGGCAGGCGCCCTCTTTGCCGAGGCGCGCCACTACCTGCAGGCGGAAAAGCTGCTCAAGGCCCTGGCTGCCCGCGAGGCGCCCCCGCCGGAAGTCTTCCTGGTGCTTGCCGACGTCGCCTTCGAGCAGCGCCACGACCTCGACGGCGCCCTTGCCTGGCTCGCCAAGATCCCCGACTCCTCGGGCATTGCCCCCAGGAAGGGCCTCATGGCCGCGCAGCTGCTCGCCGAAGCCGGCGAGACCGATCGGGCGCTCGAGCGCGCCCGCGCAGGCAAAGTCCAGTTCCCGGACGTGCCCGACTTCGTGAACATCGAAATCCGCATCCTCTCCAAGGCAGGCCGCAAGGACGAGGCCCTTGCCAGCGCCAGGGCCGCCTGCGCCCAGTGGCCCGACGACACGGAGCTCGCCTTCCTGCTCGGCACCCTCCTCGCCGAAGGCGGCGCCAAGAAGGAGGCCTTCGGCATCATGGAGGGCATCGTTGCCAAGGAGCCTGACAACTACCAGGCCCTCAACTTCGTCGGCTACACCCTGGCCGAGGAGAACAGGGACATTCCGAGGGCGCTGGATCTCCTGATCCGCGCCAACCGCCTCATGCCGGGGCAGTTCTACATTCTCGACTCCCTTGCCTGGGCCCATTACCGCGCAGGGCACGCCGACGAGGCCTGGGCCTGCATCCGCGAGGCGGCCCGCCTCGACAAGGCCAGCGATCCCGCCATCTGGGAGCACTACGGCGACATCGCAAGCCAGCGGGGCCTGAAGTCCGAGGCGCGCGAAGCCTACCGCAAGGCCCTCGAGCGCAAGCCCGAGAACGCTGCCGACATCCAGCGCCGCCTGGACGCCCTCCAGCCCTAGGCCAAGCCTCCCCAGAGCCCCGTTTCCGCCCTGCTTCCGCACCGGATCCGGCCCTCCCCCTCCCCACGTTCGGCCCACCGCACCAGGTCCGGCCCATCCGCAACGTTCCCGGCCAGTCCGCACTGTTTCCGCCCCGCCCCATCCCTCCCGAATCCGGCACCTTCGCCGGCACGCAAGGCACGCCATGCACAAGCCCGCATCCTTCCCGACTCCCCTGCTACTCCTGCCCCTGCTGGCAGCCCTCTTTCTTTCGGCCTGCGCCAAGGGGCCCGTTCCCGCGGATCCGGAAGCGGCCAGGCGCACCTGGAACGCCTTTGCCTCCCGCCAGGCGCCGGCGCCCGCCCCCTACCGCGACACGCTCAGCATGCGCTTCGGCAAGGAAGGCGACACGCGCCGCGTCGAGGCTCTCGTCTGGGGCAACGGCGCCTCGGCCATACGCCTCGACGTGCTTGCCGGCGTCGGCGCCACGGTGGCCATGATAGCCCAGGACGGCGACACCTTCCTCATGTACGCCCCGATGCAGAGGAAGGCCTTCTTCCACCAGGGCCAGGACAGCCCCCTCTTCAAGATTGGCGTGCCGCTGCCCGTTGACCTGGCGCGCCTTGAAGCCCTGCTCCAGGGCCGCTGGCAGGAAGTCTTCGGCAGGGAGTTCCTCCGTGCCGACGCCGTGCCCGCAGGCACGGCCTACGACCTGGCCCAGGGCATAGGCGGACGGCTCGTGCTGACCAAGGACGCCCTTCCCGCCTCCTGGCAGAACGAGGACTGGACCATAGCCTTCGACCTCGACGGCCAGGGCCTTGCCAGGCGCCTTGATCTCGCGAGCCGCAGGGGCGACAAGGGCATCGTGCTCGTCAAGGAGCGCGAAGCGCCCGGCGCCCCCTTCGCCAGGCGCCAGACCGCCCTGGAGCTCCCGCCAGGCACCCAGGTTCTGCCCATCGAGCGCTTCCGCCGCTAGCGCGCCAGCGCAAGCCGCGCCCGGCCTTTCCACCCCCAAGGAGCACCGCATGCAGAAGACCATCCACATAGGCTGCGACCACGCGGCCGTCGATCTCAAGAACGCCGTCATCCGCCAGCTCGAGGAGCGGGGCCTCACCGCCACCGACCACGGCACCTACACCGCCGACAGCTGCGACTATCCCGACATCGCCCACGACGTGTGCAGCGCCGTGGAAAAGGAGCAGGGCACGGGCATCCTGCTCTGCGGCACGGGGATCGGCATGTCCATGGCCGCCAACCGCCACCAGGGCGTCAGGGCCGCCCTGTGCACCACCGAACTCCACGCCAGGCTCGCCCGCAGGCACAACAACGCCAACGTGCTCTGCCTTGGCGCCCGCATGACGGGCGTCGAGCTGGCCAGGGCCATCGTCGACGCCTTCCTCGACACGGACTTCGAGGGCGGACGCCACCAGCGCCGCATCGACAAGCTCTCCTGCTGACGCCTCCCCTGGCGCCTCACCTGGTGTCTCACCTGGCGCCGCCCTCGGCGCCTCGCCCCCCTGCCGGCCTCCCCGGCCTTCCCCACCAGCTTTCGACAAGGACAAGCCATGCAGCTTTTCAATACCGCCTCCCGCAGCAAGGAGCCCTTCGTTCCCCTCCGTCCCGGCAAGGTGAACATGTACGTCTGCGGCGTCACGGTCTACGACCTGTGCCACATCGGCCACGCCCGCTCCGCCCTGGTCTTCGACGTCCTGGTGCGCTTCCTGCGCCGCAAGGGCCTCGACGTCACCTTCGTGCGCAACTTCACCGACGTGGACGACAAGATCATCCGCCGCGCCAGCGAGGAGGGCCGGGACTGGAAGGAAGTGGCCGAAACCTACATCAAGGCCTTCCACGAGGACATGGACGCCCTGGGCATCCTGCGCGCCGACGTCGAGCCCCGCGCCACCGAATACATGGACGGCATCATCGCCCTCTGCGGGGAGCTCGTCCAGAAGGGCTTCGCCTACGCCACGCCCTCGGGCGACGTGTACTTCTCGGTGCGCGCCTTCCCCCAGTACGGCAAGCTCTCCCGCAGGAGCCTCGACGACATGCAGGCCGGCGCCCGCGTGGCGCCCGGCGAGGAGAAGCGCGATCCCATGGACTTCGCCGTCTGGAAGGCGGCCAAGCCCGGCGAGCCCTCCTGGGAGAGCCCCTGGGGCCTGGGACGCCCCGGCTGGCACATCGAGTGCTCGGCCATG
>DFDR01000141.1:9694-9819 GCA_002369295.1 Desulfovibrionaceae bacterium UBA3823
TCTTCCCGCACCACGAGAACGAGATAGCCCAGACCGAGGCCTGCTGCGGCTGCGAGCTGGCCAGGGTGTGGATGCACAACGCCTTCGTGCAGATCAACGCCGAGAAGATGTCCAAGAGCCTCGGC
>DFDR01000246.1:0-210 GCA_002369295.1 Desulfovibrionaceae bacterium UBA3823
CCTTGTGAAATTTTTTACATAAAAAAAGCCTCTGTTGGGAGGGATTCAACCCTCCTTGTGAATTTTATTGCATGCTTTTTCCTTGTTGAGCGCTCAAACAACATTCCGTCCTTGCGGACAGCACTGTGGCCGCAGGACAGCAAAAAAGGCCCCCTTGCATCTGCCGGGAGGCCTTTTTCGCGCAGGCTGAAGCCTGCGCAGGATATGCGC
>DFDR01000246.1:278-1004 GCA_002369295.1 Desulfovibrionaceae bacterium UBA3823
CTGCGCTAGGGCTTGTTCACGACGACCTTGGCCGGGCGCAGGATGCGCCCTTCCAGCTGGTAGCCGCTCTGCATGACCCGGGACACGGTGCCAGGCTCGAGGTCGGCGCGGTCTTCAGTCATGACAGCCTCGTGGAGCGCGGGGTCAAAGGGCTCGCCCTCCTTGCCGACGGCGGAGAGGCCGTGGCGGCCGCAGGCTTCGAGGAGCAGCTTCTGGGTCATGACGATGCCCTTCATCATGTCCTCGCAGGCCTCGGACTTGGAGCCGTAGGTGATGGCGAGCTCGAGGTTGTCCAGCGTGGGGACGAGGTCCTTCATGACCTTCTCGGAGGCGTACTTCAGATGCTCGCTGTGCTCGCGCTCAAGACGCTTCTTGAAGTTTTCGAGTTCAGCCTGGGAGCGCATGCGGATGTCGAGGACAGCCGCCTTGGCCTCGTCGAGCCGCTTTTGGAACTCCTCGGCGGTCATGGGTTCAGGCTGCTCTTCAGCCTTGGCGCCGGCCTCGCCTTCGGCGCCGGCATCCTCCCCGTCCGCGCCCTCGTTCTGCGCGGCCTCTTCCGCGCCATCGTCCTGCGCGGCCTCTTCAGCCTGGTCTTTGGTCTCTTCTTCGGCCATGTCCTTCTTCGCTTCTTCTTTTTCCATGATTCGCCGTCCGCCTATGGTGACGGCGCCCTGCGCGCATGGCGCCGGCGCCGGAATAGTTGTGGTTGGTGTTTAGTGGTGCTGA
>DFDR01000246.1:1075-2557 GCA_002369295.1 Desulfovibrionaceae bacterium UBA3823
GGCCCTGCGGAACCGACAGGCAGCAGATTCCGCAAGCCTCCCCATAGATAGGCACGGCGCGCCCGCTGTCAAGGCGCGACCGGGCTTTTGCCAGCGGGAGCGCGGTCCCTGGCGCTAGAAGACGCTCGGAAGAATGCAGCGCGCCGACACGGCAACCTGCATCATGACCTGGGAGATGTCCTTCAGCGACTGCAGGCTCTTGGATTCCACCCGGGGCAGGACCATGATCTGGTCGCCTGCGCGTATCTCGCGGGTATCCGGGGTAACGGCGCCGTTGCGGTGCACCACGATCACCGTGTCGGGATCCGAGCGGCTGTTGAAGCCGCCGGCGCCTCGGATGTAGTCGTCCAGATCCTTCTTCGCGCTCCAGACCATGGCCTGGGGCATCACGACCTCGCCGGTCACGAGCACGACGTCGCTCTTTTCGGGCACGACGATGACGTCGCCGTCCTCCAGGGCAAGATCGCTGTCCCTGTCCAGCACGACGATGCCCTCGGGCTCGACAGCCTTGGCCCGCTCGACGAACTTGGCGATGCTCTCGGCCTCCTTGGCGCGTATGCCGGCTTCCTCGGCGCTCTGGGACGTGGCCGTCATGACCGTTTCCTCCAGGCGCCTGAGCGATTCCGCAATGGCCCGCTTCTGGCGGGCCGCCACGGACCTGCGCTTGATGTACATGGACTTGAGCTCGGCGCGCGCCGGATCGACGGCGATGAAGTTGACGACGTCGCTCAGATGGGCGCCTGCGCGCACGGGAAAGCGGGCTGTTCCCTTCACCGCGCCTTCGACCTGCACCATGATGGTGCCGCCGGCCACATCCGCAGAAAACTGCACCCTGTCGCCGTCTCTGAGATCCAGGGAAGCAAGCTGGGCAACGGGCAGGTAGGCGCTGTAGGGAGCGCCGTTGCGCGTGCCCGTCAGAGTGACGTGGGTTGCGCGCCCCTCAGGCTCCGCCAGGTCAGCAAGGGCGCGGCCCGTGACCCCGCCCTTCGGGAATTCGAAGACGGCTTCGTTGCGCACGCAGCCAACCGCCGTCACGGCCGGCCCCCTGGTGCCGACCACGACCGTGTCGCCGTCGGCGAAGCGCACCCCTTCGATCAGTCCCTTTCTAGCAAAGGGATAGAGATCAAAGGAGGCGATCTTCTGCCCCTGGCGCATAAGGCTGATGTCCCGGAAGCTTCCCTTGGGACTGATGCCGCCGGCCTTGTCCAGATAGGCCAGCACGGAATCCAGAGACGAGCCCTGGTAGCTGCCGGGCTTCGCCACGCTGCCGGTGACAAGCACCGTCACAGGCCGGCTGTCCAGCGGGGCAACGTAGATCTGGGAGGCGGCGTCGCCTCCTGCCAGCAGCTTGCTCTTCAGGGCGTCGGCTATCTTGGCATGCTCGAGTCCTGCCACCGGCACGGGACCAATGCCCGGCACGTCGAGGGCGCCGTCCGGTCCCACGGCAAGCGTGTCGTCGATGCTAACGGCACCGCCCCAGAT
>DFDR01000166.1 GCA_002369295.1 Desulfovibrionaceae bacterium UBA3823
GCGCACGAAGCCTGCCACTCGCAGGACCACGCCAAGCCAGCCCGCTCCCTGCACGCCAGACCTCGCAGCGGGATCAGCCAGCAGCGCCGCCGGGGACGGTACGCCCTCTCCCGCAAGCGCCCTTGGCGACGGGCGGCAGGTTCCCCCGCCTGAACAAAGGGAGCAGGAACCTGCGCCACATCCCCGCCACGAGACCGCCGTCAGCGCGGATCACGACGCGCAACAAACCCCGAATCATGCCCCGAATCCCACCCGGGTTCTGCATAGCTCCCGCGCAGCGCCCGTCCCGACGGCAGCCGGCACCCCCCAGGTCGCCGACGCTTCTCCCGTCCCCCCCGGCACAGGCGAGCTGTCCCGATCGCACGGCCAGCCGCATGCCGCGCCAGACGGAGCCAAGCCAGACGAGTCTCGGCCATCGCCTGCCCACGACCTTCAGCGCGACCAAGGCGACGCCAGCGCCAGCACCGTCCCCGGCATGCGCCAGGACGAAGCCGATGCCCAGGACGAGCCGCCCTGGATCGCCCTCGAGCCGGGCCTCCACTACGCCGAGTTCCGCCTCGAGCACTATGGCGCCAGCCACGCCATCGCAGCCGTGCGCATCGATCCCAAGGCCTTCGACCTCGTGCTCTGCGCCAGCGGAAGCGAAGCCGACCGCTCGGCCAGAACCTTGAGCGAATGGGGGGAGCTCCACGATCTGGCGGCTGCCGTCAATGCCAGCATGTACCTGCCGGACGGCACGACCAGCACGGGCTACATGCGCAGCGGATCCTACGTCAACAACCCGCGCGTGGCGCGCCGCTTCGGCGCCTTTCTCGTGGCCGGGCCCGACGATCCCTCCCTCCCCCAGGCCGGCATCATCGAACGCGACGATCCCGCCTGGCGGGAAAAGCTGGGACACTACCGCATGGCCGTGCAGAACTACCGCATGGTGGACTCCCAGCGGCGCGTGCTCTGGTCGCAAGGCGGCCCCCTCTACTCCATCTCCGCCATCGCCCAGGACGGCCAGGGGCGCATCCTCTTCCTCCACAGCCGGGAGCGCATCGAAGCCCATGCCTTTGCCCAGGAGGCCCTCAGGCTCCCGGCAGACGTCAGGTGCCTCATGTACGTGGAAGGCGGAGGCCAGGCGGGCCTGCTGGTGCGCTCTAAGCGCCTCAGCAAGGTCATCACCGGGCGCATCCCAGCCGACTTCCTCATCACAGGGCGCCTCAGCGCGCGCCTGCCCAACGTCGTTGGCGCCCGCCGCAAGGAATCCCGGCAGCCTCACGGAGACAGCTCTCTCCATAATTAGGAATTTTTCCTATTTTTTGGCCAAGCCCCTTTACAATCCGCACATCCGCATATATCTCTGTGGACAACAGCAACAGCCAGCGCCTGGCAAGCCCTGCCGGGCACCCTGCCAGGCCATAGTGGAGGACCCATCCCATGCCCAACAAACTTGAAGTCTACAAATGCATGCGCTGCGGCAACGTGGTGCAGATCTTCGAAGCCGGCTCCTGTACGCCCTCCTGCTGCGGCGAGCCCATGAAGTTCATGAAGGAGGGCTCCACCGACGGCGCCCTCGAGAAGCACGTGCCCGTCATCGAAAAGATTCCCGGCGGCTACAAGGTGACCGTCGGCTCCGTGGCCCATCCCATGGAGGAGAAGCACTACATCCAGTGGATCGAGCTCATTGCCGGCAACCAGAGCCTGACCTGCTTCCTCAAGCCCGGCGACAAGCCTGAGGCCGTGTTCCAGACTTCCGCCGAAAAGGTGACCGCCCGCGAGTTCTGCAACCTGCACGGCCACTGGAAAAGCGAAAACTAGCCCCTCGAGGCATCAACCCCCTAGCCCTAAGGAGTTACACCCATGGACAAGTACGAATGCAATGTCTGCGGCTACGAATATGATCCTGCCGACAACGACAACGTCCCCTTCGACAAGCTCCCCGACGACTGGGTCTGCCCTGTCTGCGGCGCCAGCAAGGACGAGTTCACCAAGAAGGACTAGCCTAGCCTGAATCTCCGCCCGCCTGGACCATCGCGCTCCGGCGGGCTTTCTTTTTTTTCGCGCTCCCTGCGCGTCCTGCGCGCACAGCGCCGCGCACCCTGTGCGCCTCACCAGAAAGGGAAGAAGCACCGATGAAAGCCTTTGAATTTGCCAGCGGCGTGTACTGGGTCGGCTGCGTGGACTACGACCACCACGACTTCCACGGCTACTCCAAGAGCCCCGAAGGCACGACCTACAATGCCTACTTTATCAAGGACGAGAAGAACACCCTGATCGACACCGTAGCTCCCGGCAAGGCCGGCACGCTGCTCTGCCGCCTCGGCCATGTCATTGATCCCGAGCAGGTCGACTACCTCGTCGTCAACCACATGGAGCTCGACCACGAAGGCTCCCTGCCCGAAGTGATCGCCCGCTGCAAGCCCGAGAAGATCTTCTGCTCCACCATGGCCCTCAAGTCCATGGAGGGCTACTACGCCAAGGAGATGAAAAACTGGCCCGTGCAGGCCGTCAAGAGCGGCGATTCCATCTCCATCGGCAAGCGCACCCTGGTCTTCCAGGAAACCCGCATGCTCCACTGGCCGGACTCCATGGTGACCTACTGCCCCGAAGAGAAGAT
>DFDR01000225.1 GCA_002369295.1 Desulfovibrionaceae bacterium UBA3823
CCGGCTTGTTGAGGCGCCCAGCCCTGAGCCGCGCGCGTTCAACTTTCTTTACAGAGAGCAGAGAGAATGTCAAGCATTGCTTGAAGTATAAAGCGACTTCCCCGCAGAGTCCGGCTACCTGACGGCGCGCTTTGTCGCGGCTCTCGGGTTGCGCTCTGCGGAAATGCGGCTGATGCGCCTGTCCCGGTAGGCAAGCACGCCTTCGGCAAGCCCTTCGGCTATGGCCTGGCGGTAGGCGGGAGCGGCCAGCAGGAGGGCCTCCTGGACGTTGGTGCAGTAGCCTATCTCGGCGAGGATGGCGGGCATCTGGGTTGTGCCGAGCACGAAGAAGGGGCCCGACTTGACGCCGTTGCCGAGCACTCTGAAGCCGCTTCGGCGCAGGCGGGACAGGGCGCTGCGCTGGATGTCCACGGCGAGATTGCGGGATTCGACTATTCTTCCTGTGAGGGAGGCGCGCTGCACGGAAGGCGCCTTCCTGACTTTGGGATTCTCGCCGTTTTCGCGGGCTGCCAGCAGAGTCGCGCCGTTGACGGCCTCGTCGCGGTAGTAGGTCTCGAAGCCCCTGGCCTCGGGGGAGCCGTGGGCATTCACGTGGATGGAGACGAAGATGTCGCCCCTGTTTTCGTTGGCGCGCCGGCTTCTGGCGGGAAGGGAGACGAAGGCGTCGCTCTTGCGCGTGTAGACGATGCGGAAGCCGTTGTCCTGCAGGAGGCGCCCCAGGCGCAGGGCCACGTCGAGGGTGACGTCCTCTTCGCGCACGCCGTTGTGCACGGTGCCGGGATCCCTGCCGCCATGGCCGGCGTCGATGACGACGGTGGAAATGCCCTTGCCTTCGGTGCTGGCCATGTAGGCAAGACGGCCTGCGCCCTTCCGCTCGGCAAGGCCGCGGGAGGCGCCGGAAGGAGCCTTCTTCGGACTGGCATCGACGCTGAGCACAAGGCGCGCGCCGCGCTTTTCGGGCTTGGCCGTGAAGTGCCTGAGCTTGCTGAATTCGAAGAGAACGCAGGTACGGTTTCTGGCAAGGGTTTGGACGCGCACGGCCTTCAGCAGGCTCCCCTTGACCACGAGGCCGCGCCTGATTTCGCTGACCACGCCGGCATCCTGGATGTCCACGGCCACGACGGCCGATCCTTCCTTCTGGGAGGCAAGCCTGGCCTGCGTTCTGGCGGGAGCCGAGAAGTCCAGGACGATTTCCACTGCGTCTTTGCTGATGGAATCCCAGCTCAGGGTTTCAAGCTCAGCCCTTGCGGAGGGAGTCTTTTCCCCGCCTTGGTCCGCCTTCTTGAGCAGGCTCTGGGCTCTGCGCGCAGCCTGGCTAGCCGGATAGGCCTTGGAGAGGCGCGCGGCCAGCTTGGACGCAAGCGCGCTGTCCTTCAGTCCCGACTGCGCTATCTGGAGCGCCTCGAGCAGGGCAGAGGGAGCAAGACTGCTTCGGGGGTACTCGTCGGCTACGGCGAGGAAGAACCTGCCGCTCATTCGCCAGTCCTCGCCGAGCCGTGAGGAGGCTGCCAGATGGCGCTGGCACTCGCCGGCCTTGAAGAGGGCTCTGGGGGCGAGGGCAGAGGCTGTGTTGGACTTGTAGATGCTCAGGAATTCGGCCCGCAGCTCCTCCCAGGGCTGGCGCCAAGATGAGCGCGTCTTGCTGGACTTGAGCTGTGCCATAGCCTTTTCGGCCTTCTGGAAGGCACCCTCGAGCTGGGCCTGCGGATAGCACTTGAGCTTGCCGAGTTCGCCCCTGCCGAGCTGGAGCAGGCAGGGGGGCGGCGGTGCGGGCTTAGCCTTGGTGGCTGTCTTGCCGGAAGGCTTGCCAGATGACCTGGCAGAAGGCTTGGCAGAGGGGGCACCCGATGGCTTCGCTTCCGTGCGGGCAGCCTGTGGCGGCTTCCTGACAGCTGCCTTGGCATCGGTCTTCCTGTCGGGACGGCCTTGTGGTTGCGCCTTCAGCTGCTGCTTCTGCGGTCCTGGCGCCGTTGCCAGGGAGTGACTGGGAACGCAGAGGCACAGCGCAAGCAGAACGAAAAGAAGCGGGCCAAGCGCCTTGCCTCCGCATTGGTACGTTTGCTCTGCCTTGCCTGCCGTCTGCAGCCTGTCCATCGTGGTCCCTTTTCCGCGTTGCGCAGTCTCCCGCGCACGGGGTCTGCCGTTGAAGTGCCGGGACACTGGCGTGGCTGCCAGGAGCTGTGCGCCAAGCGTCCTATGGACGCTTTATCGGCAGAAATTTTCAAACCTGGAGGGCGAGGTGGCAGATGTCGAGAAAAGGAGAAAAATCTGCTAAAAAAACAACTAGTTGGGTATTGACATTGGAAAAAGGTACTTGCATGCAAGATGGTTTGAGTGTATATCTTAAATTTCTAGACAATATTCTGTCATCCTGTTGTGGATTGAAAAATGGCGACTGTCCATGCCAGGAAGCAGAGGAGAAATGATTTGAAACAGGTGCTGATAATAGGTGCAGGTCCTGCAGGCCTGACTGCTGGCTATGAACTGCTGAAGCGGTCTCAGGACTTTAACGTAACAATATTAGAAGAGACCTCGTCCTTTGGCGGAATTTCAAGAACTGTCGAGCATAACGGCAACCGCATGGACATCGGTGGTCACAGGTTTTTTTCAAAAGACGAGCGTGTCACGCAGTGGTGGGAGCATGTTCTCCCCAATCAGGGGGCGCCTTCTTTTGATGACAAGAGGCTTCATAGGGATGCCAAACTAGCTCCGTCCGGTCCTGATCCTGAAAAGGAAGACCGCGTCATGCTTTTCAGGAACAGAATCAGTCGTATCTATTACAGGCACAAATTTTTCGACTATCCTGTCAAGCTGAACTTCGAGACCATCAAGAACATGGGCTTTTTCACAACCCTGCTGGCCGGATTCAGCTACCTGAAAGCAGTTGTCAGAAAACTGCCCGAAACAAGTCTGGAGAACTTCTATATCAACAGGTTTGGCCGGCAGCTCTATTCTATGTTCTTTGAAGGCTATACCGAAAAGCTCTGGGGGCGCCATCCCCGCAGCATTTCTGCCGACTGGGGATCCCAGCGCGTCAAGGGGCTCAGCATCATTGCTGTTTTGAAGGACGTGATTTCCAAGCTCCTTCCGGGGGCACGCGATGCCAGGCACGTGGAAACCTCGCTCATCGAGTCGTTCAACTACCCCAAGTATGGTCCCGGCCAGCTTTGGGAGACGGCAGCCGCTGATTTCGCCGGCATGGGCGGCACGATCCGTACGAACTGCAAGGCCGTCAGCATCGTCGTGGAGAACGGCCAGGTCTGCAAAGTCGTCTGCCAGGAGAACGGCCAGCGCGTGGAACTCGATGCCGACATCGTCATTTCTTCCATGCCCCTGAAGGAACTCGTCGAGGGCATGAACGGTGTTCCTGAGGACGTCAAGCGCATTGCCCAGGGACTGCCGTACCGTGACTTTGTTACTGTCGGCATGCTGGTGGACAAGCTGAATCTGCAGAACAAGACCAGTATCAAGACGCTTAACAACATTATCCCAGACAACTGGATCTATGTTCAGGACACGGGCGTTAAGCTGGGCCGAATTCAGGTGTTCAACAACTGGTCTCCCTATCTGGTCAAGGATCCTGAGCATACAGTCTGGATTGGTCTAGAATACTTCTGCACGGAGCACGACACCTACTGGAACATGTCCAAGGAAGAATGGCTTGCTTTTGCTGCAAAGGAACTGGTCAGCATGCAGGTGCTGGATGATG
>DFDR01000120.1 GCA_002369295.1 Desulfovibrionaceae bacterium UBA3823
TTTTTCTGGCTTGACGGCCTCGACAGAGACCTGCGCGAGCACGTTCTCTTTTCCCTCCGAGTGCTCTGGACGCAGGCGTCCAATGCACTTGAGGGGAATACCTTCTCGAAAGGGGATACCCTGTTCTTCCTCAGGGAAGGGCTGACTGTGTCCGGAAAGACGCTGCAGGAACATCTCGAAATCAAAGGCCATTCCGATGCAGTTGAACGCATGGCGGAAATGGCCGTCGGAGGTGTCCCCCTCGGCGAGCGGGAGCTTTTCGAACTGCACCGCCTCGTCCAGACGGCCGCGATCACCGACGCGTACCGCCCCGTGGGAGCCTGGAAGCGGGAGAACAACGGAACCCAGGCTGAGAAGGACGGGAAGCTCGTCTGGCACGAGTATCCGTCCTTCGAGCAGACGCCGAAACTCATGGAACGGTGGATCTCGGAATTCGCGACCTTGTCCCCGAAAGACCGTGCCGAGGCCCTATTGTGCTACGCAAAGGCGCATATCTCCTTCGTGTCCATCCACCCCTTCTTCGACGGCAACGGGCGCATGGCGCGCCTTCTCGCGAATTTTCCCCTCCTGCGGAACGGCTTCCCGCCGATCATCATCCAGCGAAGTGCACGGCGGGAGTACATCGACCTCTTAAGCGCCTTCCAAAAGATGCAGGCTTCGCCATTCCCGGAGCTTGCCGACTGCCAGGCCTTCACCGCGTTTTTGGAAACGCAGTGGAGCGAGACATGGGAAATCATCAATGCAGCGCACGGGACGCAGGCCGCCCGCCGCAAGATGTCCGGTGTTGAAGGCCCAGCCCCCGCAGAGCAAGACAACGAAGCAGGAATGGAAGGGGGCCACAGGACGGTAGGCTTATGCGCCGCTCCCGCGCCCGTCGAGGCGGAGGATTCCGGTCCCAGACCGTAGGCAGCCCCGCCTCCTTCGAAGCGCATCTTGCACCCGCTCCCCAGCCGTCCTGGCCGAGACGGCTCCTGTCGGCGATGCGCTCGGCACTCCCCTGCGGATCCTCCAGCGCATCCGGCCCTTCAGGTTCAGCAGGGACAGGGATCGAGGCCGACAACCCTTTCGGAGCTATTCTTCATCCACAGGCCCTCTCGGCCTTTCCGAAAAGCCGAAGCTGGCTGCGGGGACAGCTTTGCCGGACAAGGACTGCGCCGCGACATCCTCGACGAAGGGCGGGGCTTCCGGCGCAGCCTATCGAAGCGCAGGCCCGCGCCGATCCAGCAGAGCCTGCGCTTCCGGATCGGATTCCCAGTGCTCGAACGACCAGCGGAAGCGCTCAGTCTCATCCTCCCTGACGCCGTTCCTTTCGAAGGACTCCCGCCACCGGGCGATTGTTGCCAGCATGCCGGCAAGAACGTCCTCCGCCTGAACCCGCGTCAGGCCGAAGCGCGGCGCACAGGAGAGAACGTTGGCAACGGAGCCGAGGCGTCCGGCATTGCCTATGTTCATGGCATGCGTGACATGCATGCCGACGCCGTACGTCGATGCAGACGGCACGATGTCGAAGGCAGGCGCCAGGACAAGCGAGTGCCCGTTGGCAAGGAAGCCGTGGTTGCGGGGATGATCGTCCGTGTTGCGACACAGAACGTTGAAGGCCATGCGGCGGAAAAGCTGCGACAGGTTCTTCACGCCCATGGCGGCGGCGCTGTCGGCTATGGCTTCGTAGCTGTAGGCGGCGCGTTCCAGTTCCGTCCACCGGCACAGCGACAGCGCCGAAAGGTAGCCTCTGCGGGCGAAGCCACCGGGGACGGGCTCCCTGTCGAAGCGCCTTACGAGCAGGACGTCGCGCCCCTCAACGTCAAGCAGCCGGAGTTCCGGGACATCGATCCCGCAGTCCGCCGCAAGCTCCATCGACGACTTCTCGACGCGGGCGTTCGACCACTTGTCCCCTTTGGCAGGAAACTTGGCAATCCAGAGGATGCCGTCGTGGAGCATGGCGCTCTTGGGCCTCGACCCGCCCATGGAGCTGCCCTGGGCAAGCAGCTCCATGTACTGGGGAGCAACGGGACGCTCTCTTTCCAGATTTTCGACCGCATCAAGCAGAATGTCCGCATCGGAAGAAAGTGGCGGTTCGCTTTCCGGCTCGCCGTCCTTCAGAGATGCGCGGAAGTCAAGGTTTCCCGTTCTCGCAGCATTGCTAAACAGCAGGTAGTCGCGCTCATGCAGCTCCTCGGCGTTCCGCCCCAGCGCCTTGGCAATGACAAGCCGACCCCACAAGTCCGGCGCCGCATCGCGGACGGCGCCCATCCTTCCCGGTTCGAGGGCAAAGGACGGGAACGCAAGAGGCATGGACACGGGATCAACCGGCACGGCTTCCCTCCTCTGAGAGTAGAGACGTCCATAGCTTCCAGAAAGCCTGCCTTCGTCGTCAAGCCGCACTATCGCCGCAGGCACTGCCTCGACGGCGCCCGGAAGGTAGACAAAAATGTAGAATTCCTTGTCTGGACGGAGCATGCAGTCCTCCTAGAAATCCAGTTCCTTTTCCCGCTTTTCCCGCACGCGCTGCAGGCGCGCCCTCGACTCCGCATCGAGCCCGAGTCCCAGCACGTCCCTTTCCGGACTGCAGAGGCCGATGAATTCGCCCGACAGCTGGAGCACCCAGACAAGGTTCATCCAGGCACCCATGGAAACTGCCGGATCGCCGGCTTCAATGCGGGCGATGGTCTGCCGCGTGCAGCCGGCAAGCTCCGCGACGTCCTTCTGGCGCATGCGCCTGCGCTTCCTGGCGACCGCAAGGTTTCCGCCGAGACGCCGCAGGATGTCCACCATGGGAGCGGGCAGTCCCTCCGTACATTTCCGCGTCTTTGCCATAGGCTCCTCCCTATGAGGAAGGGGATAGCGGAAAGCAAACGAACGGACAAGTCAAAAGTTATAAAAAAGCAACTTTATACAATGGAAGGGTGCTTTTATCTAACTTTTATAAGCGCTGGGCCAAGAGATTCGCACACCAGTCTGGGCGCATTGTGGAGCGCTGGCAACGACAACGATCTGCGCCGGACTCGCTTCCAGGCAACGCACGGAGGCGACAGCAGGCTGCAGTGCCGCAACAGAAAAAGCCCAGCGCCGCAGGGACGCCGGGCTGGCATTGTCTGAGCCAGGCCTTGAGCTAAGCCTGGCGCTCCATATGGACGACCTCGCCGATGTAGAGGTGGTGCGGCTCCTCGTCGAGGTAGAAGGTCTGCACCGCATCGGCCGGGATGCGCTCCCTGTCGAGCTTGTCGCTGTAGATCTTCCTGCAGACCAGCGTCAGGCTCGCCTGCTCGTAGCCGACGCCGCCGGCCACGGCTTTGGGAGAGAGGCCGGTCAGAGCCAGCTTGTCGCCGTCCCTGCCGGACTTGGAGCCGAGGATGCCAAGGTCTTTCCTGAATTCCCTGGGGAACCAGCTGATCGTGAAGATCCCGCTCTTCTCCATGAACTCGAAGGTGTAGCGCAGGGGCTTGACGAAGACCGTCGCTATCTTCTTGGCCTTGCCGGGCATGCCCCAGAGGGAGCCGAGCTGTCCCCAGCTGATGGTCATGGCGTTGTAGCCCTCCTCGAGGGTTCCTGCCGTGAGCAGGGCCCAGTCGCTGTCGAAGAGGCTGAAGATGTCGACGTTGAGGCTGCTGATGTCGTTGGCCATGTTCGCTCCTTGACTTGCCGCGGGAAGCGCTGAGGCTACGCCGCGGGCTTGCCGATGGATTGGGTAATGAATGTCTGCCAGCCCTTGGGCAGGGGCAGTTCCCTGTCCAAGGTGTCGTGCTTCTGCCATTTGACGCAGTTGGCGAGCCCGAGGCTTGCGCACATGAGGCCCGCCCCCTGGTACATGGAGCCGGCGTGCATGGCGGCAAAGCCCCGCTCGTCCTTCGGTCCGCAGTAGAGCAGAATCAGGCCAGAGCCGTCGAAAGCCCCTCTGCGGTCGCCATCGAGCACTCTTTTGACGGCGTGCTCCTTCGGCATGTACTCCCAGACGCCGTCGCCGCGCACGGCAAAGACCATGCACTCCTGGCGGTTCATGGCCGTAGGCACAACGTGCTTGCCATTGTCCCGGTTGACACCCCAGGCCGCCCAGAGAAGCGCGCCCAGGGCGTCGAGGTCCACGTCGCTTCGACCAATGGCGCGATTCGTTGCGCGCTCGGCAAGGCACTGCACGAGGGGCTTGCCGCCCTCGGGCTTTTTCAGGGCAATCGTCTTGCCGTCGCCGGCAGCCAGGACGGGCGAAGCCTCGCCTGCCAGCGAAACCGCGCAGGCTGCCGAGGCGCAGAGCAGGAAGTCCCTTCTTTTCATATTCTCCTCCTTGGCATGCGGCGCTGGGCGAAGCGCCCCGCGGCATGCCTTCGATGTGCCTGCCCTGCCTCTCCGCAGTCCGGCGCAGGGCAACATGATCCCCGTTGCCGGCTGCCGCGACTGGTCTCAGCCCCAGCGTCGCGCGCAGCCTCCGCAGCAGGAATTTCTCGCATATGCGTACGCTATGTTGCCGCCATCTAGAGATCAAGCAGGCTGTTCGCCTTCACCCGGGCGCGGTCGCGCAGCTCGACAGGCGTTGCGTCCAGCAATGCCTGAAAGCCGTCTCCTGGGGCGAGCCATGCGCCGGCATCCTCCAGCACCAGCGGCATGCGGTCGTGGACAGGTGCCATGCCAGCGTTGGCGGCCGTGGTCAGAATGGCGAAGGAGCGCCCGTCGCAGATGCCGGCCAGCATGCAGTCTCTGCCATCAGCGCGCGAGAAGGCGTGCCGCACCTTGTGCCTGTCCCATTCATAGAAGCACTGCACGGGCACGGCAACGCGCCCTGCCAGGACAAGCTTCCGGAAGAGGGGCTTCTCCAGGACGGTCTCCGACCTTGCGTTCACGACAAGCCGGGCGCCGGCAAGCTTCAGGCCGAAGCCGAGCGCAAGCGCCCCGCCGGGCGCGAGCACCGTGGCCGTGTCCGTCGGTCTGACGACAGTCTCCCGGTACTTGAACGAACAGCACATGCAGAAATGCCTCCGCCCTGATCTGACGGCGTTCTGGCCCGCCTGTCAAGGCGCGCGATTAAGCCCCAAGACCGCGCCTTCGCAGGAGGGGCTTTTGACTGCCCCTGCCAGAAGCAAGCCCGGATGACTGGATGACTGGATGACAGTCAGGATCGCGGCCTGCGGAACGGAGTGCATGAGCCAGCTCCGCTCCGCAGGGAGGTCGCATCGCCCTGTGCCTACGGGCGGATTACCTTGTCCGCCAGACTGAGGCTCGTCACGATGTCGAGCATGTTGGTGGTCTCGCCCACCTGCTTCTTGTCGAGCAGATTGTAGTGCTGAAGGCATGTGCCACAAACAAAGATGGAAACGCCGGCAGCCTCCAGGGCCTTCAGGCCGTCGAGGGCCTTGCCCTCCGTGGAGGCAAGCTTCACGCCGCCGTTGAGCAGCACGATGCGCCAGAGCTGGGGCCCAAGCTCGGGCAGGGTGGCGATGAAGTTGCCCATGAGGGCCTGGCCCAGCGTGTCGTCGCCGCGGCCGAGCGTATCCGTGGTGATGAGCACAAGGGTCTTGGGCTGGGCGGCCGGCGTGGGGCAGGCCACGTATTCGGCGTCCTTGATTTCCGCAACCGGCGCTCCGCTCCCCTCGCCCTTGATGCGCCAGACGCCGGCGCGCTCTTCGGCGCTTGTGACGGCGTAGCCGTTGCGGGCAAGGAAGCGCGACACGTTTTCCAGCGAGGCGGGATTGTCCACAAGGACGTAGAGCTCGGCAGGGTGGGATTCGGCAATGAGCTTCTTGGTGTTGATGACAGGCTGCGGGCAGGTGAGTCCGCGACAGTCGAGGATAGCGGCCATAGGTTCTCCTTTGCGGCGGTGAAGCGCGCTGTTAGGCAAGCATTTCGAGAAAGGCTTCGATGCGGATGCGGAGCTGCTCGGTATCGGCCTCCGCGTAGTCCGTCACTATCTGCAGGTAGGGAAGTCCGAGGTCCTCGTGCACGAAGCCGCGCAGAGAAAAGGACTCCACGTCGTAGGTCTGGCAGCCCTGCCAGGTGAGGTCCACGACGGCATCGGCGGCAAAGTCCCTGGCAAGCTTCCCGACAGCCGCATAGCGCCCCGGATTGGGCGACATGACGGCGCAGGGGATGTCGAGCGAACGGGCTGCCAGCACGTCGAGCGCATCGCCCGAGGCCTCGGGATTGTCGCGCACCTTCTTGTAGCAGGAGCAGTTGTCGATGCAGACAACGCTGGCCCCGCAGTCCTGGAGCAGCTGGACGACCTTGTGGGACCCCATGCCCGTCGGCACGCCCGTGAGCACGATGCGGGGAGCGGATGCCGGCGCAGCTCCCACGCCATCGCTCTCGAAAGCGTCCGCCAAGGCGTTGAGCTCCCGGATGCGCTCTTCGTAGTCAGGCATGAACGATGCCCGGAAGGCAACCTCCATGAGCTCCATGCCCGACAGCGGAGAAGGCTTGCGCCTGCCCAGATCGAGCACCCGCTTGAGGGCCTGGCGGAAGCGGTCCGAGAGGGCGATGGCGTCCCTGAGCCCCGCCTCCGTCAGCTCGATGCCGAAATCCTGCTCCAGGCGGTCCTTGAAAAGCTCGAGCTGCCTGCGCCAGGACGTGATCGCATCGGCATCCTGGGTCTGCGGGAGCTGGAGGACAAAGACTGGCTTGCGCTTGGCCAGAAGCTCAAACATCTTCTTCTTGCCATCGCAGGTGGTGTCGGCAACGACCAGATCCGAAGCTGCCAGATAGGGACAGCTGTCCTGCAGGGCAAAGCCGAAACTGCTCTTGATGAGGGGGCAGAGCGTACGGGGGAGCATGGCCTCGGCCGCGGGAATGGAGTCGTTCTTGGTCCCGCACAGGGACACGGGAATGGCGCCGGCGGCCAGCACCATCTCCAGCGGGGTGTAGATGCAGTACTGGCCGACCACCTTGCGGCCGGCCTGCTTCGCCTCCTGCAGGCGCAGGACATTGCGGTCCGTGATCGCACGGAATGTATCCAGACTGGCATGGGCCATGGCAGAAACCTCCTAGCGGAGCCTGGCGGCGAGCAACGCCGCGCCGAGGGCTCCCGTATACTGGGGATAATCCGGCGTCTTGACCTCGACGCCAAGCGCCTGCGAGAGCATGCGCCCGCAGGCGGGACTCGCGGCAAGGCCGCCGGTGAAGACGCACTCGCCACGCAGGGGAATGCGCGCGGCAAGGGCGTGGATGCGCCTGGCGATGGCGCGCAGGACGCCGGCAGCCACGGCCCCGGGAGCCGTGCCTCTGGCAAGCAGGCCGACGATCTCCGTTTCTGCGAAGACGGCGCACATGCTGGTGATGGCGCAGGGGACCTGTCCCTCGGCAAGGGCGCAGAGCGCGCCCACGTCCATGCCGAGCATGCCCGCCACGGCCTGAAGGAAGCGCCCTGTGCCGGCAGCGCACTTGTCGTTCATCACGAAGTCGGCCACCGTCCCGCCGGGCTGGACGGATATGACCTTGCTGTCCTGGCCGCCGATGTCGATGAGAGTGCCGCAGTCGGGAAAGAGGTGCGCAGCGCCCTTGGCGTGGCAGGAAATCTCGGTGACGTTCCTGTCGGCAAAGGGGAAGGCCACGCGGCCGTAGCCCGTGGCGACGATGCGCGTGGCACTGCCGGCCCCTGCGTGCTCCAGCACCGCGGCCAGAGCCTTTTCGCCACTCTCGCGGGAGTTCCAGCCTGTCGGCAGCATGGACCTCGCCACAACCTCAAGCGTCCCTTCCCTGACAAGCACGGCCTTGACGGCCGCAGAGCCGGCATCGATGCCGGCATAAACTCTTCCCACCATATATGTGCCTCCCTGACTCAGGCCACGCAACGTTCCAACATGCCTGTTCCACGGCTTCCTCCTCGCTTCTGGAGGAGCGCCTCCTGCGCGGAACCTCCGCAAAGGCAGATGGGAAGGGAGTGCGGCGAGGAAAAAGGGACGTCGAAGCCGCTACCGATGAACGCAGACAACCTGCCCACCTGCGCTCTGCGCTCAGGTAAAACCCGCGCCCATGGCACGGGGGTGAAGGGCGGATGGCTGGAGACCTGCAAACATGACGGCTTTCCTTGGTAGACCTACCCTAGAGGCAAGCCCTGTCTGCGTCAAGGTGGCCAGTCTGGGGAATCACGAACACTGCAATAATATAGACTTTGATTTGAATTAATCAAAATTATAATATAAAGACGACTTAGCAAAAATTGTTTTAATAATTTAATTTTTATTATGAACATAATAAACAATAATTTCAATATTTATATTATTTCTTTGTCAATTTTGCACAAAAAATATGTGTATTTAATATATAATATTATAATATATTTTGTAAAAAATGCTCGTGTGTATAATAAATACAATCATTACTATAAGTTAATGAGTATTTATTATTCGTTAAATATAGTATTATATTGAGTGGTCTGTTCAATGAGAACAATCATTTCTTCTCGCGGGCCAACCGCCAAAAAGTTTTCTCCGAAACCCATCTTTTTCTTGACAGTAACCATTGAAAAGGGTATATGCGCGCCTCCCCTCCCAACCTGTAGCAAGCGCCATGGCAGGCTGAACACAAAAAAAGTTTTCTCAAGCTAACAGTTTTCTTCTTGACAGAAGAAGCCTCGTCTCTTATCTCAGAGATCAGGTGGAAGGCCCGCCCGAATCGAGCATTTCCTCCTTAAGCAAGCTACTCCAAAAAAATTTTGATTGCAACTGTCTTTTTCGTTGACAAGCGCATCCCTTTGACCTAGAAGCGCGTTAGGGACATACCCAACGCCACTGACAGCTTACTTGGCCCTCCACTTGCCTACCCCCTACTCCACGGTTTTCATCGCCAACCTCAAAAAATTTTCAACAACCATTGACAGGAGAAGATTGAACATTATCTTGCTTAGGCTTTCAAAAAACCGCCACCATAACCACGGCGCTCTCGTAGCCCTGCTGGCATGGTGGTTCCCCATCCAACGCCCTCAAATGGCGAGGTTTCGAAACATGCGCAACAGCATCACGCTTCGTGACGAAGCAGCCAGCCTCATGAGCCTCATGACCAGCGCCAAGGATCTCCCTTCCTCCCATGGCATTGCCTTAGCCATTCTCATCGAGGCCGAACATGCTTGGCCCGGCACCCTTCAGCCTTGCGTGCCGATGCTCGAGTCCGAAGTCATGGCACTCAAGGATGCCCACTTCGACTTCGTGACCAATCGCGTGAGCGAACTCCCCAACTTCACCCCCCTTGAAGACTGGGCCAATACGACCCTGAAGCAGCTCAAGGGCTCCGATACGCGCCTGTTTCCCCTGATCGGCATGGACTTCCAGACCAATGGCGCCTACCGCGCCAATCTTAAGGCCGGCCGGGACAGTGTCGTCAACATCCCCAGTAGCCATGCCGCTCGCCTGCTCGAGGGCATCATCTGCAGCCACAACATCCAAAAATACTTCCAGTACCTTTCCTGCGTGAACGCTGTCGCCAGGTTCGCCGGCTACGCCAACCTCACAGAAGTGCTCCGCCTTGACCAAGGCTGGAAAATCCGCAGGACGAGTCGCGTGCTGCTTACCAAGGGATTCTTCAACTCGCTCAGATCCATCGCTGCTACCGCAACCTTGGCCAGTTTCCATGCCATGGCCCCGGCCAAGGGCAAACCGGAGGCTCTCGCCACGGAACCGGACGAGGTCAAGACAAACGGACAGGTCGAGGCTCTGGGCGCAATCTCGATGGATGCTCCTGCCAAAGACCAGAGCAGGGTGCTTGCGGAAGTGCCGGCCTATGTCGATGCCGTTGTTCTGGACGATGAATCGGCTGAAATCATGGCCTCGCTCGTGGCATGCGATGAAGCAGAGACCCAAGACGTGGCGATGTTTTTCCTGTCCGAAGAACCACTTCACCTCAAGGAAGAATATCCGCTCAATGGCCAGAGTGGAGAATCGCTTCAGCCCCTGTTCAAGAAGACTGCACCCAATCAGGCAGAGACGATGCTCCAGTTCCAGACTGAGGCATCGTGCCAGCCCCAGCCTGCGGCCTTGCCCGCCACGTCCGCTGAAGCGACCTGCCCGGCCCAGCCTGCGACGGAGCCCGTCACGCCCGCTGAAGCGACCCGCGAACCCCAAGAAGGAGTTTCTGCCAATCACTCTGGTACAGCGGAAGGGGGCCAAGCCGAGATGCCTGCATCCATCTTCACCCCTCCGGCGGGCTGCACTTTCAAGCCCGTCACTAAGACGAGCTACGATCTCGACTTTACAGGTCAGCTCTTCAAATCCCATCTCAACTGGCACGAAGTGGACTTTTCGAAGGCTCAGAAGAAATACTCCGTAGGCTTTGCCGTCGCTGGCATGGATGTGTCAGCAGCGGATTGCGACTTCGACACAGCCGCGCTCGCGTACAGTGAAGGCAACAAGCTGTACACGCTCGTGCCCTTGGGGCGCATCCTTCCGTCAATATTCCAGAACATAAAGCTTCTGCCTCTGGAGAAGCCCAATGACAGGATACTCATGCTGGCAAGGCTCTACTGCGAGGGGCACATTGACCGCACAAAACAGGACTACACCTTGAAGCTCCTCGAATTCGTCCAAAGGAATCCCGAGACCTGCGACGTCCTGCTCGGCAAGCACAGAAGCGCCTATCCCACTATCTACCGCCCCCTCGGGCGTCTGCTCTCCTTCTCCGAACTCACAGGGTGGCAAAAGCAGAACTGCCCCACCAGCCACATGGCCCAGCACCCTAACCTCGCCCATGCGCATCGCCCTGCAAACGCCAGCGAACACGGAAGCGCTCCTTGCTGGAACAACCCCTGGTCCACGGCTCGCCTTCGTGTGCAATACCAAGCGTTCAAGCAGACGGCAAGCCAGCCCGCTGGCCCGGCATCTGCGTCCCAGCCTCCCCACAAGCCGGCGTTTCCTGAAGGCGTATGTAACCGCTTCACCGAGAGCACACCCCCCTTGTCCAGTTCGCTTTCCTCCAAGAACTAGGTCTGGCACGCTCTCATGACCCCAGGCGCCCCTGCCACGCAGGGTCGCCTGGCCCCCACAAAAGGCCTTTCATCACGTGCCTTTGATAAAAGACTGCCAGTGATAAAAAATTTCCCATCTTTCGCGCTGGCCTGCGACAACAAGCAGATCGTGCACCACGGCAACGACACGATCTTCGGCGCCAACGGAGCCGCAGTCCTGCTCGGCGTCAGGGCCACCATCATCACCTCATCGTCAGGCTCGAAAAGCCAGGCATAGCGCGCAGGAAGCTGAACACGGGCCGGCAGTCCCATGTGCAGGCAAGCTCACGGCGCATAGAAATCCGGCATGTGGGCGACGAAACCCTTGCCGGCCTCGACGGCGACGGCCTCCAGATGCTCATGCGCATCCGGGCCAGCGTCTGGAGACGACGGCGTCATCCAGCTCCGCCGCAAGGAGGCCCGCGCAGACAACGTGCTGGCCTTCTTCACGCAGGGAGAGCTCCTGCTGACGCTGGAGGGGCAGGACGGCAGGCTCCTCGCCCGCTGGGGCGCCATCGGCATCGGGTGTGCGCCCGAGGTCTGCTTCGCCAAGTCAGGCAAGGCCGTAGCAGCCTGCGCCAAGGCGAGCGGCGACGCCGATCCTCTGGCAATCGTGCCGGGCCTCAAGGAGGCCGCTGCGGCCTGGAACGAGACCGTCCGCAAGGCTGTCCGAGGCTTCGACGGGCGCTCCCCTGCCGAGGCGGAGCAGCTCTACGCCTCGAAGAGATTCCCCCTCAAGCG
>DFDR01000219.1 GCA_002369295.1 Desulfovibrionaceae bacterium UBA3823
CCGTGTCCATCCTCGGCGTGCGCTATGCCAAGCCCCTGCTGGCCCTGCTCAACACCCCGGCCGACATCGTCGCCTCCTCCGAAGCCTACCTCGCCGTCGTCATGGGCGGCAGCTGCGCGGCCATGCTCTACAACGTGCTCGCCAGCGCCATCACGGCCCTCGGCGACAGCAGGACGCCCCTCTTCTTCCTCGCCATCTCCTGCCTCGTCAACATCGGCCTCGACTTCGCCTTCATTCTGGGTCTTGGCATGGGCGTGGAGGGCGCGGCACTGGCCACCGTCTGCTCCCAAGGCTTCTCGGCCCTGCTCTGCCTTGGCTTCATCATCGCCAAGGTGCCGCTCCTGCGGCCCCGCAAGGGCGACTGGCGGCACCTCTCCCCCCGCATCTTCGCCCGGCTCGCCGGCATGGGCGCCCCCATGGGCTTCCAGACCTCGGTCATCGCCCTCGGCGCGGTGGCCGTGCAGGCAGCCCTGAACGGACTCGGATCAGATCCGGTGGCAGCCGTCACGGCAGCCATGCGCGTCGATGCCTTCGCCGTGATGCCCCTCATGAGCTTCGGCCACGCCATGGCCACCTACACCGGCCAGAACTTCGGCGCAGGCCGCCTTGACCGCATCCGCCTCGGCGTGAAGCAGGGCTCCCTGCTCGCCATCGGCTACGCCTGCCTGGCCGCCCTGCTTCTCGTCTGCTTCGGCCCCGCACTCATGCACTGCTTCGTGGGTCCAGGCCAGGAGCACGTGGTGGCGCTCGGCTGGCGCTTCATGACCATCCAGGCCGGCATGTACTGGGTGCTCGCCCTGCTCTTCATCCTGCGCAGCACCCTCCAGGGCATAGGCCAGAGCTTCGTGCCCACCATGGCGGGCCTTTCGGAGCTGGCCATGCGCGTCTTTGCCGCCTTCTGGCTCGTGGAGCGCGCCGGCTTCGACGGCATATGCTGGGCCAGTCCCCTTGCCTGGTTCGGCTCCTTCGTCCCGCTGGCCATAGCCTGGCTCGTGTGGCTGCGCGGCCAGCGGCGCGACCGGCAGGCGCTTTCCGGCGCGTAGCCGGCACGCAGCCGGCAGCAAAAAAGCCCCCCGTGCTTCCCGAAGGAAGCGCGGGGGGCTTGCGTTCTTGTCTGGGCTAGCCCCAGGTCCGGAGGGCCTGGTCCTGCCAAGGGCAGGCTAGCCTAGCGCTTCACGCGCTCGGCGAGGAGCTCAGAGAGGTGGGTAACGCGGATGCCCATGTGGTTCTTCTCGACGCCGCCCTTGATCTGCATGACGCAGCCGGGGCAGTCCATGACGATGCGGGTCGCATTCGTGTCGGAGACGTTCTTCAGCTTCTTCCGGAGCAGCTCCGCGGAGATCTCGGGGAACTTCACGGAGTAGGTGCCGCCAAAGCCGCAGCAGACCTCTTCCTCGAAGCAGGGCACGTACTCGGCCGCGGCCGCGATGAGATCGCGGGAGTGCTGGGCTGCGCCCAGCGCGCGGCACTGGTGGCAGGAGGCGTGGAAGGTGACCTTCTCGTCGATCTTGGTGAAGTCGTCCTCGCCCATGCCGAGCTTCTCCCTGCACAGAGTGCTGAAGTCGACGACCTTCTCGGAGAAGGCCTTCACGGCAGCCTCGGAGATGCCGCCGTTCTTCTCAAGGAACTCGGCGTAGTGCACCTTCAAGGTGGAGCAGCAGCTGGCGCAGAGGCAGACGATGTAGTCGTAGTTGCCGTTGGCGAAGGCCTTGATGTTCTGGAGCGCGACCTTCTGGACGCCCTTGCGCTGGCCCATCATGTCGAGCGGCAGGCCGCAGCAGGTCTGCTCCATCGGGAAATCGACGGCGACCTTCTTGGCCTCGAGGACCTTGCAGGCGGCAATGAGGTGCTCGGGATAGATGAAGTCCTGGGCGCAGCCGGCAAAGATGGCCACACGCATGACGGGGTTGAGCACCTTCGGCTTGTACTGCGCGAAGACGTCGCGGAAGGCCTTGTCGGCAACGGCCGGCAGCGCCTTGAAGTCGTGCTGCTTCATGAACATCATCGGCAGGTGGCGCTGGAACTGCGTGCCGCCGGTGAAGGGACGCTGGGCCTTGCTCGCGAACTTCAGGAGGGTGTGGAACATCTTCCTGTTGGTCATGACCGCGTTCATGAGGGTGCCCATGGCGTTCTTGTCGTCCTTGTCGGAGACGAGGCGGCTGCGGATCTCGCGGTTGAGGCGCGGCAGGTCGATGCCGCCGGAGCAAACGTTCTTGCAGGCTTCGCAGCCCACGCAGTTCTGGCAGAGCACCTTGGCCTTGTCCTTGCCGTGGTAGAAGTAGGTCAGGATGAGGCCGATGGCGCCGATGTAGATGTAGCCCATCTTGTGGCCGCCGATGAGGCGGAACACGGGACAGACGTTGGTGCACGCGCCGCAGCGCACGCATCGGAAGATCTGGTGGAAGAGCGGATCCTTGGCGATCTCGCGGCGGCCGTTGTCGAGGAAGACCACGTGCATGATCTTGCGGCCCTCGGGCGCGGTGGCGCAGGGGCCGGCGCCGCACATCCAGGACACGTAGGAGGTCAGGCGCTGGGCCGTGCCGTTGCGGGGCAGGATCTGCAGGGCGATCATGGCGTCGTCGATGGAGCGCACCAGCTTGTCGAGGCCGACGAGCACCGTGTGGACGCGGGGCATGGTCTCAGTCATGCGGGCGTTGCCTTCGTTGGTCACCGTGGTGACGGCGCCGTTCTCGGCGATGGCGAAGTTGCAGCCGGACACGCCCATGTCGGCCTGGATGAATTTGCGACGCAGCTGGACGCGGGCGACCTTGACCAGGCGGTCGATGTCGGGATCCTGCTTCACTTTGGTCACCTTGGAGAAATCGTCGGCGACCTGGTAGCGGCTCAGGTGGATGGCCGGCATGACCATGTGGGACGGTGTCTCGTGGCGCAGCTGGATGATGTACTCGCCAAGGTCGGACTCGTCGACGATGAAGCCGTCAGCCTCCAGCTTGTGGTTGAGCTGGGTCTCTTCGGCAGTCATCGACTTGGACTTCACGATGCGCTTGACGTTGTACTTCTTGCCGATGTCGGAAATGATCTGGTTGGCTTCGGCCGCGTCCTTGGCGAGGTGCACGTGCACGCCGCGCTTTTCAGCCTCGCGCTTGAACTGCTCGTAGAGCTCGTCCATGTGAGCGGCGGCTTCGTCCTTGAACTCGGCGATGGCGTGGATAAGGCCCTTCTCGTCGACGTCGCGCATCACCTTGGCGCGGTTTTCGCGGTAGGTGACGGCGTACTTGTCCAGCGTCTTGCGGAGCTGCTGGTCGTGCAGCGCCTCGTCGATCTGGCCGTGGTACTCTTTATAGGTCTGCGGTGCCTTGTGCATGACTAGCCCTCCACCAGAAGAAGATGCATTTCAAGAGGTCCGTGCACGCCGATGGCGCCCACGCACTCGATGTCGGCGGTGCGGCTGGGGCCGGTGATCAGCGAGGTGAACGTGCCCTCGGGGCCTTTGCCCATCTGCTCGCGCATAAAGCCGGCGATGGAGGGGAGATCGGGGTAGATCTGGGATTTCTTGACGATCATGACGGCGCATTCGCTGATCATGCCGGCGAGGCGCCAGTCCTCGCTGGTGGTGTCGCACATGCAGGTGCCGCTGGCCGCAACGCCAAGAACGGCTTCGCTCAGACCCACGTCGATGCCGGCGGCGTACTTGCGCAGGTTGTCGCGGATGCAGAGGAAGCCTTTCTCGTCGCACAGGGCCTTCAGGGCCGCGAAGTCCTCGTCGTTCAGCTGGGGAGCGGCGACGACGCGCTGGGTGCGCGTGGGGCAGCGGTTGGGGCCGAGAGGGCCGGTGGCGGTGCCGGGCTCGTCGGCAAGCAGCTCGCAGGGAGCCTTTTTCTCGCACAGGTCGACGACATAGTTGAGGATGTCGGCCGTGCTGGACACTTCGGTCACGTGACAGGCGACGGCTTTGGCCATTTCAACGAACTTGTCGACGCAAGCCTGGTTGTTCTCTGACATTAACATGTCTCCTTAGGGAAGCACTACTGTAGGGGGCTTTCTGCAACGCAACCCAGCCGCGTCCCGGACGATGCCGGGGGCGGCTGAGCCGGTGCAGAATGAATCAGTGGAATCTAGGATAGCCTCGAATACGGCGCTACTTGAGCGACTCGGCGTAGATCTCGACAGGATGCTTGACGAGGACGCTGTCGCCGTTGTGGGAGAGCACGTCCTCCATCTGCATCATGCAGGCAGGGCAGCCGGCAGAGGCAACCTGCGCGCCGGAGGCGACGATGTTGTTGCGCTTGCGCTGGCCGATCTGGCGGGAGAGATCGTAGTGGTAGAGAGTGAAGGATCCGCCGCAGCCGCAGCAGCGGTCGGCTTCCTTCATCTCGACCAGCTTGTAGTCGGGGTTGGCCTGGATGAGGGCGCGCGGCTCCTTGGAGATGCCGAGGCCCTTCTTGAGGTGGCAGGAATCGTGGTAGGTCACGGTGGTGGCGCCGGCCCTGGGCTCGGCAGGCTCCACGCCCACGACATTGACCAGGAACGCGTTGATGTCCATGGCCTTGGCGGAGAGCTTCTTGAAGAAGTCGGCCGCAGAGGCGTCGATGCGCTCGGCGTACTTGGGCCACCAGTCCCTGATGGTGTCCGTACAGGAGCCGCAGGGAGTGACGATGTAGTCGAAGTCCTTGCCCTTGAGTAGCTCGAAGTTCTTCTTCAGCTCCATGACCATGCCGTCGCCGTCGCCCGAAGAGACCGCGGGGATGCCGCAGCAGGCAAACTTCGAGGAGAGGTAGACAGCCACGTTGTGGTGCTTGAAGACCTTGAGGCAGGCCTTGGCCATGTCGACGTAGAACTTGTCGCCCATGCAGCCGGGGAAGAAGCAGACCTTGACGCCGCCGCCGATGCGGGGCTCGTCGAGGTCGCCCACGCTGGCGTGGAGCGGCTTCACGGGCACGCGACGGATGTGGCGGTCGCCGATGATGCCCTTGAGCAGCGGCGAGTGGGTGGTCTTCTGCGCGTCCTTGGCGCTCCAGAAGAGCATTCTGGAGGCGGGGGCGCCCACGCGCATGCTGAAGTTGAAGAACTTCGGCTTGGCGAGGAGGATGCGGAAGATCATCTTCTTCACGATGGAGAGGCCGAGGTAGGTGTAGACTATCTCGCGCGCCTCCATGAAGATCTCCATATTCTTCACGCCCGAGGGGCAGCCGGCCTGGCAGGAGCCGCACAGAAGGCAACGGCTCAGCTTCTCGGCAACGGCCTTGGGATCGCGGAGGACTTCGTGGGCCAGGTTCTCGATGAGGACGATCTTGCCGCGGGCGACGTCGCCTTCCATGTGCGTCGCGCCGAACATGGGGCAGACGGCCTGGCAGTTGCCGCACTTCATGCAGGCGGCAAGCCTGTCGTCAAGCTCCATGAGCCTGGTAGCTAACTGTTTCAAATCCTTCATCTCGAGCTCCTTAGATGCCGACCAGCTTGGTGTTGTTCAGCAGGCCCTTGGGATCGAGCGCGCGGCGCAGGCGCTGGGAGAAGAGGATGGTGCCGCGGGAGGTTTCCTTCTCCATCCACTTGGCCTTGGCGGTGCCGATGCCGTGCTCGCCGGAGAGGGTGCCGCCCAGCTTGATGGCAACGTCGAACATCTCGTCGACGGCCTGCTCGACGCGGGCAAATTCTTCCTTGTCGCGCTTGTCGCACAGGAAGGTGGGATGGAGGTTGCCGTCGCCGGCGTGGCCGAAGGTGCCCACGTCAAGGCGGTACTTGCCGGCGATCTCGTTGATGGCCTTCATCATGGCAGGAATCTGGGAGCGGGGCACCGTGGCGTCCTCGAGGACGGTGGTGGGCTTCACGCGGGCAAGCACGGGCAGGGCCTGGCGGCGGGCTTCCCAGATCTGGGTCTTCTCGGCGGCGTCCTTGGCAACGTGCACTTCGCGGGCGCGGCATTCCTTGAGCACCTTCTCGACGGCGACGGCGTCGTCGGCAACCTGGGCCGGATGGCCGTCGACCTCGATGAGGAGGATGGCGCCGGCGTCGCGGGGCAGGCCGATCTTGGTGAAGTCGTCGACGCGCACGATGGTGTTGTTGTCGAGGAACTCGAGGGTGCAGGGCAGGATGTGGGCGGCGATGATGCCGGCAACGGCCTCGGCGGCGCTCTGGACGTCGTCGAACACGGCCATCATGGCCTTGGAGGCTTTCGGCGGAGGCACGAGCTTCAGAATGGCCTTGGAGATGATGCCGAGGGTGCCTTCGGACTGCACCAGCATGCCGGCGAGGTTGTAGCCGGTGACGCACTTGACGGTGCGGGAGCCGGTTTTGACCAGGGCGCCGGTGGCGTCGAAGAACTCCACGCCCATGACGTAGTCTTTGGTCACGCCGTATTTCAGGCCACGCAGGCCGCCAGCGTTCTCGGCGATGTTGCCGGCGATGGTGGACACGGCCATGGAGCCCGGATCCGGGGGATAGAAGAGGTTCTTGGCGGCAACGGCGTTGGCCAGGTCGGCCGTGACGACGCCGGGCTCGACCACGGCGTAGAGGTCGTTGCTGTTGATTTCAAGGATGCGGTTGAGGGCGTTGGTCAGAATGACGACGGTGTCGGTCTTGTCCGGAATGGTGCCGCCGGAGAGGTTGGTGCCGGAGCCCCTGATGGTCATCGGCACGCCTTCGCGATAGAGGCGGGTGACGCATTCGCCGAGCTGCTCGACGTTGGTGGGGCGGATCACGAAGGCGGGAACCACGGGCCGAAGGACGGCCGCGTCAAACGAGTAGGTGTGGCGGTCGACTTCGGAAGAGAACACGTTTTCCGGGCCGAGGAACTGCTCGAAATCTTTGATGAGCGCCTGACTTGCCATGGCACATCTCCTGTAGATTGCAGGTGGCGTTGTTTTGATGAAGGTCCGTCCCGGCAAGGCCAAGGACGGCCCGGCGAATCCGTTGAGGCGAAGCGCCTGCCGCCCGCCCGGCGCCAGGAGGCGGCTTTCCGGCGCGCAAATGCCGAAAGCCGCGCTGGCACCGCCCCTTCGGCCCGGGCGAACCCGAACCCTTGGCTGGCGACGGAGCGTGGATTTTCCTGCTGTCCTTGTAAGCCTTCTTTCCGCTTGCGTCAAGAAAACATCTCGATTTTTCAGCGGCTTCCCCATGTAAAAGCGCAGAGCCCCCCACACTTTCACGCCTCCCTGTGAAGCACAGGGCGTACTTTTCATGGTGTCATTGACGCTGATACGGCAGGTTTCCATCCTTTGAAACGGCAATTAAATGCCAACGCAACGCGCGCAGTTCCGCATTTTCCCTCTGGCCCTGCATTGCACTTGGTTTGCTTTTTTTTTCACAAATCAGGATTCCATGGCTGTTCCCCGCGCGGCGACTGTGAAAGCCCTGCCAAGCTGCGGACGCCAGCCCGCAAAGCGCCCCTGTCCCTGCGGTATTGAAAGGGCTTTGCCCTGCACGCCGGGGACATTGCCTGCCAATGAAGGGCGATTCAAGATTGATTAACCAAACAATGCCCTGCGCCGGGAGGGGACGCGGCGCCTTCCGCACCCCTTTGCGCAAAACCTTCCGCAAACCCTTCCATAACTCCTTCCGCTGACTGCGCAAAAAAAGCCGGCCTCCTGGGCCGAAAAGGCGCAGGGGGCCGGCATGCATTGTCGGGGACAGAGCCGGACGAGGGCTACGCCATGTCCTCAGTCAGGATCATGTGCCTGGCTGCCGCCGTTTCGTCGAGCCGGGTCACGGGCAGATTGCGGGGTGCCTGGGCCAGGGACTCGGGATCCTTCCTGCCCTCCTCCACGATCTTGCGGACTGCGTCGCAGAAGGCGTCCAGCGTCTGCTTGCTCTCGGTCTCCGTGGGCTCGGGCATGAGGCATTCGTGCACGAGCAGGGGGAAGTAGATGGTGGGGGCGTGGTAGCCGAGCTCGAGCAGGCCCTTGGCGATGTCGAGAGCACGCATGCCCTCGGGCGCCGAGGCCACGAACTCGTGCATGCAGATGCGGTCGAAGGGCACCTGCAGGACGTCCTCCAGCTTCTTGCGCAGGTAGTTGGCGTTGAGCACCGCGTACTCGGAGGCGCGCTTGATGCCTTCGGCGCCGAGGCGCACGATGTAGGCGCAGGCCTTGAGGATGACGCCGAAGCTGCCGTAGAAGGGGCCGATGTGGCCTATGGACTTGCCGCTGTCGAGCATGAAGCCGAAGGAGCCGTCGGCGCGGCGCTCTACGCGGGGCGCGGGCAGGAAGGGCAGGAGTTTTTCGCACACGCCCACCGGGCCGGAGCCGGGACCGCCGCCGCCGTGCGGGGTGGCGAAGGTCTTGTGGAGGTTGAGGTGCACGACGTCGAAGCCCACGTCGCCCACGCGCATCTTGCCCATGATGGCGTTCATGTTGGCGCCGTCGTAGTAGAGCAGGGCGTCCACGGAGTGGATGATCTGCACGATCTCCTTCAGACGGGTCTCCATGAGGCCCAGAGTGTTGGGGCAGGTCATCATGAGGCCGGCGAGGTTGTCGCCGTGCTCCGCAACGGCGGCCTTGAGAGCCTCGGGATCGACCATGCCGTCCTTGGACTCCACGGTCACGGCGGTGAAGCCGGCCATGGCGGCGGAGGCGGGGTTGGTGCCGTGCGCGGAGTCGGGGATGAGCATGACGCGGCGGCTGCGGCCCTTGGCCTGGTGGTAGGCCGCGATGAGGGACACGCCGGTGAACTCGCCGTTGGCGCCGGCCATGGGCTGCAGGGTGAAGCCCTTCATGCCCGTGATCTCGCAGAGGCTGCGCTCGGTCTCGTAGAGCACCTGCAAAGCTCCCTGGCAGGCCTTCTCGCCGGCCTTGCTCTGGGCCAGCATGGGATGCAGGCGGGCAAAGCCGGGCAGCTGCGAGATCGCCTCCGTGCACTTGGGATTGTACTTCATGGTGCACGAGCCAAGGGGGTAGAAGTTGGCGTCCACGCTGTAGTTGAGCTCGGCCAGTCTGGTGAAGTGCCTGACGACGTCGATCTCGGCGCACTCGGGAAGCCTCGGGGCCGCTCCGCGCAGAAGCTGGGCCGGAAGCATGTCGGCGCAGTCCGGCTGCGCGGGATCGTCCTTGAGGACTATGCCGAGGGTGGCGCGTCCGGGAACGGATTCTTCGTAGATGGTTTTCACAGCAAACCTCCAAGGCTTTCCACGAGGCTGTCGATCTGCTCCCTGGAGTTCTTCTCGGTGCAGGCCACGAGCAGGACGTTGTCCATGCCCTGGTAGTACCTGCCCAAGGGCAGGCCGGCAACGACGCCGTAGCGCTCGATGAGCGCATCGACGAGGGGCTGCGCGGGCTTGGGCAGGCAGACGGCGAACTCGTTGCCGAAGGGCCTGTCGCTGAGCAGGGTCGCGCCGGGCAGGGCAAGCAGGGTCTGGGAGGCGTAGCGGGCCAGCGCCATGCCGCGCTCGGCCACCTTCCTGAGGCCCTGGGGGCCGACCAGGGAGAGGTAGATGAGGGCGCGCAGGGCGCAGAGGCTCTGGTTGGAGCAGATGTTGGACGTGGCCTTGGCGCGGCGGATGTGCTGCTCGCGGGCCTGGAGGGTCAGGACGTAGCCGGTGCGTCCCTGGGTGTCCACGGTGCGGCCGACGAGGCGGCCGGGCATCTGGCGCACGAAGCTCTTGCGGCAGGCCATGAGGCCGAGGTAGGGGCCGCCGAAGCTCAGGGGCAGGCCAAGGCTCTGGCCCTCGCCGACGGCAATGTCGGCGCCCATCTCGCCGGGCGTCTTGAGCACGGCCTGCATGACCGGATAGACCGAGATGACGGAAAGCGCCTTCTGGGACTTGGCGTGGGCAAAAAGCTCGGTGAAGTCGGAGACGACGCCGAAGAAGTTCGGGTTCTGCACGATGACGCAGGCTGTCTGGCCATCGACCGCCGCCTTGAGGGCCTCCATGTCGCTCGTGCCGTTCTTCTGCGGGACGGTCACGATCTCAATGGGCTGGTTCGCGGTGTAGGTGGCGAGCATGGACCGCCACACCGGGTTCACGGCCTCGTCCACCACCACCCTGCCGCGCCTGGTCTGGCGCACGCACATGGTGGAGGCTTCGAAGAGGGCCGAGCCGCCGTCGTAGACGGAGGCGTTGGCGAAGTCGAGGTCCATCAGGCGGGCTATGGCAGTCTGGAACTCGAAGATGGCCTGCAGGGTGCCCTGGGAGCACTCGGCCTGGTAGGGGGTGTAGGCGGTATAGAAGGCGCTCTGCCCGGCAAGGGCGTCCACGGCCTTGGGCACGACGTGGTCGTAGTAGCCGGCGCCGAGGAAGGACGCCATGGCCGTGCGGTTTTTGGCTGCCAGATGCTCGAAGAAGGCGCAGGTGGAGCCCTCGTCCATGCCCTCAGGCAGGTTGAAGCTCTTGGGCCGCATGTCGGGGGAGATGTCCGCAAAGAGATCGTCGAGCGTCTTCACGCCGATGGTCGCAAGCATCTCCTCCAGCTCGGCCTGGGAGTGGGGGATGTAGGGCATCGCTGGCTCCTAGTGGGCTTCTTCGGCGCAGACCTTGGCGTAGGCGTCGGCGTCCAGCAGGCCTTCAACGGGGCCGGCCAGCTTCACCTTGAACATCCAGCCCTTGCCGTAGGGATCCTGGTTGACCACTTCGGGAGCGTTCTCGAGCTCGGCGTTGACGGCAACGACGGTGCCGCTCACCGGGGAGACGAGGTCGCTGGCGGCCTTGACGGACTCCACGGAGCCGCATTCCTTCTCCTGCTCGACGGCGTCGCCTTCGGCGGGAACTTCGACGTAGGTGATGTCGCCGAGGGCTTCCTGGGCGAACTGGGTGATGCCGACGACGGCCTCTTCGCCTTCAACGCGCACCCACTCGTGGGTCTTGGAGTATTTGAGCTCTTTGGGATCGGACATGGGGGTTCCTCCTCCGGCCAAGGGCCGGAACAATGCTTATGTCTGTGAAGTTGAAAGGAAAAGCCGCGGCCGGCTACTGGAGCTTCACGCGGGCGGTGCCGTCCTTGTAGAAGGGCGTCTCCACCTTGCGGGCCTTGAGCTTGGCGCGTCCGTTGTCGATGACGAAGCTGTCCGCGCCTTCCCGGCCTGCCCTGCACCAGGCAAAGGCAATGGACTTGCCGAGCGAGGGGGCGAAGGTGCCGGAGGTCACGACGCCGACTTCCTCGCCGGACTCGAGGCAGAGCCTGTCGCCGTGGCGGGCGGCGCGGCGGCCTTCAAGCTCCAGGCCGAGCAGGACTTCCCTGACCTGCTCGAGGCCCTTCTTGCCGACGTAGTCGCACTCGTTCTTCATCATGCGGCCCATGCCGGCCTCGACGGGGGTGTGCTTCTCGTCGAGCTCGTCGCCGTAGAGGGGAAGGCCCGCCTCCATGCGCAGGGTGTCACGGGCGCCGAGGCCGGCGGGCTTCACGCGCTCGTCTTCCAGCAGAGCCTCCCAGAGCGCCTGGGCGGAGGCTGCCTCGATGTAGAGCTCGTAGCCGAGCTCGCCCGTGTAGCCGGTGCGGCTCACGAGCAGGCGCCTGCCGTTCCACGCGGTCTCGCGGAAGGCGAAGTAGCCGAGGTCATGCAGGTTCTGGCCAAGGAAGCGCTCGAGCACCTCGCAGGACTTGGGGCCCTGGAGGTCGATCTTGCCGATCTGGCTGGAAAGGTCCTGGCAGGCCACGCCTGCGGGCATGCGCTCGCAGAGGGTCTTGAAGTCGCGGTCGATGCAGGCCGCGTTGACGACGATGAAGTAGTCGTCTTCGCCCATGTTGTAGACGATGCAGTCGTCGAGCACGCCGCCTTCCTCGTTGAGGATGAAGCCGTAGCGGCAGCGCCCTTCCTTGAGCGTCGCCAAGCTGTGGCTGAAGGCATGCAGCAGCGCGTCCTTCGCGCCCTTGCCCTTCACGGTGAACTCGCCCATGTGGCAGATGTCGAAGACCGAGGCCTGGGTGCGGGTGTGCCTGTGCTCGGCCAGAATGCCCTCGTACTGGATGGGCATCCACCAGCCCGCGAAGGGGGCCATTTTCGCGCCGTGCGCCTCGTGCCATGCCGCAAGCGGCGTTGTTAACATATCAGCCATTGTTTCTCCTTTGGCCTGCCGCGAAGGCTTCGCGGCCGGCCTGCAAACACGTCCTGCGGGCCCCCGGACCCGCCTCTTGCCTTGAAAAAATGCGCCTTTGGCCGGCGCGGGCCCAATCTAGCACAGCCTCTGCCACGGGACAAGGCTGTTTTTTGCATGCAACCATCTGTTTTCATTCAATTTTCTTCCGCATGCCAGCGTCTCGGCCAGGCGCTGGTCTCCACTTTGCCAGACCAAGGCGTCTGCAGATCGGCCTTGCACCCTTGGCCCCGTGACGGTAATGTTTTGACATCCCTATTCGAGGAGTTCCTTCATGAGCCTAAGAACCGCGAGCTTCTTTGCCGGCGTCGGCGGCATCGACCTGGCCTTCGAGCAGGCCGGCTTCAACGTCGTCTGGGCCAACGAATTCGACATGCACGCGGCCAAGACCTACCGGGCCAACTTCAAGCACTGTCCGCTGGTGGTGGAGGACATCCGCAAGGTCCCCACCAGCGACATCCCGGACTTCGACGTCATGGTCGCAGGCTTCCCCTGCCAGGCCTTCAGCGTGGCCGGCTACCGCAAGGGCTTCGGCGACGACCGCGGCAACCTCTTCTTCGAGCTCGAGCGCGTCTTCCTCGAAAAGCGCCCTCAGGCCATCTTCCTGGAGAACGTCAAGAATCTGGCCGGGCACGACTGCGGCAACACCTTCCGCGTCATCCGGGAGCATCTCGAACAGGCCGGCTACCACATCCACTTCCGGGTGCTCAATGCCTGCGAGTACGGCAACATTCCCCAGAACCGCGAGCGCATCTACATCTGCGCCTTCAGGTCCCAGGAGGCCTCTGCGCGCTTCCGCTTCCCCGAGCCCATCCCCCTGACGACCAAGCTCTCGGACATCATCGACTTCCACGGCAAGGTGGAAGACATCTACTACTACACCGAAGAGCGCTTCGAGTACTACAAGGAACTTGCCAAGGCCATGACCTCGAGGGACACGCTCTACCAGTGGCGCCGGGTGTACGTGCGCGAAAACAAGTCCGGCCTGTGTCCCACCCTCACCGCCAACATGGGCACGGGCGGCCACAACGTGGCGCTCGTGGTCACGGACCACGGCTTCCGCAAGCTCACGCCCGAGGAGTGCTTCGGCTTCATGGGATTCCCGAAGACCTTCCGCCTCCCGCCCCTCGCCAACAGCCACCTCTACAAGCAGGCCGGCAACTCCGTTGCCGTGCCCGTGGTGCGGCGCATCGCCGAAGCCATGGCCAAGGCCCTCGGCATGCCTGCCCCCAAGCCTGAGCCTGCGCCTGAGCCGGCTCCCGCGCCTGCGCCCATGCCGACGCCGGGCAAGACCAGGCCCCGCGCCAGGCGCATCGTCAAGCCCCGCCAGCGGGGATAGGCACCGGCAGCCGGAAGAGGTGCAGCCAGACAGGGACTGGCCGGCGGCGGCGCCGCGAACGGGACGTCGCCCCTGCGGGCAGGCGCTATCCGTCTCCCTGGCCTTCCTGCGCTTCCTGCTCTGCCTGGGCATCCAGCAGAGCCTCGAAGCCGCCAATCGTGCGCGGCGCTCCGCCCCTGGCCTCCTGCTGCCAGAAGCGTCTGGCCGCCCCCAGCGGCAGGAGCCTGAGCTCAAAGCGCTCTTCGTCCGTCTTCAGCACGGCGACCGAGTCCTTGCCCACCACCTCCAGATCTTCGTAGGTGTAGGGCCTGTTGGCCTCGTCTTCCCGCATGCGCAGGGAGGCCTTCTCGAAGCTGCCGTCGATCATGGCGTAGAGCCAGCGCGCCAGATCGTCGTTGGGGTCGCTCATCAAGGCCTTCATGCCCTCCTGGCAGAGCCTGGCCTGCACCTCGCTGCCGTCCGGAAGGCGCAGACGGAAGGGCCGGCAGACGCCGCCGGCGGCGGGAAAGAAGCCCGCCAGGCGGCTGTCCCCGTGCAGGCGCTTCGGCACGGGGATGTAGGCTTCCCCGAACTTGCGCGCACGGCCCCCGGCATTCCACTGGTTGATGCCCGACTTCGGCCCCACCTGGGGGCTGGCAGACAGGAGGCTTTTCGGCGCGTAGAGCGGAAGGACCACGTAGGGACGGCTGTCCTCCGCTTCCGGGCAGTCCCCCTGCCCTGCAGCCAGGTCCTGGCCCCACAGGGCGCCTTCGCCCGCCAGGCCCAGCAGCAGGGCCACGGGATCGGACGCCGGCTCGACGGGTATGCGGGGAGAGCGCCTGCCTGCCTGCAGATCGAAGCGCATGAGCAGCACGTTCTTGGACGTTGAATAGGCGTAGCTGCGGCAGCCGTCCGTGAAGTGCACGGTCGTGCCGGCAAGCTCGCTGGGAAAGGCGTCGAGTGGCCGGCCCTGGCTGTCCTGGGGTGCCAGTTTCCAGAGGTCGATGAGCGGATAGCTTTCCTCGTGGACAAAGGCGTAGGCGCCCTTGGCGTCCCTGCCGCGGACAAGGCAGTGGTAGAAGGAGCAGGCAATGTTCACGCCGTTGGCGGCCGTGTCCGAGAGCACCCGGCGCCGGCGCAGCTCCGCCACCTTGTAGACCAGGGCTTCGGGCGAGAGCTCGGCCAGCCGCTCGAGGCGGGCAAGCCGCGTGAACTCGGCCACCTTTTCCATGGAACGCCCCCCGCTCCTGTCGGTGAAGGTCTTCACGCCGACGCCGGCGCGATGGTCCGCAAAGACCTGCACAAAGGCGTCGAAGGAGTCGTCGCGGCGGGAGTTGTCCGTGGCGCCCGCGCAGCGCACGAAGAGGCGCTCGACGAAGCGGTAGTCGACGTAGGGCGCCGCCGAGGTGCCGGAGAAGAGGCCGGAGAGGCGGCAGGCCGCCTTGACCAGGGCTTGGTACTCGGGCCAGCGCAGATGCGAATAGAGCGTATTCTTGTCCATGCAGCCTCCTTGTGCCGTTCTTTTCCCCTGCCCTGCTAGAGCTCGGCCAGAAAGGCCGCAAGCTCCGCCTCGCTGCAGCCGGCAAACCACTGCCCGAGCGGAAGCGTCTTGAGATGGCGCAGCAGATCCTCAGGCCGGCGCGGCTGGCCCTTGAGCGCCTCGCCAAACTCCTCCGGATCCCTGGCCGCAAAGAAGTCGCCCATGACGCGCGCCGAGGCGATGCGGCCTTTGGCCACGTCGTAGAAGACCTCCACCCTGCCCCAGGCAAAGCGCCGGCTCCGGCGCTCCGTGTACTTGGGCGAGGCGCCGAAGTTCCAGTCCCAGGATTGGTACTTCTCGCTGGCCAGGCGCCTGGCTTCAGCCAGCACGCCTTCAGGCAGCGCCCCTTCCCCGTCCGCGCAGGCCTCTGCCAGAAGCCGGCAGACCTCGTCCACCGCAACGGCGCGACCAAGCTGGTCGGCAAGGCAGGTCACCCTGGCGCGCACGGAGGCAACGCCCTTGGAGGCGTACTTGGCCTGATCGGGATGGAGGAAGGCCGACATGGCGTCAAAGTCGGGATGCACGAGCAGGGTGCCGTGGTGGAGCACCCGGCCGTTCTGAAGCCGCTGGGCCGAGCCCGAAATCTTGCGGCCGGCTATTTCGAGGTCGTTGCGCCCCGTGACGGCCACCTCTGCGCCAAGGCCTGAGAGGGCCTGGGCCACGGGCTTGAGCCAGGCCGAAAAGTCGATGCGTCCCGCCTGCTTCCTGAAGGCCAGGAAGGAGAAGTTCAGGTTGCCAAGGTCGTGGTAGACGGCGCCACCGCCGGTCATGCGGCGCACGACGGGGATGCCCTTGGCCTCGACCCTGGCGCAGTCTATCTCCTCTGCCGTGTTCTGGTGCCTGCCCACAATGATGGAGGGCGCGTTCTGCCACAGCAGAAGCCAGCCGGGCTGGCCCTCCTCCAGCGCATTGAAGAGAGCTTCTTCGAGGGCGAGGTTCATGGCCGGATCGGTGGAAGCAAAGCGCAGGTGCAGCATGGAAGCTCCTTTTCTTGACGCGATGGCCTCAGGCATCTTCGCCCCAGGCCCTGCGAAGGGCGCGGGCGCAGGTACGGATACGGGGACGGGTGCTGGTGCGCAGGATCTGGCCTGCCTGCCCCGGCAGGGCCGGCGCCTCCAGGCCGGCAGCTTTAGCGGAGGACTTGGGAACAGGCGGCACGCATTCCGTCGGGCTTCATGCCTCGGCGCTGACGCTGTCAAGGGGCTTGCGGCAGCAGGTCTCGCAAAGATCCGGGCAGCGGCGCGTCCCCTTCAAAAGCGACCCGTTCAAACGTTCCCCGTCTTCCGGCCCGAAGCCCCCGTGACGCGCCCTGGCGCAGGCGAGGCCGAAGGGCATCCCGACTATGCCGGCACGTTCCATCAGGCGCCCTGTCAGACGCGCGGCCAGGCGTGGGGGCGCGACCTTGTCCACATGTGTCGCCGGCACCATAGCATGCAAGGCCGCCACCGGGGAACGGGCCACAGGAAACCTGGCTGCAGAAGGGCCTGACGCTCCGCTCCTAGCGCTTGACCTTCAGGCTCTTCAGCACCGGCTGCACCGTCCGGCTGTCGCCGGCGTAGGAGGTCAGGAGCAGCATGTTCCTGACGAACTGCAGGGTCGTGAAGAGCCTTGTTCCCTTGCGCTCGCTCACGATGAGCCATGCGTCGCCCCGGGTCTTCTCGCAGGAGCGGGCCTGCATGGACGCGCACAGGGACTTGGCCACGGCATCGGGACGCCTGCCGCCCTGGGGGTGGGCCAGCACGGAGGCAAAGGCCCTGCCTCCCGGAGGGTAGAAGTCGACCCCGCCCATTCTCCGTTCCACCTGCCAGCCTTCGGGGATGTCCAGCATGAAGCGCAGTCCCTCCGGCCCGTATTCGGCAGGCGCGGCAGGGCTGGCGAAAGGAGTGGCCGAAAGGCAGGCAAAGGCGCAGAGCAGGGAGGCTGCAAGGCGGGAAGGAAGGGAAAGAGCTCGCGGCATGACGCCTCCTTCATGCGGGGTGCGGGGCGCAGGCCCCTGGCATGGCAGGGCCTGCCGGACAAGACGGCGCCGCGCCGGCATCGGCAGGCGACCCCGGCGCGGCGAAGGCTGCGGAGCGGCTGGGCGCCGCTCCAGGCAGGCGGAAAGCCTGCGCCCTAATGGCAGCGGATGCCGGTGAGCAGGTGGCCCATCTTGTCCTTCTTGGCCTGGAGGTAGTCGGCGTTGTCCTGGCAGGCTTCGATTTCGATGGGCACGCGCTCGACAATCTCGAGGCCGTAGCCGGCGAGGCCGACGATCTTCTTGGGATTGTTGGTGAGCAGGCGGATCTTGTGGATGCCGAGATCAACGAGGATCTGGGCGCCGGTGCCGTAGTCGCGCAGATCCGGCGGGAAGCCGAGCATGCGGTTGGCCTCGACGGTGTCGTAGCCCTTGTCCTGCAGGGCGTAGGCGCGAATCTTGTTGGCCAGGCCTATGCCCCTGCCCTCCTGGCGCATGTAGACAAGGCAGCCCCTGCCTTCCTTTTCGATCTGGCGCAGGGCGGCCCCCAGCTGGCCGCGGCAGTCGCAGCGAAGCGACCCCAGCGCATCGCCGGTGAGGCACTGGCTGTGCACGCGCACGAGCACCGGCTCGGGGCCGGAGATGTCGCCCTTGACCAGGGCGAGGTGGGTGCCGGGCTCGGTGCTGCTCTCGTAGGCGTAGACCGTGAAGTCGCCGAAGACGGAGGGCAGGTGGGCGTGAGCGTCGCAGCGCACGGAGACCTGGCCGTGCTCGATGCGGTAGCGGATGATGTCGCGCACCGAGGCTATCTTGAGGCCGTGCTTTTCGGCAAAGGCTTCGAGCTGGGGCATGCGGGCCATGGTGCCGTCTTCGTTCATGACTTCGCAGATGACGCCGGCGGGCTTGAGGCCGGCGAGCTTGGCGAGATCGACGCTGCCTTCGGTCTGGCCCGTGCGCTCGAGCACGCCGCCGGGGCGGGCGCGCAGGGGGAAGATGTGGCCGGGGGTCACGAGGTCTTCGGGACGGGCGCCGTCGGCCACGGCCGTACGGATGGTATGGGCGCGGTCGGCGGCGGAGATGCCGGTGGTCACGCCGTCGCGGGCCTCGATGGAGACGGTGAAGTTGGTGCCGAACTGCGAGTTGTTGTGCTTGACCATAAGGTCGAGGCCGAGCTTGTCGCAGAGGGAGGGCGCCATGGACAGGCACACGAGGCCGCAGCCGTGGTGGGCCATGAAGTTGATGGCTTCGGGGGTCGCAAACTCGGCGGCCATGGTGAGGTCGCCCTCGTTCTCCCTGTCCTCGTCGTCGACCAGGATGATCATCTTGCCTTTCTTGATTTCGGAGACCGCTTCTTCAACAGAGCAAAGAGCCATATCGTTTTCCTCGTTGTTTTTTAGGGATGAACGTTCGCTGGAGGGGCCTGGACGCAGATAAGGGGCGCAGAAGGCCGCGGGGCCGCAGGGCAGCCGGGGCATTCTGGGAGGCCTGAGGCTCGTCAGCGGGGAGGAGAAGGAGAGGGAGAAGAGGAAGGGAAGTGCTGATGCTGGGTCATTTCCGCTCCTTGGCGTTCTGGCAGCATCAGGGCGCGAGACACGGGAAAAGCGTTTCGCCGCTTTCCGCAGGCGCGGAAAGACGTGCAGGGCGTTGCACCCTGCCGGCTTTTTCATCCGTTCTCTTCCATCCAGACTGTCACTGTCGGCACCGGCATTTCACCGGTTCTGCCCTGTCCAACGCCGGACTGGGCTCGCGGGCTGTCGCTCCTTTAGGAGAGCACCGCCGGTGGGGACTTACACCCCGCCCTGAGAACGCCACGGATAGTAAGAACGCCCTTCCGCCCTGTCAAGGCGGACCAGACCGGCCGAACGGCCGCAAGGTCCTTGCCCTTGCATCTGGCCAACCCGTCCCGGCCTGCCGCTGGGCCATGGCATAGCTGGAGAACCGGCCTCTGAAAAAAGGCCACGCGTGCGCCAGGCCACGCTGGCCGGGATGCCAGCATGCGTAGGCACGACGAGGCTTGCCTCGGGGCTGAGGCGCTGTCGGCGCAAAAAGCCGTCACAGCCTGAGCGGCACAAGGGCCCGCGGGTAGCCGCTATGCCAAAGCGCCAGAGGGCGCGCTCCACAGACGCCTGCTGAGCTTGGCCTCTGGGCGCGCGCCCCATGCCGGCCTACAGTCGGGAAGCCCCTTTGCCAGCAGCGGTTCCCCTGCCGTGCGCGGACAGGCAAAGGGCAGGCACGCATGCCGCAACCCCCGAGGAGCGCCGTCTCCGTGATGCCGCGCCACGCCTTGCACAGGCCTTGCCGCGGCGTCAGCGAAGCGCCGGCTGGCGTTTGCGGGCTGAGCGGCGACAGGCGCGGGACGCTAGCAAGAACCGTGCGCTCGAGGAGCGCTGTGCTGGACGCGGCTTGTGGAAGCCGTTCCAGATGGTCGTTGCGAGCCCTTCGATCTTTGCCTGCTCCCTCGACGAACGATAGCGGGGAGGGAGTCTGGCAGCAGGCAAAGACTGCCACGTGCTCCCTCCCCACTTTGCTTGGTTCAGGTCAGCCGTCACCCTCCTCAAGCAGCCGGCAAAGCAGACGCCTTTCCGGCTTGCGCCCTTCACGGACTCCAAGAAGTCAAGGCTCCTGCCGACCGCGGGGGCAAACTATCACAGAAGAGGCCGGCGGCGAGGCGAAGCCCGGAAGAGCCCGGGAAGGACTGCGGCGTGAAGCATGCAGATCCTCTCTCGAGGCACCCGGTCACGGCAAGC
>DFDR01000187.1:0-418 GCA_002369295.1 Desulfovibrionaceae bacterium UBA3823
TTGAATGGATGCTCTATCTTGAGCGCGTGCTGAACGATCCCAGCTACACGCCTACGCCCAAGGAAAAGGCCTATGCCCAGATGGTCAAGGCCGGCATCTACCGCATCGGCATTCCCAATCCCGTGGCGGGAACGGGGCTCGAAGCGAGCCCCCATGCCGCGGGCCTCGAGGCACCCAAGGCCCTGCCCAAGGATCTTTCCCGCGAAGAGGCGAGAGCCCAGGAAGCGGCATTTGCCGGCATGTCCCTCGCGGACTACGATGCCTACGTCAGGCGCTTTATGCAGACGCCGGCCGAGGGCATGAAAAATCTCGTGCGCGGCGACAGCTTCTATCTCCCCATGGTCGAAGTGCTCTCCTACCTGTCGGCCAACCGCTTCAAGCTCTTCATTGTCTCGGGATCCGACCGGCAGGCGATACG
>DFDR01000187.1:478-5570 GCA_002369295.1 Desulfovibrionaceae bacterium UBA3823
GCCCTGACAGAAGGCGCGCTCCCCGTGGACTCGGACAACATCATCGGAACGGACGCGAGAACGCGCGCCTCGCACCAGGGCACGGCCGACGGCCTTGACTACCGGCATACGGGCGACGACGTCATCCTGCGCGGCGAGTTCATCGAAAAGAACCTGCAGATGAACAAGGTTTCGAGCATCGTCCGGGAGATCGGCAGACAGCCCGTCCTCGCCTTCGGCAATTCGTCCGGCGACTACAGCATGTTCAGCTACACGGTGACGAAGAACAAGCACAAGGCGCTGGCCTTCTGCCTCCTGTGCGACGACACGGAACGCGAACTCGGCAATCCCGGCAAGGCCGGCAAGGTGCGCGCAGCCTGCGAAGAAAAGGGCTGGATTCCCGTTTCCATGAAGAATGACTTCCGGCTCATCTACGGCCGCGGCGTGACGCGGGCCGACAGGTAGCAGCCGAGTCTGCTCCAGTTCACAAGCCCCCTGGCAGCCTCCTTTTCGCGGGCGCCAGGGGGCTTTTCCGTCGCCCGCCGGCAAGGCCTGCCGCGAAGCCTGCACCGCGGCGGTCCGCTTTCTGGGGAATCTTCGGCCAGTCTCAACGCCTCCCTGGACGCCGCCACGGCCGGCACCGGTTCCTCGCGCTCAAGCATGACGCAAAGCCAGGCATCCTGCAATTGACATTCTGTGCGGACATTCTGGACGGCAAGACACCATGCCGAAAAGCATGACGGTCGCGCAGCGAAGGCATCCTCCGCTGTGCGAGAAGCAGAACGAGCCTGAGAACGGCAGGGCCCAGGCACCCAGAACGCTCAGGAACGGCAATTGACAAAGCGGGCCACCTGATGTCTGATCTGCCATCCCCCCGCAGCCTGCCCCAGCGAAGCAGGCTCTGCGGCCGCAACAAGGGGGTCTGCGCCATGCTGCTCAACGTCTTTGCTTCTTCCTGCTGCGTCACAGCCCTCCTCTTCGGCGGATCGGCAGAGGCGCAGGCGCGGTCCGTCTCGCCGGAGGACTCCTCCGGCTTCGTGCTCGTCAAGCTCTACGCGCCCGAGATCCGGCAGGAAATCCGCTACTACTCGACATACAACTTTGTCGGCGAACGCATTGCCGGCTACGAGGCGCCCTGCGCCATCCTGACCAAGGAGGCAGCCCGCGCCCTGAAGCTCGTCGCGGACGGACTCGCCCAGAAGGGCTACGGCCTCAAAATCTACGATGCCTACCGCCCCCAGAAGGCCGTGACCCATTTCGTGAACTGGGCCAAGAATCTTGCCGACACCCGCATGAAGCGCGACTTCTATCCAGACATCGACAAGTCCAAGCTGCTCGGCCCCTACATCGCCCCGCGCTCCGGCCACAGCCGGGGCAGCACGGTCGATGTCACTTTGACCGACCTCAAGACCGGCAAGGACATCGACATGGGCGGCACCTTCGACTTCTTCGGCGCCAGGTCGCATCCCGACTTCAAGGGCACGCTGACGAGGGCGCAGCTGCAGAACCGACGCATCCTCAGGGACGCCATGGAGCGCAGCGGCTTCAAGGGCATCAAGACGGAGTGGTGGCACTACACGCTCAAGAACGAGCCTTATCCCAACACCTACTTCACCTTCCCCGTGTCCGACCTGCTCTTCCTGCCTGACAAGGCCAAGAACAAGTCCGCGCCGGAAGGAGCCGACCCCGCGGCGCCTGCGGCAAAGCCCGCGCCCTAAGCCTGTTCGGGCGAGCCGTGCGCAGGGCCGGCGTCCGGGATGGCAAATTCGATGGCGGAACGCATTTCTTCCGTCGCCCACCTGCCCTCGGCGATGGCCTCCTCGGCCCGGTGGAAGTCCAGCAGGCCCAGATGCCCCAGCCTTGGCGTCACGAGCACGTCTGGCGGGTCGCCGGCCATGCGGCTGCGGGCAATGCGGTCCTGGGCGATGTTGACCGAGGCGAGCACCGTCTCGAGTATGCCCGGCGGAACGGGCTTGCTGGCTTCGGCTTCGCCCTTGACCAGGCCAAGCCAGTCCGGCGCGCAGTCCTTCACCGTGCGCGCCATGCGGCCAAGCTGATTCCTGATGCCCCCCGCCAGCGGGGCGCCGCCGGCGGCGCTGTCCGCCCCCGGCGGACAGTCCGAGGCTTTCGCGGCCTTTGCGGCCTTCGCCTCCCGCGCGTCCTTCGCCTGGGCCCCTGCCCTGGCAAGGCCAGGCAGCAGGGCGCCGTTGAGGTTGACGGCGACGACGACGTCCGCGCCAAGCGCCCGGCACACGGAGACGGACACTGGATTGACGAGGCCACCGTCGACGTACCAGCTATCCTTGCGGCGCACGGGCAAGCACCGCCGGCAGGGCCATGGATGCCCAGACGGCATCGAGCGCAGAGCCCTTCGTGAACCACTGCTCCCTGCCGAGCGACATCTCCGTCGCCACGCAGGCAAAGCGCAGGGGCATGTCCTCGATGGCCAGATCTGCCGGCACCACGTGCTCGGCAAGCGACTGCCGCAGGCGTCCCGGCGAGATCAGCCCCTGCAGCAGGCCCGTGAAGTTGACATACGAGGCCACGCCCGTGCGGCTGAAGGCGCAGGCCCAGTCCCTGACGGCGGCAAGGCGGCCGGAGGCATATGCGGCGCCGACGACCGCGCCGATTGAGGTGCCGGCCACGATGCCCGGGACAATGCCCATGTCCGCCAGGGCTTCCAGCACGCCGATGTGCGCCCAGCCTCTGGCCGAGCCCGCTGCCCAGGGCAATGCCGACGTTCACAGCTCACGCCTCCCTGGTCTGGGACGGGGCCGGATGCGCGTCCCCGCCCACAAGGGTCATGAGCAGCACCGCGCCGATGATCAGGGCGCTGCCTGTCCAGCCAATGGGGCTGAAGCACTCGCCGAAGGCCAGCCACACCCAGAGCATGGCAAGCACAGGCTCGAGCTCCGAAGTGACCACGGTCTGCACGAGGCTGATGCGCTTCAGGGCCTCGGCGAGGCAGACGTAGGCCAGATAGGTGCAGACGACGCCGGTGCCGGCGGAGGCAAGCCAGACGTCCCAGGCAAAGTCCGTGCGCACCGGCGATGCCCCCCAGAGCGCCTGCGCCCCAAGCACGCCCGCCATGACAAGACAGCCGCCGAAGAGCATCCAGGCAAAGATGAGGAAGGAAGGATAGGTCTTCTGCCACCAGCGCGTGAAGGGATAGTGGGTGGCGTAGCACAGGCCGGAGACGAGGCCCGTCGCGATCCCGACCCAGGACACTTCGCCCGGAATGCTCCCGCCTGCGAGGCAGACGCAGACGGTGCCTGCCGCGGCCAGGACCAGGCAGAAAAGCTTGATGCGGGTGAGGCGCTCACCGAAGAGGAGGCGGGCGAAGACGGCCACCCAGAAGGGCGCGGTGTACTGGAGGATGATGTCCATGGCGGCGCCGGAAAGCCTGATGGTGTACTGCGCGCAGGTGAAGTAGACGCCTATGCCCCAGGCGCCGAAGAGTGCGAAGGCGAAGGCGTGGCGCCAGGGGATGCGGAACTGCCCTGCCAGCGCCATGTGCACGAAGAAGGCCGCAAAGCCGAAGAAGGCGCGCTGGAAGGCGCACTGCAGGGGATCCATGCCCGCCTGCAGGCAGTGCTTGCTGAAAAGGCCGACAACCGACCAGACGAGGGCTGCCCCGAGAATGAAGAGCGTTCCGGCCAGGCGCCGGGACGGATGAACCGCACAAGCCATGGGAGTTGCCCGTTTCTTTTCCGGCTCGCCGCGCCTAATCCTCAGGCGTGTCGGAGGGCGTGTCGGGGATCGTGTCGGGGATCGTGTCGGGAACCAGCTCCGGCGGGCGAGGGCTCCTGTGCTCTTTGCCCGCGGCCGCGCCCTTGACCCCTTCGCTCTCGGGAGCGGGGTAGCAGTACCGCAGGTCCTCGGGCTCGGGAGGCACGCACTCGCCGCGGATGCGGGAGAGCATTGTGGTCTCGAAGGTCTTGTCGTCCATGTTGAACGGCAGCCCGTCTTCGCCCCGAACATCAAGCGCCATGACCCTGACCGGCTTGAGCGTGCCGTCATCCCCGTGCAGTTCGAGGGTGTGGAGCGTTTCCGGCTCGTTGGCAAGAAGGTGGGAGACGACGTACTGGGAACCGTCCGGACGCCGCCACAGCTCGAAGGTGAGTCCGCAACCGGGCAGCGTGGGATTCTGGGCCGCGATGCCGGGAATAGACCAGTGCAGGCCGGCAAGGCCGGCGGTCTGGCCCATGCAGAGGTCGTGGCCCACGAAGATCACGAACCTGGCATCGCGCGCCCGCTTGTCCGGGAGCCTGCCGAAGAGGGCGTCGACCATGGCCTTGAGCATGCCGCTGGCGGATGCGCTGGAGACCACCTGCGAACGGTTGACGGGATTGCGGGCCGCCGTGCGCAGGCTCCAGAGCTTGGCCAGAAGATTCTTGTCGCCGGTCTTGGCGCCGGCAACGGAGAAGGAGCCCTGGTAGGCCTCCATCAGGAAGATGTCGGCAAGGCCTGCCGCCATGCCGAGGCCGCCGGAAAGGAAGGCGCCTGCGCCGCGGGGCATGACGGTCACGTTGGTGGCCATTTCGGAGACGCGGCAGTTGGGCAGGCTGTAGCGCTCGCAGAGGTTCTTGTTCAGGGGCGCAAGCAGGCTGTCCAGGACGTCGAGCTCTCCGGAGAGCGAATCGGTGAGCGCGTCGAGGCTCTTGTCGGGCAGGGACTGGATGATGTCCGAGGCCGTTTCCTGGGGCCTCAGGGGGCAGTAGCCGGCGCGCAGCGCATGGAAGAGCGGATCGGCGAGGCCTTCCGGCCTGGCCCAGTAGCCTTCATGGCAGCCCGGCAGCACGCCTTCGAGCACGGCGGAAGCGGTGTCCAGCGAGCGCGGCATGGCGTCCACGCGCATGTAGATGAGGCCGGGCTTGGGGCAGCCCTCCTGGGGAAAGAGGCCGTCGTCCCGCAGGGCCTGGCCCACGGCGCTCCAAAGGGCGCGGACGAGATCCTTGCCGCGCCGCGTCACCCGGCCGGCGCCCACGGGCCAGTCGGTCCAGGTGTGCGCCTTGTCGAGCCGCTGCAGGCGGATCTCGGATTCCGAGGGCGCGCGCACGCCCTCCTTGATGAGGACAACGGAGCGGATGAAGGTGTCGCTTTCCGCCGCCAG
>DFDR01000099.1 GCA_002369295.1 Desulfovibrionaceae bacterium UBA3823
GGCCTTGGCCTCGGCTTCGGACTGCTCGCTCAAAAGCTTCCTGTTCCTGCCCTCCCTGGCCTCGATGTACTGCGCCTTGATGCGGGCGAAGAGGCCGGGGCGCTCCTCCTCCTCGATGGCGGCAAGCTTCTCCATGCTGTCGATGAGCTTGCGGTTCTCGCTTTCGAGGTTGCTGATGCGCCAGGTCTGGTTCAGGATGCGCGCGGAGAGGCGCATGCGGTCCCAGAGCAGGAGCACGAGGGTGATGCAGCAGCCGGCGAGGAAGGATGCCAGAATGAGGTAGTAGAAGGGCAGCTCTATGGAGGTCATGTTGGGAATGGCCAGCAGGTTGAACTGGAGCGTCAGCTTCTGGTTGAGGACGGTCTGGTTCTGGAAGAGGAAGACCAGGCTCAGGAAAAAGAAGACGGCAAGCAGAAGGACTTTGACGTAGCGCATGGCTTCTCCTAGCGGGGGATGGGGGCGTTTTCGAAGTACGGCTTCAGGCTGGCGTACGTGGAGCCGAGCGCCTCGGGCATGGTGCGCACCTCGTCCATGACGGCCATGAACGAGGAATCGCCGTTCCAGCGGGGGACAAGATGGAAGTGCAGGTGCTCGCGTATGCCCGCGCCCGCCGCTTCGCCCAGGTTGAGGCCGACGTTGATGCCCTGGCAGTGGAAGTGGCGCTTGAGCACCTCGGAGCAGAACTGGAGCCAGTCCATCATTTCGTGGGCCTCTTCCTGGTCGAGATCGGCCAGCCGCATGACGTGGCGGTAGGGGCAGACCATGATGTGCCCGTTGTTGTACGGGTACTTGTTCATGATGACGAAGCATCGCTTCCCGCGGTGCAGCACGAGCCGCTCCTCGTCCTCCTCCCTGCCTTCGGGCAGGCAGAAGACGCATTCGTCCGGCTTGGGTCCGAGGATGTAGCTGATGCGCCAGGGCGCCCAGAGGTGTTTCATGGCTTACCCGTCCTTGCTCGCTGAGCTGGTATCGAATTTACAGCACAACTTGAATTTTTGTCCGGCAGGCTGCCTCGGCATGGTCGGCAGGGGGCCGGCGCGCGACAAAAGCAGACAACACAGTACCCTCTTTGCCAGATGGGGGCAAGATTTTCTGCGTCGCGCCGTTGCGCATTGCAGACTTTCAGCCTTGGCCGCCAGCGTCCGGGGCCAGGGCCGGCTAGGCGGAAGAGGGCGCGGCTTCAGGCGCCAGTTCAGGCGCAGCTTCAGGTTCCGAGCGCTCCTGCGCCGCGGCGCCGGCGTCCTGCCCGGCGTTCTGCACAGGGGCCTGTCTGCCGGCCTCCCTGGCCTTGCGCTGCTTCGTGGACTTGGGAATTTCCAGGCGCCCCTCCCTGGCCAGCCGCACAAGTTCGGCGGCCAGCGCCTCCTGGGAGGCCGGATCGGGCGCCTCGCCGTCGAGCTTGGCCTTGAGCAGGCGCCGCAGGATGGCGCCGTAGGCCGGGCCGGGCGCAAGGCCCATCCGCTCGAGATCGCGGCCGTCGAGGTCGGGCCTGGCCGTGCGCCAGGCGGTGATGTAGCGGGAAAGGGCGCGCCGGGTCTCCGGATCCCTGGCCTCGGCCATGAGGAAGAGCGTGCATTCCAGCGGCAGGGGCTGGAGGGCCCGGCAGAGCTCGGACACCCTGAAGCGCCCTTCGCCCTGCTTCATGAGGCGCCTGAGCTGCTGGCGGGCGAAGCGCATCTTCTCGCGCCCGCCCATGAGCTCCTCCTTGAAGGCGAGGGGGATGCCGAGCTTCGTGAAGCACTCGAGGGCTTCGGCATAGGAGCCCTGGCCGGCGAGGGCGAGGAAGTAGAGCATCCAGGGGCGCATGGGCTCCTCGAAGTAGAGCAGGCGGTACCAGGCAACGACCTTGGCCGTGCGCTCGAGGCTGTACTCCTTGTCGGGCGGCACGGCGAGCTGGGGATCGACGGCCTGGAGCAGCCCCAGCTCCGAGAGCCGCATGAAGGCCTGGCAGGCCGTCTCTTCGGCACAGATATGCTCGAATTCGTTAAAGATTCTCGAAGGCGAGAGCTTTTCCAGCAGCTTGAGGGCAACGGCGTTCTTGATGAGCTTTTCGGTGCCTGGCCCGATGCGGAAGCCGTAGCGCTGCTCGAAGCGCACGGCCCTGAGGCAGCGCGTGGGGTCCTCCACGAAGCTCAGGGTGTGCAGCACGCGGATGATCTTGTCCTTGATGTCGCGCTGGCCGCCGAAGAAGTCCACGATCTGGCCCATGGGGGCGACGTCGAGGCGTATGGCCAGGGCGTTGATGGTGAAGTCGCGGCGGTAGAGATCCATCCTGATGCTCGAGTGCTCCACCGTGGGCAGGGCGCCCGGCTGCTCGTAGTACTCGAGCCTGGCCGTCGCCACGTCCACGCGCTCCTCCCGGCCTTCGGCGCCGGGATAGACGACGGTGCAGGTGAGGAACTTCTGGTGCTCGCGCACGCGGCCGCCGAGCCGGGCCGCCAGGGCCCTGGCGTAGGTTATGGCGTTGCCGCGGGCCTCGGGATCGGCGTTTTCCACGACGAGGTCGATGTCGTAGTTGGGCGTCTTGAGCAGCAGATCGCGCACGAAGCCGCCCACGGCGTAGACGTGCATGCCGAGTTCCGTGCCGAGACTGGCCGCAGTCTTGAGCAGGTTCAGGAGCGCTTCCGGCAGCCGCTCCTGCAGGGCCTTGGCGACGCTGCGGCTGCGGGGGCTGCGCTCCTGGGACTCCATGCGGCCGGGTTCGCGGGCGAAGATGTTGATGAGGTCGGTGCGGGTCACCACGCCCACGACCGCGTCGTCCTCGACGATGGGGACGAGGCGCTGGCGGGAGCCGACGATGACGGTGGTGATGTCGCGCAGGTCCGCCGAGGGCGGCAGGGTCTTGGCCCGGCGCAGCATGTAGTCGTCCACCAGGGCGGATCCGAGGCCGTGGGAGAGGGCCTTCTGGGTCACCTGGACGTCCAGGACGCCGAGGCAGCGCCTCGTGCCCCTGGCAAAGATGGGGACGCCCTTGAGCCCGAAGTGCAGCATGAGCTCGTCGGCCTCGGCGATGGAGCGGCCCTCCTCGAGGCCGATGGCCGGCGAGGACATGTAGTCGCGCGCCCGCTTTTCGTCCGCCTCCTGGAGCCTGAGCTGGCGCAGGATTTCGTCGCGGACCTGGGCCAGGGACTTGTCGCGCACGCTGGCCGAGGCCGCGTAGACGTGGCCTCCGCCGCCGAAGGCGGAGCAGATGGCGCCCACGTTGACGGCGTTGGAGCGCGAGCGCGCCACCACCTGGATGCGGTCGTCCATGCGCCCTATGGCGAAGAGGATTTCGAACTTCTCCATCTCCATGAGCCTGTGGGCGATGTAGGCAAAGTCGCCGAGGTAGTGCTCCAGCGTCGCCTCGGCCAGCACCACCTGGGCGCCGTTGCAGGAGAAGGCCTCCGCCGACTCGAGCAGGCTGTTCAGGGCCTGCACGTGGGCCTTGGTCATCTCGAAGGAGGCGCGCTCGTTGATGGCGTTGATGTCCATGCCCTGCTCGAGCAGCCAGGCCGCGGCCTCGAAGTCGCAGCCCCTGGTCGAGGAGTAGGAGAAGGAGCCGGTGTCCGAATATATCCCAAGCCCCAGCAGCGTGGCCTCCTCCGGCGCCAGGCCAAGGCCCCGCTCGCGCAGGCGCTCCACGAGCATGCTCGTGGCGGAGCCGGAGACGGCGACGTGCACCGACTGGGCCGGAATGTCGTCTGCGGTGTCGGGATGGTGGTCCCACACTTCGGTCTCCACCTGGGGATTGTCCAGCAGCGGCCAGACGTGGCGCAGGCGGGAGCGCTGGCGGGTGTCCACCACGACGAGCCGGCGGTAGCGCGTCCAGTCGGCCGCGGCCGCGTCGACGAAGGCGCAGCCGCTGCCGAGCCCTTGCTGTCCGGCCTTGAGCTCGGCGTAGAGGGCGTCCAGGTTCTTCTCCTGGGTGCCGGGGAAGAGCAGGTCGCAGGGCGCGTTGAGCCGGGCCGCGGCCAGCATGGCGGCCAGGGCGTCGAAGTCCGCGTTGGAATGGCAGGTGACAAGGGTTGCGTTGGCCTCTGGCTGCGGGGCGTCAAGGGTGTTCACGACCGGCTCCTTGGATGGAACTTGCGGTGCAGCTCGGCAAGGCGCGAGGCCTGCACGTGGGTGTAGATCTCCGTGGCTGCGATGTCGGCGTGGCCGAGCAGGGTCTGGACGGCGCGCAGGTCCGCTCCGCCTTCCAGAAGGTGCGTGGCGAAGCTGTGGCGGAAGGTGTGGGGAGA
>DFDR01000251.1 GCA_002369295.1 Desulfovibrionaceae bacterium UBA3823
TCCTGGAGAAGTCCTGCGCTGGCCAATGAAAAAGGCGGCAGGGGTATCCCCGCCGCCTTGTGGCTTGCTTTGAGAAGGCGCGCCTAATAGGCGTGCTTGTCGTTGACAATCTCGTCAGCGTCGAGCTTGTGGGAGAAGAGCCGGTAGGCCCAGAACTGGTAGAGCAGGACGATGGGCACCATGACGAGGGCGACGCCGAGCATGATCTTCAGGGTCAGCTCGCTGGAGCAGCCGTTGAAGGCCGTCACCGAGAAGGCGGGATCAAGCGAGGAGATGATCATGTTCGGGAACATGCCGACCACGCCGAAGAAGGTCACGCCGACGATGAAGACGGCGCTGCACAGCCAGGCCAGAAGGAACTTGCGGCGCGTGAACATGGTCTTGACGCCGACGAAGCCGGCAAGCGCGACGAGCGGGATGGCGAAGAGCACGGGGCGCTCAAGGTAGACGCCGAAGGTGCCGGTGTAGAAGGATGTCAGGACGAGGAAGGCGCCAAGCAGCACGAGCACCACGGGCCACAGCAGGCAGACGGCTGCCAGCGCCCTTTCCTGGAGCTGGTCCTGGCTCTTGAAGCAGAGCCACAGGGCGCCGTGCAGCATGAAGACGAAGAGGAAGAAGACGCCGCCGGCCAGGGCGTAGGGGGAGAGGAAGGTGAAGAAGGTGCCCTTGAAGACGCCGGCCTGGTCGATGGGAATGCCCTTGAAGAGGTTGGCGAAGGCAACGCCCAGGAGCACGGCCGCCACGAAGTTGGTCAGGAAGTGGACGAGGTCCCAGCACCTGCGCCAGAGGCTGTTGTCTATCTTGTTGCGGAATTCAAAGGAGACCGCGCGGAAGATGAGCATGAAGAGCAGGAGCAGCAGGGGCAGGTAGAAGGCCGAGAACATGACGGCGTAAGTCTTGGGGAAGGCCGCGAAGGTGACGCCGCCGGCCGCGATGAGCCACACCTCGTTGCCGTCCCAGAAGGGGCCGGCGGCGTTGTACATGACCCTGCGCTCGCCCTCGCCCCTGGCGAGGAAGGGAAGCAGGGCGCCCATGCCGAGGTCGAAGCCGTCGAGAACGAAGTAGACTGCCCAGAGCAGGCACCAGAGCACGAACCAGATGGTTGCCAACATGACTATGCCTCCTCGGGGCCCTTGCGGGCGTACTTGATCAGCAGCAGGATGTCGAGCAGGCCGAGGAGCGCATAGACGCAGACAAAGCCCGCGAGCGTGATGGCAACGTGCTCCGCCGGCACCGGCGAGACGGCGTCCGAGGTGCGCATGAGCTTGTACACGATCCAGGGCTGGCGGCCGATTTCAGCCACGGCCCAGCCGAGGGCGATGGACAGGTAGGGCAGGGGGATCATCCAGGGGAGCAGCTTCAGGAGGCGCTGGTCCGGCACCTGCTGCTTCCTCTGCCAGGTGGCCCAGAGGGCCATGAAGATGAAGAGCATGCCGAAGGCCACCATGGCGCGGAAGCTCCAGAAGACGGGCGCCACCGGCGGGCGGTCCTGCTTGGGGAATTCCTTGAGGCCCTTCACTTCGGCGGAGAAGTCGCCGAAGGAGAGGAAGCTGAGGAGGCCGGGGATGCCGATGGCTTCGATGCTGTTCTCCTCCTTGGCCTCGTTGGGCACCACGAGCAGATAGAAGGGAGCGGGCTTGGCCGTCTCCCAGTGGCCTTCCATGGCTGCCAGCTTGGCCGGCTGGTATGCGCTCACGTTCTTGCCGTGGATGTCGCCGGTCAGGGCGACGAGCAGGGCCGCAATGAGGGTGAAGGGCGCCGCCATCTTGAAGGTGCGGCGGAAGAACTCGGCATGGGTCTCCTTGAGCATGTGCCAGGCGGAGATGCCGAGCACGAAGAAGCCCGCGAGCATCCAGGCCGTGATGATGACGTGGCTGAAGATGCCGAGGGCGTAGGGGTTGGCAACCACGTCCCTGAAGCTCTCGAGCTCGGCTCTGCCGTTGCGCAGGACGTAGCCTGCGGGATGCTGCATGAAGCCGTTGGCGATGATGATCCACAGGGCGGAGATGTTGCCGGCAAAGAAGACGAGCCAGGCGCAGAGGCAGTGCAGCTTCTTGCCTATCTTCTTCCAGCCGAAGTGCCAGACGGCGATGAAGGTGGACTCGAGGAAGAAGGCCACCGTGGCTTCAATGGCGAGGAGCGAGCCGAAGATGTCGCCGACGAACTCGGAGTAGCGCGACCAGTTGGTGCCGAACTGGAACTCGAGCGAAATGCCGGTCACGACGCCGAGCGCGAAGTTGATGAGAAAGAGCTTGCCCCAGAATTTGGTGTGTTTCAGCCAGACTTCGTCGCCGGTCTTCACGTACCTCGTCTCCATCCAGGCGACCATGAGCGACAGGCCGAGGGTGAGGGGGACGAAGATGAAGTGGAAGAAGACGGCCACGGCGAACTGCAGTCTGGAAAGCATTGCTGCATCCATTGGGTCCTCCCGTGTGGAAAATGCCGATGCCTGCGGGGCCTTGTGCCCTCGGGCAGGCGCCGCGCCCTGCGGGAAAGCCTTCCCGGCTTCAGGCGCGCCTTAGGTTCAGAGCTATCAGGAATGCCCTGCCCCTTCAAGGCCCGCAGCCGGAAAGCAGCCGTCGTAAGAAGCGCTCTTCCTGCCGTTTTTTGCGCCGCAAAGCCTTGCCCTTTGCGCAGCCGTGCTTATGTTCTCTTCCAAACCGCCGTCCGGCCCCGGGAAGCCCTGCTTCCGTCACGCCGGCCACAGTACATATCAAGCATCAGCCCGCCCCGGGTTCCAGTCCCTGGGCGCAAGACATATGGAGACACCATGAGCGAAGCCAAAACCTGCGAATTCAAAGCCGAGGTCCGCAAAGTCCTGCGGATCCTGACCAACTCCCTCTACACCAATAAAGAGATTTTTCTGCGCGAGCTCGTGAGCAACGCCTCGGACGCCCTGGACAAGGTGCGCTTCCGCCAGATGAAGGGCGAAACGCCGGCCAGCCCCGACCTGCCCCTCGAGATCCGCATCAAGCTCGACAAGGACAAGAAGGTCCTCACCATAGCCGACACGGGCCTTGGCATGAATGCCCAGGAGCTTGCCGACAACCTCGGCATCATCGCCCGCTCCGGCTCCGAGGAATTCCTCTCCCAGCTGGCCGAGGAGTCCAAGGGCTCCACCGAGGAGGGCGAGGCCAAGGCCGCCGACGCCTCCCAGATTATCGGCCGCTTCGGCGTGGGCTTCTATTCCGTCTTCATGGTGGCCGAGAAGGTCGAGGTCATCTCCCGTCCCGCCTTCGGCGGCGACGGCACGGCCGCCAAGTGGGAGAGCGACGGCCTCGGCTCCTACACCGTGTCTCCCTGCGCCGACGCCGAGCCCGTGCGCGGCACCAAGATCGTCGTCTACCTGAAGGACGACGCTTCCGAGTACGCCGAAAAGTACCGTGTCGATTCCGTCATCAAGAAGCACTCCGCCTACGTGCCCTTCCCGATCTTCGTGGACGACGAGCGCGTCAACACCCAGCCCGCCCTGTGGCGCGAGCCCAAGAGCCAGGTGACGGAGGAGCAGTACAACGAATTCTACAAGTCCTTCACCTACGATTCCAAGGAACCCCAGGACCACCTGCACATCAACGTCGACATGCCCGTGCAGTTCAATGCCCTGCTCTACATCCCGGACAGCAAGCAGGACGTCTTCGTGGCCGACCGCGAGGCCTGGGGCCTCGACCTCTACTCCCGCCGCGTGCTCATCCAGCACGAGAACAGGGATCTCATGCCCAACTACCTGGCCTTCCTCAAGGGCGTGGTGGACACCGAGGACCTGCCCCTCAACATTTCGCGCGAAACGCTCCAGGAAAACCGCGTGCTCATGAAGATCAACCAGACCATCGTCAAGCAGGTGCTGGGACACCTCGAGAAGATGGCCAAGGACGATCCCGAGAAGTACAAGAAGTTCTGGAACATGCACGGCTCCATCTTCAAGTTCGGCTACCAGGACTTCCCCAACCGCGAGCGCATCGCGGCCCTCATGCGCTTCAACACCTCCGCCCTTGAGAATGCCGACGATCTTGCGAGCTTCGACGAGTACATTGCCCGCGGCCTCAAGGACCAGAAGACCGTCTGGTACGTCTCCGCCCCCAACCGCGAGGCTGCCCGCCTTAATCCGCACATCGACCGCTTCCTCAGGAAGGGCATCGAGGTCTTCTACCTCTACGAGGCCGTGGACGAGTTCGTCATGAGCGGCATCGGCAAGTACAAGGAATGGGACTTCAAGTCTGTCGAAACCGCCACCGACAAGGATCTGGAAGCCTTTGCCGACAAGGAGGGCGCCGAGGAGAAGAAGGCCGCCCCGCTTTCCGAGGAGGAGACCAGGACCTTCGACGACCTGCTCAAGAAGATGAAGGACATTCTGGGCGCCAAGGTCAAGGACGTCGTCGTCTCCACGCGCCTTTCCGGCACGGCGGCCTGCCTTGCCAACGAGGAGGGCGTCACCTCCGCCATGGACAAGTTCATGCGCGTCATGACCAAGGACGACACCGTGCCGGTGAAGACCCTCGAGGTCAACAAGGACCATCCGCTGGTGCGCTCGCTCCTGCGCATCTTCAAGGCCGACGCCGGCGACAAGACGCTGGAGGCCATGGTGCAGTCCCTCTTTGACGAGGCCCAGCTCATGGACGGCTACATGAAGGATCCGCAGGAAGTGGCCGCCCGCTCCGCCAAGCTGCTTGAGCAGGCCGCCGCTTGGTACGCCGAGGTGCGCAAGATCTAGGCTGAACGCATTCCCAGGCCTGCATCCGCAGGCGCTCTCTACGGCAAGGCCCAGCTTCCCTCGCGAGGGGGAGGCTGGGCTTTCTGCGCTGCGGAACAGGCGCAGACACTCGTGGCCAGACAGGAGACGGCATCTTGCGATGCGCTTCCTTCGAGGCACCATGCTGGCGGGGAGGCCTTTGCGCGGTTCAGGCAGAGGAAGACGGCATCGTCCTCCAATCTGGCGAACTGGGTTCGGCTGTGGACAGGAGGCATCTCTTCAGTTAGGGGGGAAACAAGGGGGACGAAGGGCGTCTTGCTTGACTGCGAAGCCGGAACCAGTGCAGCGCTCAAGGAGCGGGTACATGGCAAACAACATGATCCGCGCCAAGGTGCTGGCAAGCTTGCCATGTCCGGCTTCCGCATGTTCTGTTTGGTCTTTGCCGGCGCGAACCTCTTGAGAACTTGCGTCTTGCTGTTTAATTTCCGATGCAGATCTAGATTAGTCATTCTGAAGATTTGTGGAGAAGTGCGTTATCCATAGTCAGAATAAGTACATATTGAGGCTGATGAGCTCGCAATATATAATAGGTTTGATTGTATGGACAAATTGATTAAAATTCCAAGCGATCCTTATTTAAAAAGTTTTTTAACGAAAAAGATATGGTGCAAAGTTTACTAAAAAATTATGTACCATTCGAAATTCATAAAAATATTATCTATCAGTCTCTTGAGTTATTCCCAACAGAACGTGTCTCAGATAGATATCGCCTGCGCTTTGAGGATATGGTTTGGAAAGCTCAATGGAAAGATAACGAGTGCTTGTTTTTTATAGCTATGGAGTTTCAATCGAGTGTCTTATCATCTATGCCTCTTAGAGTAGTTG
>DFDR01000054.1 GCA_002369295.1 Desulfovibrionaceae bacterium UBA3823
GAGCAGGCTGCCTCCTGCCAGAAGGTCCTCGGCGGCTGGGGCAACATCGCCGGCGCCTACGCCACCAAGCGGTACCGCTCCAACTGCATCAACTGGGGCCTTTTGCCCTTTGTGGTCGACGACGTCGAGAACTGCCCGCTGGAAACCGGCGACGTGGTCTACGTCCCCGGCGTGAAGCAGGCCCTCGAGAGCGGCGCCGAGTCCGTCAAGGCCACCTGGTTCAGAGGCGGCAAGGGCACGGCCATCGAGCTCAAGCTGCCCGGCATGGCCTCCGAGGAGCGCAAGATTCTCCTCGCCGGTTGCCTCATCAACCACTATAAATAGGTCCGCACTGCGCCCCCGGCGCGGCGCAGGAGCGCCCAGCCCCGCGCCGCGCCCGGAGGGCGTCCGCATATCACGCATTACCCGTCCAATACAGCAAACCTTAAGGAGCAAGCACCATGGGCACTGGCATCAAGTACGAAAACGGCAAACTCATTGTCCCCAACGATCCCATCATCCCCTGCATTCCCGGCGACGGCATCGGCCCCGACATCTGGAACGCCTGCAAGCCCGTCCTGGACAAGGCGGTCGAAAAAGCCTACGGCGGCAAGCGCAAAATTGAATGGCTGACCGTCGGCGCCGGCGAGGACGAGTGGAAGCGCTCCGGCGAGTTCGTCCCCCAGGCCACCATGGACGCCATCACCAAGTACCGCGTCGGCATCAAGGGCCCCCTCTCCACCCCCGTGGGCAAGGGCTTCCGCAGCGTCAACGTCATGCTGCGCCGCCTCTTCGACCTCTACGCCTGCGTGCGCCCCGTGAGCCACATCCCCGGCGTGCCCAGCCCGGTGAAGGATCCCGACGCCGTCAACATGATCATCTTCCGCGAGAACACCGAAGACCTCTACGCCGGCATCGAGTGGGACTCCAACACCCCTGAAGCCAACCGCCTCATCGAGGTCATCAAGGAACTCTCCGGCAAGGAAGTGCGTCCCGGCTCCTCCATCGGCATCAAGCCCATCTCCGAATTCGGCACCAAGCGCCTGGTCCGCATGGCCATCCAGTATGCCATCGACCATAAGCTGCCCAGCGTGACCCTGGTCCACAAGGGCAACATCATGAAATTCACTGAAGGCGGCTTCCGCAAGTGGGGCTACGAGGTGGCCAAGGAAGAGTTCGGCGACGTGACCATTCCCGAGTCCGAGCTCACCGACGGCCAGGCTCCTGAAGGCAAGATCGTCATCAAGGACCGCATCACCGACGCCATGTTCCAGCAAATCCTGCTGCGTCCCCGCGAATACAGCGTGCTCGCCATGCCCAACCTCAACGGCGACTACATGTCCGACGCCCTGGCCGCGCAGGTCGGCGGCCTCGGCATGGCGCCGGGCTCCAACATCGGCGACGGCTACGCCATCTTCGAAGCCACCCACGGCACCGCTCCCAAGTACGCCGGCCTCGACAAGACCAACCCCGGCTCCATCATCCTGTCCGGCGCCATGATGCTTGACTACCTCGGCTGGACCGAGGCCGCGGACCTCGTGCGCAAGGGCGTCCAGGGCGCCGTTGCCAGCAAGACCGTGACCTACGACCTGGCCCGCCAGATGCCCGACGCCACCAAGGTCGCCTGCTCGGCCTTCGGCAAGGCCATCTGCGACCACATGTAGGCCCAATCCCGACACCTCAACGCCACGGGGTGCCCCCGCCATGCCAGGGTGCCCCGCCGGCGAAACAAACACATAACCAGGTGCGAAATGAGCGAATACATTTTCAATAAGTCTTGGTGCAAGGGCTGCGGCGTCTGCGTTGCCTTCTGTCCCAAGAAAGCGCTCACCCTCGACGAAATCGCCGAGAAGATGGAGCGCGACCCGGAGAAGTGCATCTACTGCGGCCTGTGCGAACACTACTGCCCTGACCTTGCCATCACCGTCGTGAAGGACAGGAAGCCGAAGGAGGCCAAGTGATGAGCGAACAGACTCTCTTTGTCCAGGGCAACGAAGCGTGCGCCCGCGGCGCCATCTACGCCGGCTGCCGCTTCTTCGCCGGCTACCCCATCACGCCGTCCACCGAAGTGGCCGAGTGCCTCGCCGAGCTGCTTCCCGTCAACGGCGGCAAGTTCGTGCAGATGGAAGACGAGCTGGCCTCCATGTGCGCCGTCTGCGGCGCCTCCCTGGCCGGCCGCAAGTCCATGACCGCCACCTCCGGCCCCGGCTTCTCCCTGAAGCAGGAGGCCCTGGGCTACGCCGTCATGGCCGAGATTCCCTGCGTCGTGGTCAACGCCATGCGCGGCGGCCCCTCCACGGGCCTGCCCACCGAAGTCTCCCAGTCCGACGTCATGCAGGCGCGCTGGGGCTGCCACGGCGACCACTCCATCATCGCCCTCACCGCCTCCAGCGTCCAGGACGTGTTCGCCATCACCGTCGAGGCCTTCAACATGGCCGAGACCTACCGCACGCCCGTCATCCTGCTCTTCGACGCCGAAGTGGCCCACATGCGCGAAAAGCTCGTCGTGCCCGCCGAGGGCGTGCTGAAAACCGTCGAGCGCCTGCACACCGAAGTCAAGGAAGGCGTGGCCTACCATCCCTACCTCCCCCGCGAGGACGGCAGGCTCCCCATGTCCGACTTCGGCGGCAAGCACCGCTACAACGTGACGGGCCTGCACCACGACATCTGGGGCTTCCCCACCCAGAATCCGGAAATGGTCGCCAAGCTCAACCACCACCTCTTCGACAAGATCGAGAACCGCTCCGCCGTCCTCGCCCGCTGGAAGGAATTCGAGCTTGACGACGCCGAAACCGTCATCATCTCCTACGGCGCCTCCGCCCGCACGGTGAAGCAGTACGCCTCCGACCGCCGCCAGCGCGGCGAGAAGATCGGCATGCTCGAGCTGCAGACCCTGTGGCCCTTCCCCAAGGAGCTCGTCCGCGAAAAGACGAAGAACGCCAGAACCGTTCTCGTCGCCGAAATGAACATGGGCCAGGTCTCCAATCTGGTGAAGGGCGTGGTCGACCGTCCCGAGCGCGTCTTCCTCGCCAACCGCATCGACGGCCACTACATCTCGCCCGACGACATCGCCAAGGCCATCCGCCTGATTGACGGGAGGGGCTTCTAATGAGCATCCAGAATCTTATCCGCAAGCGCTTCTTCCCCCACATCTGGTGCCCGGGCTGCGGACACGGCATCATCCTCAACGGCCTGCTCCACGCCATCGACGACCTCGGCATCCCGCAGGAGAAGATCAGCCTCGTGTCCGGCATCGGCTGCTCCGCCCGCATCTCCGGCTACGTGGACTTCCACTCCATGCACACCCTGCACGGCCGCGCCCTCGGCTTCGCCACGGGCCTGAAGCTGGCCCGCCCCGAGCTCAACGTCTTCGTGCCCATGGGCGACGGCGACGCCACGGCCATCGGCGGCAACCACTTCATC
>DFDR01000053.1:0-4324 GCA_002369295.1 Desulfovibrionaceae bacterium UBA3823
GCCGGAGAGGCTTTCGCTGGCCACGGCGTCCAGCTGGATGAGGACGCGCTGGCGGGCCGCGAACCTGTCGCTGTTGTTGGCCTTGCGGGAGCCATTGGCATCGCGCGTGCGCTTGACGAACGTGGTGTCGGCAACGCCGAAGCCCATGTTCCACTGGCCTTTGATGTTGAAGTCAATGGCCGGTGCGGCCGTCGCCGCGGCCGTCACGGCCGCCACGGCCGCGATCAAGGAGGGGATCCATTTCATGATGCTTTCCCTGTGGGTATGAATTGGAGGGGATGCCGGAGCGGCCCTGGCCGCTCCGGGACTCTTGGACAGCTCGTGAAAGCCTCTGGCAGGCTAGTGCTTGCCTTCGGCGATGAACTCCGCGAAGTGCTCGGGCGGGGTCTGGCCTTCGATGGCCTCGTCGGGCCTGAGCTCGCAGCAGTACTTGAGCGCGAAGCCGCCTTCCTCGTTCAGGATGCGGAACCAGCAGGCCGTGACGAAGAGCACGGGGAAGATCATGAGGGCGCCGGAGAAGTTGCCGAACATCTTGGCCACGCCGAGACCGCCCATGCAGAGCAGGGCCAGGGCGAGCAGGCAGAGCACGACGGCCCAGAAGGTCCGGTGCCACTTGTCGGGCTCGGCGCCGGGGAGGAGGCGGCGGGTCAGGGTGCTGGCGCAGACGTAGGAGCCGGCGTTGACGGTGGTGGCCAGGAAGATGGTGGAGAGCAGGGCGTAGGCAAGAAGCACGACGTTCTTGAGAGGCAGGGTCTCGAGCACGGCGATCATGGCTGCCGCGCCGCCCTGGGCCTTGAGTATGCTCACCACGTCAAGCATGCCGCTCCTCTGCACGTAGAGGGAGTAGGAGCCGAAGACGCCGTGGATGAGGCAGGCGCCGGCAACGGTGCTCAGCGTGCCCCAGACGATGATCTCGCGCACCGTGCGGCCGCGGGAGATGCGGGCGATGAACAGGCCCATGAAGGGGCCGAAGCCGGCCCAGAACAGGGCGTAGAAGATGGTCCAGTCCTGCGGGAAGCCGCCGTTGACCCAGGGATCGGTCCACAGGGTCATGCTCGGATAGTAGCCTATCCAGCGGCCGAAGGCGTTGGTGAAGATGTTGACGAGCTTCACGGTCGGTCCGCAGATGAAGCAGTAGACCACGAGCACCAGGGCCAGGAAGATGTTGAAGTTGCTGAGCCACTTGATGCCGCGGTCGAGGCCCTTGTAGACGGTGAAGGCCGCTATGGCGCCGCTGAAGAAGAGGACGTAGAGCTGGGTCGTGAGCTCGGCGCTGATGCCGAACACGCTCTTCAGGGCGAAGGCCACCGTGGGCAGGGAGATGCACATGGTGACGGCCGTGCAGAACATGAGGCCCAGGATGAAGAAGACGTCGAGACAGATGCCGAAGAGGCCGTTGGCGTTGCGCTCGCCCACGATGGGGGTGCAGGCGGTGCTGATGCGCAGGAAGGGCGCCTTGCGGATGTAGAGCAGATAGGCGATGGGCAGGGCGGTGATGAGGTAGGTGCACCAGGCGTTGGGCCCCCAGTGCATGAGCAGGTAGGCCAGGGCCCAGTCGTAGGCGGCCACGCTCATGGGCTCTGCGTACCTGGGCGGCGTCATGATGTCGAAGAGCGGCTCGGTGATGGCCCAGAACATGATGGCGCCGCCGACGGCGGAGCAGAAGATCATGGCGGACCAGCTGACGATGCTGAACTCGGGCTTCTCGTCCTTTCTGCCGAACTTGATGCTTCCCCAGCGGCTGAAGGCGAAGTAGCCGCACATGAGCACGAGGATGAAGGTTATCCAGAGGTAGAGCGTGCCGAGGTTGGCTGCAAAGGGCTTGTAGAGGGAGGCGAAGAAGGCTTCCGTCGCCTTGGGGGCCACGACGGAGGGGACGATGATGCAGAAGAGGACAATGAGCGTCGGAACGAGGATTTTCCACTCGGGGCGCAGGTCGTTCTGCAGCTCCGGTGCGGAGTTCTTTGCTGTTTCAGCAGACATGGCAATTCCCACCTTTCTGAAAAATAAAGTAGCCGGCGCTTTGGACATGCAGAATGCGTACCAAAATTCACAAACTGCGGAGGATGCGGATTTGCGCCCTCGCGGCGCAGGGCGGGAGCCTGAAGCGCGACATTTATGTCGCTCTTTGCGACAAAAGCTGCGCCTCAGTTTTTTTGGCGTCATTTCGGCTGCTTTGCGCTGCATCCCCCCTGCCGCGACAAAAACGTCGCCGCCAGGCGGCAGCACTGGCGTGCCGCCTTGTGAAAAAAGGCGCCACGGCGGCCGGCCGCGGCGTCCCAGAGGGGCGGCCGCGACGTTCCAGAGGCTGGCCTGAGGCTTAGGACGGCGTTGGCATGGATCTTGAAGAGCAGAAGGCATCAGCCAACCACGCCACATCGGCAAAGGAGAACATCAATGGCACCTTCTGCTAAGCGCGCAGCGCTCATCGGCTTCGACTGTCTCATCCCCAAACGCCTTCAGCGCCTCCTCAAGGAAGGCGGCCTTGACAACTTCCGCCGCTTCATCAAGGAAGGCAGCTACATGACCGAAGGCTTCAACCTGCCGACCGTCACGCCGCCCTCCTGGGCCACCATCTGCACGGGCGCCTTCCCCCGCACCCACGGCGTCGAGGACTACTACTACTATCACGAAGGCAAGCCCCTCGATCACAAGTACACCACCCAGGCCTTCGGCTCCGACATCCTCACCGCCGAGACCATCTGGGACGCCTGGGACAAGGCCGGCAAGAAGAGCATCGTGGTGAACTACCCCATGTCCTGGCCTTCCCACATGAAGAACGGCGTGGTGGTCATGGGCTGCGGCCTCTCCCCGTCCGAAACCCGCTGGCCCCTCTACGGCAACGAGCACAAGGAGCACCTGGCCTCCGAGAGCGTCATCTCCACCGAGCTGTATCCCTTCGGCGCCAGGGGCAAGTTCGACGATGCCGAGGGCTGGAAGAATCTGCCCGAAGACATGGACGAGCCCCTCGAAATGAACATCGTCATGGAATTCCATGAAGGCTTCGAGGAAATCGAGCCCCAGAACTGGCACATCCTGTGCTGGCAGAGCGGCGACGAGGGCTACGACCGCATCACCATGGCGCCTGAAAAGGACTTCAGCAAAGCCTTCTTCACCATCGGCCTGAAGCAGTGGAGCGATCCCGTCGAGCACGAGTTCAAAATGGCCGACGGCCGCATGGAAAAGGGCGTGTTCCGCTGCAAGCTGATGGCCCTCTCCGACGACGCCGAGGAATTCCGCCTCTACGTGTCCGGCATCGCCGGCAGGACCGGCTTCACCGCCCCCGCCTCCGCCGAGAAGGACATCGACTTCTCCGGCCAGATCACGGCCAACGACATCGGCTTCGTGTCCCACATGCTCGGCATCATCGACAACGACACCATCTTCGAGCTGGCCGAATTCCACGCCGAGTGGCTGTGGAACACCACCAAGTGCCTCATTGAGGCCAATCCGGACTGGAACCTCTTCTACATGCACTCGCATCCCATCGACTGGTTCTACCACGGCTTCCTGGCCCAGCTCGACAGCGAGGACGAGGCGGTCCGCAAAGAAGCCGAGCGCATCGAGCGCCGCATCTACGAGAGCGAAGACCGCCTGCTCGGCAGGCTCATGGACCTCTTCGGCGAAGAGACCGAAATCTGCGTGTGCTCCGACCACGGCGCCACGCCCCTCGGCCCCATCTTCAACCCCGCCCACGCCCTCTCGCTGGCCGGCCTTTGCTCCTACGAGCTCAAGCCCGCCACCGGCAACTTCTGGGAAGTCTACGAGGAAACCGAAGGCCTCAACTACATCCTCGACTCCAGCAAGTCCCAGGCCGTGCCCCAGCGCTACATGTTCGTGTACGTGAACCTCAAGGACAAGTACCCGGGCGGCATCGTCGATCCGGCCGACTACGAGAAGGTCCGCACCAAAATCATCGACGCCCTGCTCGACTACCGCCATCCCGACACCGGCGAACGTCCGGTGCTGGTGGCCGTCCGCAAGGAAGACGCCCACGTCTTCGGCATGGGCGGCGCCCAGGCTGGCGACGTCGTGTACGCCCTCAGGCCCGAGTACATGGCCGAACACGGCTACGGCTTCCCCACCGGCGAGTCCGGACGCGACTGCACGCTGCTGAACCTGCTCATGTTCCGCGGCCCCAACGTCAAGAAGGACTTCGTCTACGAGCGTCCGCGCTGGCTGGCCGACATCGTGCCCACCCTCTGCTACCTCACCGGCAACCCCGTGCCCGCCGACACGGAAGGCGCCCCCATCTACCAGATCATGGAAGATCCCAACCTGGTGAAGTAGCCCGTCCCGATTCCAACGACCTTTGAAGCGGCGG
>DFDR01000053.1:4400-19976 GCA_002369295.1 Desulfovibrionaceae bacterium UBA3823
GAGCGCCGCCTGCGAGGAGCATAATCCCATGTCCGAGAAAAAAGCGATTTTCCTTGACGCCCCCGCCATGAGCCTTGCCGGCGCGGGCGAAGCCCTTGCCAAGTTCAGCAAAAAAGCCGCCGTGCTCGTCAACGCCGACGCCGCCGGCCTTGCGGCCAAGTGCGAAGCCCTGGGCGGCGTGAAGTGCCAGGCCGCCGACCTTGCCGCCGCCCTCGAGAAGAACGACTTCTGCCTCGTCGAAGGCGGCGAGGAAGCCCTCGCCCAGGTGCTGGAAGCCGCCAACCGCCGCACCCTCGTGGTCGCGGCCTGCGCCGAAGGCGTGGCCTTCTACGGCATGGCCGTGAACGGCAAGGCCGGCAAGGTGGAGCGCAAGGTGGATGCCGACGACGTCGCCCTCACCATCGCCACCATCGCCAATCTGCCCATTTCCGCCGACTGCACCGCCGGCATCATCTACCAGGTGCTGAAGGACCCCAACCTGAAGCTTACCGAAATCACCAAGCTGGAAGAGGCCCTCGCCCGCATGGAGCAGGTGATGGCCCGCAACAGCCGCGAGCCCTGGGAAAAGCACGACTGCGCCTAATCGCAAATCCATTGCTTTCTGGGCAGGGAGTCTCCAGGCGGCACGCCCGGGCTGCCTGCCCTGCTTTTTTTGCGGCGCGCAAGGGATGCGCTGAGGCTTTCCGCCGCGGCTCAGCCGCCCTTCAATGCTTCAGAGGCGGAGGGCAGCCTTGCCGCTGAACGGTGCACTGCTTCGGCGCTTCCCTTGGAAAGGCGTTCTGAGCAAGGGCTTTCCCCCTTTTCTCCGAACGCCCGTGCGGGTACAACGGTTGCGCGGAGACGCCCTGCCTGCCGGAAAGCCGCACCTGCAGCGCCGCACCTGCCAGCCTCTGCTTCCAGACGGCCTCCAGGAGGAGATGCCCATGCACAACGAAGCTGACAACGAACGCGTCCAGGCAAGAATCGAGAAGCTCGTCAACAGGCTTCCGTGCATGGTCTACCGCTGCCGGGTCGGCGAAGACTACAGCATGACGCTGGAGTACGTCAGCGCGGGAAGCGAGACGCTGCTCGGCATCCCTGCGCCCCTCATGGTGGAGAAGAAGTGGAACACCATCGAGCGGATGACGCTGCCTGCCGACATCAAGAAAATGCGGGCGCAGTGCCTGGAAGCCATCCAGGAGCACAAGCCCTACCAGATGGTCTACCGCATCGAGCTGCCCGACGGCTCCCTCAAATGGCTCTGGGACCAGGGCGAGCCCATCTACGCCGCCGACGGAACCGTCCTCTACCTGGAGGGCATGCTGACGGACGTCAGCGGCCAGAAGTTCCTCGAGCTGGCCCTGCAGGACGAGAACAGGCAGCTCAAGATGAGCATGGAGCACATCGACCGCCTCGGGCCGCTGGTCGGCAAGAGCGAAGCCATGCACAAGGTCTACAGCCTCATTCTCCGGGCTGCCGAAACCGACGCCAACGTCATCATCTACGGCGAGACGGGCTGCGGCAAGGATCTGGTCTCGCGCGCCATCCACAACTACAGCGGGCGCAAGGGGGCCTTCGTGCCGGTCAACTGCGGCGCCATCCCCGAGAACCTGCTGGAAAGCGAATTCTTCGGCTACGCCAAGGGCGCCTTCACGGGCGCGGCAAGCAACAAGACCGGCTTTGTCGGCGCGGCCGACAACGGCACGCTCTTCCTTGACGAAATCGGCGAGCTGCCCCTGCACCTGCAGGTCAAGTTCCTGCGCGTGCTCGAGTCGAAAAACTACACGCCGCTGGGCACGAACACGCCCAAGGCATCCTCCTTCCGCCTCATTGCGGCCACCAACCGCGACCTCAACGCCCAGGTCAAGGACAAGACCATGCGCGCCGACTTCTACTACCGCATCAACGTCCTTGCCATCACCCTGCCTCCCCTGCGCGACCGCAAGGAGGACATCCCCCTGCTCGTGCGCGCCTGGAAGGAGCACACCTCCATCGACCTCAAGCTCCCCCACGACGTGAGGCTGGCCATGATGCGCTACGACTGGCCGGGCAACGTCCGCGAGCTCCACAACTTTCTGGACCGCTACGCCACCTTCGGCCAGCCTGCGGCGGACTTCCTCAAGGACAAGGAAAGCGTCCTCCCCCCGCTGGAGGGCGTTGCCACCCTCGCCGAGGCCGTTGCCCTCGTGGAGCGCAAGATGATTCTGCAGGCACTGGAGAAAAGCCGCTGGCACCGGGGCAAGGCGGCCCTGGCGCTCGGCCTCAACCTGCGCACCCTGCAGCGCAAGATGAAGAGCCTCGGCATACGCGCCGACAGCTCTCCGGCAGACGAAAGCTAGCCAGACGCGACGTTTTTGTCGCCCCTCCCTTTCCGCATCGCCCCTGGCCGCGGGGCCGGCCTAAGGCAGCCTGCCCCCGCGCCGCCGCCAGAGGCAGTCCACGCCCCGGAACTGCCGTTCCGGGGCTTTTGCTTTGCCTTGCAGAAAGCCACCTTCGCCCTGCCGCCGGCGCCCCGCGCGCCCCGCACGCCCAGAATCGCGGAACGGAGCGGCCCTTCGCCTGCGCTCCGGTGCAAGCGCGCGCCAGCACCCGACACATCTGTCGCGCACAGCGACATCTTTGTCGCTGCCGGGCGGCATTTTTCCGGACCTGGCGACCGGCCGGCCCGCGCCGAAACCCGACGCAGGCGAAAACAGGGCCCGGAGAGGCCCTCCCGCAGGGCGCTTGGCCTTTTGCGGCAAATGGCACGCATTATGCTACTGCCAAGACAAGCACCATCTTTCCAGCAAGGAGTTACGCCATGTCCCACGAACTGTCTGTTTCCCTCGAACGCAAAGGCCCCGTCATCGACCTCGACATGGAAAGCGCGGCCCTCGGCGCCGTGCACGTCGACAACAACGCCCTGCCTGAAGACGAGCGCGCCGGCTCCGCCAAGAAGCTGCTGGCAGCCTCCGTCCTCTACTGCTACACGGCTGCGCTGGACAAGGCCCTCGACGTGCGCGGGGTCAAGTACGAAAAAATCACCTCCAAGGCGACGGTGAACGCCGGCACCGACGACAAGGGCCGCGGCCGCATCCTCGGCATCGTCCTCGATGTCACCGTGCACGCCGACGAAGAGTACGAAGACCTCTTCGACCGCGTTGCCAAGGTCATGCGCAAGGGCTGCCTCATCTCCGCCTCCCTTGAGCCCGCCTTCCCCATCACCTACAACCTCGAGCTCGAGTGCCCGGACGACTAGGGGGCTGCCATGAAGCTGACTGTCATCGGAGGCGGCCCCGGCGGCTACACCGCCGCGTTCGAGGCCGCGGAAAAAGGCTGCGACGTCACGCTCGTCGAGCGCCAGGAGCTGGGCGGCACCTGCCTCAACCGGGGCTGCATCCCGACCAAGACCCTGCGCGCCAGCGCGGACGCCATCTCCCTCGCCAGACGCCTTGCCGAATACGGCATCAAGGCGCAGGGCGCCGAAGTGGACATGGCCGCCGTGCACGCCCGCAAGGAAAGCGTGGCCGCCGTGCTCAGGGGCGGACTCGCCAAGACCTGCCAGGCGCTCAAGATCGACGTGCTCTGCGGCACGGCCGAGGTGAAGAGCGCGAAGGAAGTCCTCGTGCGCGCCAACGACGGCGCCGAGACCGTGGTCAAAGGCGATGCCGTGATCATCGCCACCGGCTCCCGCGTTCTCGAGATTCCGGGGCTCGGCATCGACCACAAGCACGTGCTCTCCAGCGACGACGCGCTGGAGCTCACGAATCTGCCCAGGCGCCTCTGCATCGTGGGCGGCGGCGTCATCGGCTGCGAGATGGCCTGCATCTTCCGCGCCTTCGGCAGCGAGGTGACCGTCGTTGAAGGCCAGGACCGCCTGCTCCCCATGCCCAGCGTGGACAGGGACGTGAGCGCCCTCGTGGCCCGCGAGATGCGCAGGCAGAAGATCAAGTTCATGACTGGCAAGACCCTGAAGAACATCCGCGTCGAGGACGGCTGCGTGCGCGCCGAGGCAGGCCCCTCGCCCTTTGCCGGCGAAGGCGCTCCTGCTGCGGAGACCCCCGTCGAGGCGGATCTCGTCTTCGTGACCATAGGCCGCCGCCCCAGCACCGAGGGCCTCGGCCTGGAGGCTGCCGGCATCAAGACCGATGCCCGCGGCTGGATTGAGGTCGACGAAACGCTGCAGACCTCCGTTGCCGGCGTCTACGCCGTCGGCGACGTCCTGGGCCCGAAGCACGTCATGCTCGCCCACGTGGCCGAGCACGAAGCGCTCTGCGCGGTCAGGAACATCCTGGGCACGCCCGGCGCCATGGACTACAGCGTCATCCCCTCGGCCATCTTCACCTCGCCTGAGATCGGCGAGGTCGGCATGAGCGAGGACCAGGCCAGGGAGGCCGGCTTCGACGTCGCGGCAGGCACCCTGCAGATGCGCGTCCTCGGCAAGGCCCAGGCCATGGGCGAGCTTCCCGGCTTCTTCAAGGTTGTCTGCGACAAGGCCACGGGCAGGCTGCTCGGCCTGCACGCCGCCGGCGCCCACGCCTCGGACCTCGTTGCCGAAGGCGCACTCGCCCTGGCCAAGGGCGCAACCGTGCAGGAGCTCGCTTCGGTCATCCACGCCCACCCCACCCTCGCCGAAGGCGTCTGGGAGGCTTGCCGCCTCGCTGAAAGCGCCAGGGCCCAGGACTAGATCCCCCAGCACCCGATCCCTCAGGAGGAACGCCATGAAATCTGTCGATGAACTCAACCTGCCCCAGGACCGCAAATACACCGCCGAGCACGTCTGGTTCAAAAGGGAAGGCGATCTCGCCGTCTGCGGCATCACCGACTTCGCACAGGACCAGCTTGGCGAAGTGGCCTTCGTGGACGTCTCCGCCCAGGGCGAGCACGTGGAGGCCGGCAAGGAATTCGGCTCCGTCGAGTCCGTCAAGTCCGTCAACGGCCTCTTCATGCCGGTTTCCGGCGAGATCGTCGAAACCAACGCGGCCCTTGACGACGACCCCGCCCTGGTCAACGCAGCCTGCTACGGCACGGGCTGGATCATCAAGATCAAGCCCGACGCCGGCGCCTCCGAGGCGCAGCTGCTCGACGCTGACGCCTACAAGGCGACCCTGAACTAGCCCGGCCAGCCTGGCGCAAGGAGAAGGCCATGACACAGAGCACCCTCGAATCCCCCCGCACCCAAGCCCGCGAGACGCAGATCCCCGACGGGCCGACGCAGCGCCACGTGCTCCTCAAAAGGAACTACCTGCGCCAGGTGCCGACCATCACCATCCACCGCGCGCGCATCATCACCGAGATGGACAAGGCCAATCCCGGCCTGCCCCGCATCGAGCTGCGCGCCAAGGCCTTCAGGCGCTGCTGCGAGACGGCGCCGCTGGTCATCCAGGACCACGAGCTCATCGTCGGCGCCCCCAACGGCGCCCCCCGGGCCGGCGCCTTCTCGCCGGACATCTCCTGGCGCTGGCTCAGGGACGAGCTCGACACCATCGCCGACCGCCCGCAGGATCCCTTCTTCATCTCCGAAGAGGACAAGCAGATCCTGAAGGACGAAATCTTCCCCTACTGGACCGGCAAGTCCGTTGACGAGCACTGCGAGGCCCAGTACCGCGAAGCCGGCGTCTGGACCCTCTCCGGCGAGTCCTTCGTCTCCGACTGCTCCTACCACGCCCTCAACGGCGGCGGCGACTCCAATCCCGGATACGACGTCATCCTGATGAAAAAGGGCATGCTGGACATCCAGAACGAGGCCAAGGCCCATCTGGCCGGGCTCGACTACGCCAATCCCGAGGACCTGGACAAGATCTACTTCTACAAGTCCGTCGTCGACACCACCGAAGGCGTCATGATCTACGCCAGACGCATGTCCGAATACGCCAGAAAGCTGGCTGCGAAGGAGCAGGATCCCGTCCGCCGCGCCGAGCTGGAGCAAATCGCCGAAGTCAACGCCAGGGTGCCCGCCCACGCGCCCCAGAGCTTCTGGGAGGCCATCCAGGCCGTGTGGACCATCGAGTCCCTGCTCGTCGTGGAAGAAAACCAGACCGGCATGTCCATCGGCCGCGTGGACCAGTACATGTACCCCTTCTACAAGGCGGACATCGAGTCCGGGCGCCTCACGCCCTACGAGGCCTTCGACCTCGCCGGATGCATGCTCATCAAGATGAGCGAGATGATGTGGATCACCTCCGAGGGCAGCTCCAAGTTCTTCGCCGGCTACCAGCCCTTCGTCAACATGTGCGTGGGCGGCCTGACCCGCGAGGGCCGCGACGCGACCAACGACCTCACCTACCTGCTCATGGACGCCGTGCGCCACGTGAAGATCTACCAGCCTTCGCTGGCCACGCGCGTGCACAACAAGACCCCGCACAGGTACATGGAGAAGATCGTGGACGTGGTCCGCGCCGGCATGGGCTTCCCGGCCGTGCACTTCGACGACTGCCACATCAAGATGATGCTCGCCAAGGGCGTCAGCATGGAAGACGCCAGAGACTACTGCCTCATGGGCTGCGTGGAGCCCCAGAAGGCCGGGCGCCTCTACCAGTGGACCTCCACGGCCTACACCCAGTGGCCCATCTGCATCGAGCTCGTGCTCAACAGGGGCGTTCCGCTGTGGTTCGGCAAGCCCGTGTGCCCCGACATGGGGCCGCTCGAGAGCTTCGACACCTTCGAGAAGTTCGATGCCGCCGTCAAGGAAGTGCTCAAGTACATCACCCGCCTCACCGGCACCGCCACCGTGATCTCCCAGCGCGTGCACAGGGAGCTTGCGCCCAAGCCCCTCATGTCCCTCATGTACGAGGGCTGCATGGAGCACGGCAGGGACGTCTCCGCCGGCGGCGCCATGTACAACTTCGGCCCCGGCGTGGTCTGGAGCGGCCTTGCCACCTACGCCGACTCCATGGCGGCCATCAAGAAGCTCGTCTACGACGAGGGCAAGTACACCCTTGCGGAGCTCAACGAGGCGCTCAAGGCCGACTTCCAGGGCTTCGACGCCGTGCTCAGGGACTGCCTCGAGGCGCCCAAGTACGGCAACGACGACCCCTACGCCGACGACATTGCGGCCGACATCATCGAGTTCACGGAGACCGAGCACCGCAAGATCCGCACGCTCTACTCAACCTTGAGCCACGGCACGCTCTCCATCTCCAACAACACGCCCTTCGGCATGCTGACTGGCGCCTCCGCCAACGGCCGCAGAGCCTGGACTCCGCTTTCCGACGGCATCAGCCCCACCCAGGGCGCCGACAAGAAGGGCCCCACCGCCATCATCAAAAGCGTCTCGCGCCTTGCCTGCGACAACATGAACATCGGCATGGTGCACAACTTCAAGCTCATGGCAGGCCTGCTGGAAACGCCCGAAGGCAAGAACGGCCTCATCGCCCTGCTGAAGGCGGCCAGCATCTTCGGCAACGGCGAGATGCAGTTCAACTACCTGGACAACAAGACCCTCGTCGAAGCCCAGGAAAAGCCGAAGGAGCACCGCGACCTGGTGGTGCGCGTGGCAGGCTACTCCGCCTTCTTCGTGGAGCTCTGCCAGGACGTGCAGAATGAAATCATCAGCCGTACAATGCTGACCAGGTTCTAAGACACACTCTCTGCAGACGGGCCTTCCGGAGCAGCCCTCCTCGCGGCGGAGGGCCCGTCTTTTTTGCGCCCCCTGGGCCGCGGAGCACGCCATGTCCACGCACGCCACTGCCAAGATATTCAACGTCCAGAAGTACAGCATCTACGACGGCCCCGGCATCCGGACCATCGTCTTCTTTTCCGGCTGCCCCCTGCGCTGCCTGTGGTGCTCCAATCCCGAAGGCCAGCGCCTGGAGCCTGCCGTCAGGCTCTTCCAGAACCTCTGCGTCCGCTGCGGCGCCTGCGTGCCGGCCTGTCCCGAAGGGCTCCACGCCATGGCGGGCGAGCCGCCCCGCCACACGGTCAAGTCCGCCGGCTGCACCGGCTGCGGGGCCTGCGTCCAGGCCTGTCCCGAGCATGCCCTTGCCATCAGCGGCGAGGAGCGCTCCATCGACAGCCTGCTCGAGGAGGTGCTCGAGGACAGGGTCTTCTACGAGACCTCGGGCGGAGGCGTGACCGCCTCCGGCGGCGAGCCGCTGGCGCAGTGGCAGGCCGTCAGGGAGCTCTTTGTCCGCTGCCTGGCTGAAGGCGTCCCCACGGCCATGGAGACCACGGGCTTTGCCGAGCCCGCCGTCGTCGCCGAGCTGGCCAAGGTCACGAACCTCTTCCTCTACGACCTCAAGGACATGAATTCCGACCGCCACAAGGCCGCCACGGGCGTGGACAACGTCCGCATCCTCGACAACCTCGCCTGGCTCCTCGACGAGGGCTATGAGGTGCTCGTGCGCATGCCTCTGGTCCACGGCTGCAACACCCAGGAGGGCGAGACCGAGGCCCGCATCGCCTTCCTCTCCCGCTGGAAGGACGCCCCCAACTTCAAGGGCGTGGATCTGCTCCCCTACCACAAGCTGGGCGTCCAGAAGTACGAGCAGCTGGGCATGGCCTACCAGCTCGACGCCTCGGCATCGGTAGACGAAGCCTATCTGGCCAGGACCAGGGACGCCTTCGAAGCTGCCGGCATCGCGACGAACATCGTCAGGCACTAGGCCATGGCATCCCCCAGTCCGTCCACGCTTGGCCCCTGGATCTACCTCTTTGCCGGCATCTTTTGCGAGATCGCCGGCACCACCGGCATGCGCGCCCTGCTCTACGTCTCGCCGGAACTGAGCCAGGCCTCGGCCACGGCCGGCATCGTCGTCTCCTATTTCCTCGTCTCCCGCGCCGTCGAGCGCATTCCCATGGGCCTCGCCTACGCCATCTGGTCCGGCATCGGCACGGCTGGCGTGTGCCTCTTGAGCTTCCTCCTCTTCCAGGAAGCCATGCCCCTGGCCAAGGTGGCCGGCATCGCCTTCGTCATTGCCGGCATGCTCGCCATCAACCTCGACAAGCCAAAGCCGGCGCCGCAGGACAGGAACTGACCATGCCGGAACTCCACGTTTCCCGCGAGCTCGCCTGGGCCCTTGCCTGGCTTGCCGGCGCCGTGGCCACGGACATGGTGGCCATCCCCGCCCTCGTCATGTCCCACGGCTTCAGGCGCCTTGGCTGGGCAGCCCTCTCCATTGCCGCCATCTTCGCCTCCTTCTTCTGCATGCGGCGCGTGCTGACCGTCATTCCGCTTGGCGTCGCCTACGCCCTGTGGTGCGTCTTCGGCATCTACGGCACGCTGACCATCGGGCGCCTGTGCTTCCGGCAGAAGCTCTCCAGGCAGAAGACCTTCGGCGTCGTCCTGCTCTCCGTGGGCGTCGTGCTCATGTCCCTTGCCTAGCAGCCGGGCCGCCCGCCCCTGTTGACGCAGGCATCCTGCCTGCTACCATGGCTCTGCTTCCATGCAGGGGCGCCCTCCGGCGGCCCTGCGCCGGCTGCAGGCGCGCAGGGCACGGGGCCGGCGCTCCTTCTGCCGGTCCCCCTTTTGCCGTCAGGAGCGAGCCATGAAGAAACTTGCCGTCCTGCTTGCGCTGGCCGTCCTTGCCTTCAGCTGCCAGACCGCGCAGGCCATGGACAGGAAGACCGCACAGACCATCCTCGAAAACGCGCTGACCCTCCACACCGTCACCGAAGGCGACCGAACCCGCCTGACGGACGCCTTCCTGGAGGAGAACTTCCGCTACATCGCCTGCAACCTCTGCGAGCAGGAATTCGATGAAAAGGCCGGCGCCTCCCGCTTCAGCGCAGCCGAGGTGCAGGGCACCATCGTCAACCTCCTCGGCCGGTCCGTCCCCGTCCCCGCCTACGCCAAGGCCAGGGGCAAGCACCTCTACATCGACAACTGCGGCGATGCCGGCGTGCATCCCGACGTCATCAAGTTCGTCAGAACCGAGGACAAGGGCGGGCGCACCGTCGTCGTCGGCGAGATGTACTCGACCTACGAGGACAACCCCAAGGAGAAGCAGGGCACGCTCTGGGTGACCGTCCGGCCCGAAAAGACATCTCCCTTCGGCTACGTCATCGAGGGCATAGCCGACGACTGGCAGCGCTAGCTTCCCGGCGCGCGGACAGCCTCAACGCAGACGGCGGAGCCTCCATCCGGAAGCTCCGCCGTCCTGTTTCGAATGCCGCAGGCGAGTGCGTGCGTGCGGCCGGGGGCTATTCGGGCGCGCCGGACTCGTACGTCTTGCCTTCCTGGTAGGCCTTCCTGCGGTCGACGACTTCGGCGCAGGCTGTGAACATGACGTCTGAGCTGGAGTTGATGGCCGTCTCCACGGAATCCTGGACCACGCCGATGACAAAGCCGACGGCCACGGCCTGCATGGCGATGTCGTTGACGATGCCGAACAGCGAGCAGGCCATGGGAATGAGGAGCAGGGAGCCGCCGGCAACGCCGGAGGCGCCGCAGGCGCCGAGCGTGGAGAGGAAGCTCAGGATGACGGTCGTGACGGGGCTGAGCTGCACGCCGAGGGTATGGGCCACGGCGAGGGTCATGACCGTGATGGTCACGGCTGCGCCGCCCATGTTGATGGTGGCGCCGAGGGGAATGGAGACGGAGTAGAAGGCCTTGTTGAGGCCAAGCCGCTCGCACAGGGCCATGTTGACGGGAATGTTGGCCGCGGAGCTTCTGGTGAAGAAGGCCGTGATGCCGCTGCCGCGCAGGCACTGGAAGACCAGCGGATAGGGGTTGCTGCGCAGGAAGAAGGCCAGCATCAGCGGATAGACGATGAGCACGACGGTCAGCATGGCGCCGACCAGCAGGAGCAGGAGCTTGCCGTAGTCGATGAAGACGGCAAGTCCGTTCTCGGCAACGACGGAGAACATCAGGCCGAAGATGCCGAAGGGGGCGAGCTGGATGACGAAGCGCACGGCGTCGGACACCATGTCGGCGAGGTCGTGCATGAATTCCAGGGTGCTGGGCTTGGCGAACTTCTTCAGGCACACGCCGAAGACGATGGCCCAGAAGAGGATGCCGACGTAGTTGGCGCTGGCGATGGCGTGGATGGGGTTGTCCACCATGTTCTTGCCGAGCGTGGTCAGGATTTCGCCAAGGCCGCCGGGCGGCGTGTTGGTGGCGCCGGCCAGATCGAGCTTGATGGTGACGGGGAAGAGGAAGCTGCCGGCAACGGCCGTGCAGGCGGCAAAGAAGGTGCCCACAAGGTAGAGGGCGGTGACGGTCTTGAACTTGGAGCCCAGCCCCTGCCTGGCGTTGGCGAGGGCGTTGAGCACGAGGACGAAAACCAGCACGGGGGCCACGGCCTTCAGGGCGCCGACGAAGAGCGTGCCCAGGATGGCGATGCCAGTGCAGCCCGGCGCCGCCAGGCCTATGGCCGCGCCTAGGCACAGGCCGACGAAGATGCGCAGTATCAGGCTGACGTCCAGATACCATTTGACGATGCTGTTCATTGTTTCCCCCCGGGGTGCTGGTTGTCGGTTCAGGCCGCCGGCCGGCGGCATGGACGAGGCGCACTCTCCCCGGACGCAGAGCCTTTCGGTGCACCTCCTCCCGCTCCGGGCATGCCGCAAAACCGGTCGCGCATGCCCGCCTCGGCCCTTGGTGGTCTGACAGCGCATCCGAAGATATCCGGTTTGCCAGCACGGATTGGAAGGTTGTAGCGGTTTCGTCCTCTCACGACAAGCCAAAAAGGCTTGGGCGCCAAGGGCAGCAAGCCTCGCATGCGCCAGACGCCCCGCCGCGCGGGGCAGAGAAGTTCCACGTCGGAGCGTTCTGTAGCCACTCGGGTCCAGCGTCCCGGGAGCGCCATGCCCAGCGCCACCCGGAAAAACGCTGGCACTGGGGAAGCATCGAGGCTTCTCCCAGGCGCAGACAGGGCCTGCAGACCAGCAGCCAAGCGCGACCAGACGTGCGGGCACGCCTCTGGCTTTTTGCCAGGCTTCCCCTTGCCGCGGATGCACCCCCTGGCGAATGCAGGCCTTGCTCTGTCCCCGGTCAGCCCCTATGCTGGCCGAAAGCACAAGGAGGCGCGGCACGTTCACGGGCAAGGTAGCGGTTGTCACAGGCGGGGCCAAGGGCATAGGCAGGGCCATTGCGGAGCTTTTCCGGCAGCGCGGCGCCGCGGCGTGCATTCTGGACAAGGAGCCCAACCCCTATTTCACCGGCGACTGCGCCGACAGGGAGACGCTCGAGCGCTTTGCCGCCAAGGTCGTTGCCGAGCACGGCAAGATCGACTTTCTCGTCAACAACGCCAAGCCCCTCATGCAGGGCGTAGACTCGTGCTCCTGGGACGACTTCCTCTACGCCTTCAAGGTCGGCGCGGCCGCGCCCTTCTGGCTGGCCAGGCTCTTCGAGCCCCACTTCGCTCCGGGGGCTTCCATCGTCAACATCTCCTCCTCCCGCGACCGCATGAGCCAGCCCGGCACCGAGAGCTACACGGCTGCCAAGGGAGCCCTTTCGGCGCTGACCCACGCCCTTGCGGCCAGCCTGGCGGGGAGGGTGCGCGTGAACGCCGTCTCGCCCGGCTGGATCGATACGGAAGGAAGGAACTACTCGGGACCGGACGCGGAGCAGCATCCCGCAGGCCGGGTCGGCACGCCGCAGGACATTGCCGAGATGGTCATGTTCCTCTGCTCGGACAAGGCAGGCTTCATCACGGGAGAAAACATCTGCATCGACGGCGGCATGACGAAGCTCATGCTCTACCACGGCGACTGCGGCTGGACGCTTCAGCCGAAGTGACGGCGGGCTTTCCGCCACGCCGGCAGAGCCCTCAGCGCCCGAACCGGCGACGGAGGTAGAGCCAGCCCGCAAGCCCGATCAGGACAAGCGGGAGCAGCCTGCCCAGCACGCGCAGGAGCAGCAGGGCCGCCAGGACGCCAAGGCCTGCCTTCAGCCACCAGGGGACGGCCGACCAGTTGATGCTGACGGACGTGCCCCCCGCTCTGGAATGCTTGCCGGACATGCCTGCCTACCTTTCGTGCCGTTCGCGCGCCGATGCCGGCAGGCGCTTTTCGATGAAGCCCATAAGCCTGTCCCTGCCCTCGCGGTAGCCATTGGGAAACTTGGCGTAGCCGCTGGCCTCGATGCGCCTGCCGTCGGCGAATTCGGCGCTGAGGCCAAAGCCGGGGCCGTCCAGCACGCCGCGCGCACGCCCCTTGAAGCCGTTCCAGGAGGCAAGGCCTGCCAGAATGCCGGCAAGCTCCTGCTCGTCGGCTGCGCTTAAGGCGACGTCGCCGTCGGGCTCGCTTCCCCATGTGCGCATAAGGTGCGCCTCCACGCCCCCGGCGTCGAGACGGCGGTAGAACTCGTAGTGCGGCGCCATCCGCATGCCGCTCTCGCCGAAGTGGAAGCGCTTGATCCCGCCTGTCGGAACGGTTCCGGCCTCGCGCCAGCGGCGCGCCAAAGGTTCGAGCCTGGCGCGCAGATCGCGGCAGAACTCGGCAAAGCCCTTGGGCATGTCGTCCTGCCCGGCATGCACCAGCAGGGGCTGCCGGCTGCTGTATTCGGCCTCGAAGCAGATCGGCATCTTGCCGTTCTCGTACTTCCCGTAGCCGAAGCCATGCCAGGTCTCAGCCCCGTACTTGTCAAGCAGCGCACGCATATCCTGCAGCAGTCCCGGCTCCACATAGAACTCGGCACTGGGCAGGCCCTTGACGCTGACGAAGACTTCCTCGCGGCCGTCGTCGACGTGCACGGACAGATAGGCGCCCGAGGGCCTGTCGCTGAACGAGAGCTTCTGCAGCGTCTTCGGCAGGGAGGCGTGCAGCTCCGGCAGCTTCTTCCCGAGATAGCCGCACAGCCGCCGCTCGGCCTCGAGGCGGGGCGTGTCGCGCCCACTGTCGGAGCCGTAGACGCGCATCTGCTGGTAGGTGGGCTCCCTGACGGCCATGTTCAGGCTCCACTCGCAGCGGTCCTTGCGCCGCGTGCCCTTGTCCTCGCCACCCGTCGAGCCCGGCCAGGAGTCCGGATCCATGGAGCGCAGAATGCCGACGATCTCATCGAATGTTTTGCTGTCCACGGGGCCGGTGTAGACCAGCGGAGGCATGCCCTCGTAGAGGCTGACGTTCAGCCGCTGCCTGGTCAGCTCGAGATGGATGCGCCCTGCGACCAGGGGCTTCAGCTGCTCGCCCCACTCGGAGTGGTAGGCGGCGTAGGCCACCGCGCCTTCGGGGGCTTTGGCGCCCTTGGCTTCGCCGCAGAGCATCAGGGGCAGGACAGCGGCCAGAATGAGGCAGGAACGCAGCATGGGACCCTCCCTTAACCTTGCATGGAGACGACAGGCGCAGGCGCCCGCCCGGGCACCCGGCAGCATCTACTATCCGCATTTGCCTCCGCAAAAGCAACCGTCTTGGCTGCCGTCGGAATGAAACCGCCGCGCTTTGCCGCGCCCCTGCGCATCGCCAGACAGCAAGCTTCCTGGGGGATTGCCAAGGCAGCCGCCGGACACGCGGCAAAGACAGGTCTTCCCCCTGAGAGGACGGAGCCCGCACGGCAGGCAGGGCGGCTTTCGTTGGCAAGCGCCTCTTCCCGTGCGGCGATCTTCCCGCACAACTGATCATGGAAGCATCGGCTCCACCCTCGACCATGAAACCATGGCGGCTTCCCGGGAAAAAGCACAGTGCCAGACGATGCACGCCGCAGGAGGCTCCTCTGAGCTTGCCGGCACAGCAAGGCCTTCCCTTGCACTGCAGGCGCAGCGTGTGGCAGTCTTAGCGTAGCCAAACGCCCCGAATGGGCATGCTTTGCGGCGTAAAGCCACCGCAAAGCACTGTCTACTCCAGTTGTCAAGCTTTCAATCACAACAAAAATGATTTTTTCTTTGCAAACAATTGAAGCGTTTTCTCAAATTAGATAGCAAAATATAATGTATATATAATATTGTACAATGTTGTATATATACAGCAATTATTACAAATTTTATATATAATAATCTGTAGATATTATTTCTATTTATACATTATATTATAAACAGGAGTATCCATGATGCTATTTTTTATACTTCTGCTATGTATTGAAATCTGCTATATTGTTTTTTGATCAAGATATTTTGTTATATATTCATAATTTTTTATCTCCAGATGATGTGGATTTGATTATCTATTTATTCTTTATGGCAAATACAGCACTAATTATATTTATGATTATGTGTCGAGCTGTGCCAAATTTTTCAAAAAAAAATACAAATCGCTCTGTGCAAAATTGTGCTTTGAAATCTGTTTCGTTGTTTGTTATCTATTTGCCATAGATATATATGTCTATTTTGGTTTTATGTGCTTTAGCATACAATGCATTCTATATTATCTGTGATATAATTGTAATTATGCGCAAATCAAAAAATATCAATGCTCAAAAAACGGTAAATCAACAGCCAGAAGCCAACACAAACCCTCAAGAAAAATCTTATATTTGTGATAACTGTAAAGTTGTTACAGCTGAAGATTTTACGCGTTATGCAGAAAGACATAGTCTTCGATTTGCAAAAGATAACGATCTACGTGATTTTTAATTTTTTGATTTAAAATGTTAATTGTTTTGTTTTTTATTTTTGATTGTTTTTATTTTTTCAATAATACACAATTGATAATCAGCAAACACAATGCTATTTTAACAGTTCTTTATTAATAATAATGTTTTTCGCTTTTCTTTGGTGCATGCATTCCATTTATTATCATGATCAA
>DFDR01000230.1:0-5895 GCA_002369295.1 Desulfovibrionaceae bacterium UBA3823
AGCTCCGGGGCTTTTTGCGTTTCCGACCGCATGCCATGGACATGCGCTGGCTTCCCGGGCTGCCTCCCGGACTGCCTCAGCTAGCGGGAGAGCGGCTGCGCCCCGGGATCGGGGCATGCTTCCTCGTCCTGCTCGGGGCATCCTGTTCTGAGACGCTCGGCAAGCGCGGAGTAGCGCCTGACGCTGCGGTTGTTCCGGACGGCCATGGCGAGGGCCTTCTTCGTTCCCACGAGCACCACGAGCTTCTTGCCGCGGGTGACGCCGGTGTAGACGAGCTTGCGCTGGAGCATGACGTAGTGCTGGGTGGTGACGGGAATGATCACGGCCGGGTACTCGGCGCCCTGGGACTTGTGGATGGTGACGGCATAGGCAAGGACGAGCTCGTCGAGATCCGTGAAGGCGTAGACCACGTCTCTGCCGTCGATCTCGACCGTGAGCTCCTGGGCTTCGGCGTCGATGGCCCGCACGAGGCCGATGTCGCCGTTGTACACCTCGCGGTCGTAGTCGTTGCGGATCTGCATGACCTTGTCCCCCACCCGGAAGGCATGCATCCCGCGGGCCACCTGGGTGCCGTGGGGATTGAGGGCCTGCTGGAGGGCCTCGTTGAGCTTGGCCGTGCCCACCGATCCCCGGTTCATGGGCGCGAGCACCTGGATGTCGGCCAGGGGATCAAGGCCGTAGCTGCGGGGCAGCCTCGTCTTGGCGAGGCTGATGATGGTCTCGAGCACATCCTCGGGTTCGGCCTTCTCGATGAAGAACATGTCGCTCGAGGGCTTGTTGTCGAAAAAGGGCACCTGGCCCTGGATGATGCGGTGGGCGCCGGTGACGATGGCCGACTGCCGGGCCTGGCGGAAGATCTCGCTGAGGCGCACCACGGGCACGGCGCCGGAGTCGATGACGTCCTGGAGCACCTGGCCTGCGCCCACCGAGGGGAGCTGGTCCGCGTCGCCCACCAGCAAAAGCTTGGCGCCGCGGGGCACGGCCTTGAGCAGATGGTGGAAGAGAAGCAGGTCCACCATGGAGACTTCGTCCAGCACGAGCAGGTCGCAGTCGAGGGGGGTCTTCTCGTCCATCTTGAAGCGCATGTTCCGGACATCGAAGGCGAGCAGACGGTGGATGGTTCTGGCCTCGAGGCCCGTGGCCTCGGACATGCGCTTGGCTGCCCGGCCCGTGGGCGCGGCCAGGAGGATGCGCTTCGAAATGGCCCCGTAGATGCCGAGTATGGCCTTGAGTATGGTGGTCTTGCCCGTGCCGGGGCCGCCCGTGATGACCATGACCTTGCCCCGGAGGGCGCAGGCCACGGCCTCCCGCTGGCGGTCCGCCAGGGTCAGGCCGGACTTCTGCTCGGCCCAGGCTATGGCGGCATCCACCTTGACCTCGCGAAGGCTCGCCTTGGCGCGCGCCAGGCTGAGCAGCCTCGAGGCAGCCTTCTTTTCGGCGAGGTTGTAGCCGGCGATGTAGGTCGCCTCCACTTCCTGGCCCCGCAGCGGCACGGGCTCCACGACGACGCGCCGCTCCGCGGCAAGCTGGCCCAGCGCGGAGCGCAGAAGCGGCTCGTTCTCGATCTGGAGCAGCTTGGCTGCCGTCTCAAGCAGCTTCTCCGTGGGGGAGAAGACGTGCCCTTCGTCAGCCAGCTCGTGCAAGGCGTAGAGCAGGCCGGCCTGGGCGCGCAGAGGCGAGTCCTTGGCAAAGCCCAGCTTCTCGGCGATGCGGTCCGCCGTCAGAAAGCCTATGCCCCAGATGTCGTAGGCCAAACGGTAGGGGTTCTCCTTCACCACGGCAATGGAGTCCTTGCCGTAGGCCTTGTAGATCTTGGAGGCGTAGCCGGAGCTCACGCCCTGGGACTGCAGGAAGACCATGACCTCGCGTATGTCCTTCTGCTCGGCCCAGGTCTGCTTGATCATGCCGATGCGCCCGCGGCCTATGCCCGGCACCTCGACCAGGCGGTCCGGCTCCTGCTCGATGACGTCGAGCGTCTTCTCGCCGAAGACCTTGACGATGCGCTTGGCCATGACTGGCCCTATGCCCTTGATGAGGCCGGAGCCGAGGTACTTTTCGATGCCGTAGACCGTGGCCGGCACGGCCGTCTCGTAGAAGACCACCTTGAACTGCTCGCCGAAGCGCGGATGGGTGGTCCATTCGCCGGCCATCTTGAGGATGGCGCCGGGCTGGGGATCGACGATGGCGCCGACGACGGCCACGAGATCCTGACGGCCGTAGACCTTCACCTTGGCAATGGTATAGCCGTTCTCGGGGTTGGTGTAGGTGACGCGCTCTATCTGGCCGGAAAGGCGGACAAGGGGAGGTTTGTCTGGCATGGACGCAGTATAGGGGCAGGGCTTGCGGGGCTCAAGGGAAAAGTGTGCAGCTGACGATGCCGGCAGGCCCAGGGCTGCAGGCGTCTGGCGCAGGACAGGACAAATCTGCGGGCACGCAGCGTCGGCCAGACGCTGGTTCGCTTTGTTCAGGCATGCCATGGCGAATTGCGCCTTGACTTTGAGCGCATCTCAGAATAGGGTAACGCAACGCTCCGGAAGAGAAAAAGCCGGAACTTGTCGCAAAGAAAAGTGCAGAGATAATGAAGCAATGCTCAAGGAGAGAACAATGAAGCGAAGCAATATTTAAGTTCAGCGCGACATGAATGATTTCATCATGTTCAAAACAACGTGCGAGTGCTGTCCCCAGATCATACCATGATTGTTGTGGTGGAAAAATGGGGAAGTGATGATTCTCTACCAATGGTGTCTATTTACTACAAGTGCGCCTATAGTGATTTTGGCGCAAGCTGTTCTTTTTTTGAGAAAGTTATGCGACGTATAAAGACTGCAGTGAAGATCTTGTTTGCCGGGTATGCGGAAACGCAAGGTGACTTTATTTTTCGTGACAGAGAGCATTTGCAAGATTTCACCGCAACGCTGGAAGAGGCTGCCAGGCAGGTTGCCGCCAGCGGCACGCCGAACTAGCGGTCCCCGCAGGCAGCCGTGCCAGGCCTTGGGGAGCGTGTCCTGCGCAGAGCATTGGGGCAGCGGAGCTTTCTCGCGTCTTGGAGAGGGCGGGGCAGGCTTGCGCCCTCCGGTTATGTCTGCAGGGCTGCCTCCCAGGCGACATCCCCAGGCGACCTCCGCAAGAGACCTCCACAAGAGGTCTCTGACATGCCTCGCCGGGAGGCACGCGTGACTGCGGCCGTCCACCTGGCCGCGGGGCCGCGGCAGGATCTGCCTGCGCGTGGCCTCACGGCGACTGGCTGAGCCCTGGCAGACGCGAAGCTGGCGCGCCTACGCGCCGCCTGCGCTGGATGCCTCGGGACTGCCGGCAGGCGCTGCCGGCTGCTCCGCGGTCTGGTCCGTCGACTGTCTGGGCTCGGCGCCATTGTTCAGCAGGCTTGCCGTGCAGCCGGCAAATTCGCGGAAGGCGGCTGCCAGTTCCGAGCGCTCCAGCCCTTCGGGGTAGGGGGTGATGTCGCCGACGGCCCTGCGGGTGCCGTTGACGAGGAATTCAGAGCGCCGGCCCTGCGCCTCGATGCTGTCCTCCACCCAGGCCTCGAAGGCCCGCGCCAGCATCTCCTGGGGCTTGGCCCAGTAGGCCTGCCTGCGGCCGCGGTCCAGCTCGGCGGCATGCTGGTAGTAGTCCGAGGAAAGCCGCCTGCCGTAGACGGCCCTGCGCAGGCTGTCCCAGGCATCGTCGAAGAGATTGCCGAAAGGCTGGTACCTGGCGAAGGGCCTCGACCACTGGCCCGAGTAGGTGGCCTTTTCGGGGCTGGGCACCACGTAGCCGGTGCCGCCGTCGGCCAGGACCGTCCGCACGCTGCTGGCATAGCCGGACTTGCGGCCGAGGTAGTGGTCGAGGGCGTGGAACCACTCGTGGGCAAGGCAGCCGGCGCCCCCGCGCTTGGTGAGGTTGATCACGGCGTGGCCGTACTCGTAGTGGGCAGAGGCAAAGCCGCCGTTGCCCCTGGCGCCGAAGGCCAGGGAGAGCTGGCCGTCCAGGGAGAGCGCCTTCGGGGGAACGCCGAGCACGCCGGCGAGATCCATGAGCCCGTCCCAGGCCTTGTCCAGCAGGCGCTGGCGCTCGGCCTGGCTGTTCCAGAGGCCGAACTCGACGCCGTGGAAACCGAAGGTCGTGAGGAAGGCCGAGGGCTCTGCAGGACCGTCCCTGCGGGCAGGCCCCTCGCGCCTGGCCTCCGCGAAGGGAATGCGCTGGACGTCGCTGGCAGGACGGGGCTTGCGTTCCGTGGCCAGACTGAAGAAGTCCTGAATGTGTTCCCTGAGGTAGGCATCGGCCTCCAGGGTGGACGCGAAGCCCTCCTTGAACACGCTGCAGCCGGTGCTGCCGGGCACGACTCTGGCGATGGCGCCGCCAGCGCTCAAGCCGACAATGCAGAAGCGGTCGCGCACATAGCCTTCCCTGGCCTTGTCCAGCGCTTCGTCGCGGCTTTGGCAGACCGGCGCGTCCGCCGGCTTGCCCCGCTTGTAGAGGTGCCAGCCGTCCTCCTCCGCGCTGGCTTCCCAGCCTGCCGGAAAGGGGGGCAGGCCGGCATCCTCCCTGCTGGCTCCGCGCTCGCGGGCACTTTCCCTGCGGGCCTTGTCGGAGAGCATGATCAGGCGCTTGAGCAGGGCCTTGCACTGCTTGGCATCGTCAAGGTATTCCGTGACGGCGGTGAAGCTGGGCCAGGTCTCCTGGCTGACTACCAGGCCGGGATCCCTGCGCTGGCGGATGCGCCAGCGCTGATCCGCCTCGTCCCGAAAGGGCACGAGCGTTCTGAAGGCAAGCTCACGTGCCAGGGCGTCCTCCGCGGCCTCGTAGCTGGGATACTGGCGTCTGAAGTAGAGCTTGCGCGACTCGATGCGGTAGGAGGCCCCGCCTTCGCGGGGCACGATCTTCCAGGAGCGCATCCAGCGGGTGTCGAGGCCGCTGTCCTGCAGAAGGGCGCGGTCGGCCCTGGAGCCGCCGATGTGCTCGCCGAGCTTGGCGTTGATGGACGCATTGTCGGGGGTCTGGTTCACAAGCACCTCCTGCGCGCCGTGGTGCGCGCTGGCAAGGGATCTGTCTCTGCCACTGGCCGTGCTCCCGGGGATGTCGGCGACGATGGCGTTGAGATGATCAGATGAACGTTTTTTGATAAAAGCCACAGTGCGCAAGCCACCTTGCCTGCTGGGTCATTGTAGCGACATGGTCGCAGGCAGGTCTCAGGGGCAAGCGCCACAAATTCTTGTGAAATGGAAAATAGGCCTAGCTGACAGGGCAAAGAGGGATGCGCCACATCCGCCGGCAGGAGCGACAGTCCGCAGGCAAGACCAGCAGGCCCCGTGCAGCTTGAGGGCCGGCGCCGGGCCTGCCTGCAGCCGAAGGACATGCCCACGAGGGCGGAATTCTGGCAGGAACGGGGCCTGCTGCCACCCTTGCTGACGCCTGTTGTCGCCTTGCTGTCGCCTGATGTCGCTTGGTTTCGCCTGGTGTCGTGTCCTCGCGAGTGCTGTTGAGGGTTGTGCCTGCCGAGAGAGTCGCCGTGCCTTGCGCTACGCAAAGCTGGTCGCTTCGGGCAGGATCTGCCTTGAAAAGGAAAAGTCTTGGATCGTCCCGCCGGGCAAAGTGTCACAAGCCCAGAAGGATGTCAATTAAAATTTTCCCCGGGTGAAGATTTTTTCTCTGCAGGCAACGAGCGTGCCCCGTGCCGAGGAGGGCAGGGCAAGACTCGCCTCGCGCATGCCTCTGGCCAGCCCGCGTCCTCCTGGCCGTGGCCTGGCAGAGCGTGCCGGCTGTCCGGCCAAGGCCTCCGCGAACGGGGCAAGACGGCAGAGATGCCATGCCGGTTCTGGCCGAGGGCTGAGGCAGGGCGACTGGCAGGTGTCTGGCCGTGCCGCCAGGCAGGGCTGCCAGACAGGGCTGTCAGGTGCG
>DFDR01000230.1:5953-8976 GCA_002369295.1 Desulfovibrionaceae bacterium UBA3823
GCGTGCGCGTGGCCCGCCGTCCTCGCTATCCTCGGCAGAGTCCGCAGTTGCCTCCCTGCTGGAGCAGCTGGCGCCAGGCCCGGAATGCAGGCGGATCGAGGTCCGGATCGCGCAGCATGCCGCAGAAGGCGTGGAGGGTGGCCCAGACATCGACGATGGCGTTGTGCCTCGGCGCGCTGCCGGGATCAAAGCCGTAGCGGCAGGAGACGCTTTCAAGGGACTTGGAACCCGCCATGCCGGCAGGCAGAAGCCGCATGAGATCGATGTAGGCAGGCCCCCTGGGCGGCTCCACGCCCGACTGGCGCATCATTCTAAGATCATAGCCGAGATTCCAGCCGGCAACGGCAAGCATGCCCGCCATCATGGCCCGGCACCGCTCGCCCGCCTCGCGGAAGGTCCGGGCGTTTTTGATCTGCTCCGGCGAGATGCCGTTCACCTGCTGGGCGCGGGGCCAGGATTTGATGCCTTCGGGCTTGAAGAGCTCGTTGACCAGGGTTGTGCCGTCTCCACGGCAGGCGCTGAACTGGAGTATCCTGTCCCTGAACGCAAAGCCCGTGGTCTCCGTATCCATGATCATGATTTTCAGGGGATCGCCGGCAAGCCTGCCGTGCGGATCGGCCTGAAGTAGCGTTGTCAGCAGCATGGCGTCTCCCAGAGGCCATGGCGCAGACCGGCCTCGCTGATGCCAAAAGGCCCGGCAGGATGCCGGGGGGCTTTCCTGGGCGTTCTCCTGCATATGCCGGTCCCTGCCGGCATGCCGGGCAGCAGATCCGCGGATACGGCTTCCAGCGCTGGCGTCCCGCACGCCAGGCCTGCCGTCGGCAAGGCAGAAGGCAAGGCGCGGCGCGGCGGTCTGGCCAGAATGGGCAGGACAGGTCCCCGGGCAGAGCAGACATGCCAGCAACCTCGCCTCGCGCAGGTGCCGCGTCCGTCGATGCGCATGGTGGAGCAGGAGAAAGTGAACATGAAATGAACCTTAGTTGTGACAAAGTATCCGAAAAATGCAATTCATTGACATGCCTGCTTGCGTTGTTGCGACATCTTTCAGCACTTTGCGGTCTTGGCAAAAGAAGCAACAACTGCAGTATATTCTATCTTAAGTCGCGATGCCTGTCGTGTAAATGAAAAATAGCTTTTTTTCCTGTGCAGAAATGTCCTGCCACCTTGCCGCCGCTGGCAGCGGAGCGGACCTGTTGTCGCTCGAAGACGGCAGTCCACTTCGCAGGCCTGCCCTTCGTCCTCTCCTCGGTTCCTTCGCACTCGGGGCCGTCCACGCCGTTCCGGCACGCGATGCGCTGGGGCATGTAGCGGGAGTCCGAACGGAAACACTGCGCAGGGCCTGCCTCGACGGCAAGGACGCCGTCCTCGTTCAGAACGGCCTGGGCGCTTCCGCGGCAGGTGTCGCCGAACTTCTCCTTCACGGTGCGCTCGCCCTCGCCGTCGGCATCGAAGCAGAACTCCATCGCAAGGGGGGCTTTCGTGTCTGCGTTGACGAGTCCCGTGACGCATTCCCAGCAGCCCTTGAGATCCTCGAGGCGTCCGCCCTCCAGGATCTCCTCGAGGCTTGGCTTCTCCTCCCCGGAGGCCGGCGCGGCCAGACAGAGCATAAGGACCAGCGTGGAGAGTAGGATGGAAGGGGGGCGCGTACGCATGAGCATGCTCCTTTGCCCAGCGGCGGGGCAGAACGCAGAGGGGAGGCGAACGACATTGCCGGCAGGCGCACGGCCCTGCTCGGAGCGGGATATGGCCCGAACTACAGCCTTCCGCCTCCTATCAGGACATCCTTGCCGCGGAACGCAAAGCCGTAGGCGTAGATGCGGTCATGGGGAATGCCCCGGGCTTCAAGCGCTGCGACGTAGTTTCTGTCGGCAATCTGATTGAGCGCAGAAGCAAGCGTATCGCTCAGATCCTTTTCTCCCTCGTCAGCGGCAAGCGACTTGAACTCGATGACAATGCCAGGATCCTGGCTGTGCAGAGGGAAGAGCATGACGTCATAGCGTCCATAGCCGCTTTCTCTATTGGATTCAATCTGATAGCGTCCTTTGAGATCGACGATGAGGCCAAGCGTAAAACCATGGTAGAATTTCTCCGGCTCCTTGCCACTCATGTCGAAGAAACTGAATGTCTCCATTGTAATTTTGTTCATCATTGTATTCAATCTTTCTATTCTACATTCATAAATAGCATTTCTGAATTCTTGAGATATATAAGAAAGAATCTCTGAGTTAAACCATTGTTTAATCAATGATTCAAGCATTAACTTCATGATTTGTTATCTCTATTTCATATTGTTTAATACTTTTATTGCATGATATTATATTGAGATATACTGTAGCTATAAGAATACTTATAACAGCACTTGGTACAATTTTCAATTGATTAAAAACAATTTGCTCGTCTAGATGAGTGACAATCGATTTCCCTTGAAGCAGTGTTTCAATCTGTATTTTAAGTTCTTTCTTAGATTGTTGAATAAGAGATCCAACTAAAAGATTTGAGCTTGTATCAACCCAATATGTATTAAATTCTTTTTTTCTAATAAGTTGAAGTATAGACCATGGGTTGTAAATATCCCTGTTGCAACCAAAAGTGAATCCATCATACCAAGCTTTTACTCCGTCCTTATCAAAAAGGCCGTATTCTTCTAATGAGAGAAAAACCTCATTCTCCGTGAAGCCAAAACAATCGGCATAAAATGGAGATGTGACAGTTACAACCTCAAGATTATTCATGTCTGAAAACAAAGAATCTTTACTAATTCTGGTAATACCAGTCATTAATCCATGTTCTATCAAAGTATTTGTTTTAAATGTAGAGTTGAAAAATCCATGAAAAAATTGGCTTTATCTTCCCAGTATCTATGTATCCATGCTTCCTGCATGGGAGTATCATATTCATCTATGAGTATTATTGGCATTTTGTTATAATAATGTGTGATATATTCTGCAAGACAACTAAGAGATTCTTTTGCTTTTTCTAAAGACATATCTCTTGATACGCTATTGAATTGTCTTGTCTCGTTT
>DFDR01000128.1 GCA_002369295.1 Desulfovibrionaceae bacterium UBA3823
AAGTGCTACGGCGGCGACATCACCCGCAAGCGCAAGCTCCTCGAAAAGCAGAAGGAGGGCAAGCGCCGCATGAAGAGCATGGGCAACGTGGAGCTGCCCCAGGAAGCCTTCCTGGCAGCCCTCAAGGTCGGCGACGAATAGCCCCGCGCCCACTTCCAGATGCTCGCCATCCTCGACGCCATCACGCCGGTCTTTCTGGTCATCCTGGCCGGCGTTCTGGTTGAGCGCGCCGGCATCCTCCCCCGCGAGACGGGACGCACCGTCTCCGTGCTCGTGGTCAACGTCACCCTGCCCTGCCTGCTCTTCCACATGATGACCCAGGTCACTGCCGAGCAGCTCTCCCAGGGATGGTGGTGGTTTGCCACGGCCGTCCTGCCCCTCGCCATCCTCTGGAGCTGGGCCGGCATCGAACTCGCCCGCAGGGTGCCCTTCGGGCCTGCCGTCATCTACGGTTTCTCCACGGTCTTCTTCAACGCGGCCTTCGTGGGCCTGCCCGTGGTCATGAACCTCTTCCCCGGCAACCAGCAGGCCCTGGCTGTGGCGGGCCTGTGCGTCGTTGCCAGCAACTCGGCCGGCCTCACGGGACAAATCTGCCTCGATGCCTGGAGCAGGCGCCGGAGGGCCGGCGAAGGAAGCGCCCCCCAAGCCCCCCAGGCAGGCCTGGCGACAGCCTGCTGGCGCATCGTCAGGCAGTACGTCCTTGGCAACACGGTGCTCGTCGCGACCCTGGTCGGCCTCTCCCTGGCCTTCCTGCAGATCCCGCTCTGGAAGCCGGCCGCCAAGGCCGTCCACATGCTCGGCATGCTCTCGCCCACGGCCATGCTCTTCGTCTTCGGCTTCAACCTCTGCAGCTTCCTGCAGAAGGCGGTCTCAGGGCGGAAGGGGCTCTTCCTGCACTCCTGCCTCGTCTCCCTGGCCAAGCTCCTCGGCTTTCCGGCCGCCACATGGGCGATGCTTGCCTGCTTCGGCTACAGCCAGGAGTGGCTTGCCGTGACCGTCGTCATGTGCGCCACGGGCACGGGCATCGTCACCTCGGTCTTCGCCGAGGTCTACGGCGCGGCGCCGGAAGAGACTGCGCTGACGGTCGCCGTCACGAACGTCATGAGCTTCTTTTCGCTCCTGCTCTTCGTGTGGCTGCTCAAGGGCGCAGGCCACATGGCCTAGCAAAAGCGGACGGAGCGCAGAGCGCTCCGGCTACTTGAAGAGCTTCGGCAGGGAGAAGTAGATCCTGGCCGCAGCGTCAAAGGTGCAGCTCGGCAGGAGAGAGAGGAGCCAGAAGGCCTGGTTCTTGCGCCGCCGGCCGCGGAAGGGGGCGAGCACGGCGCGGGCCCTGGCGCCGTCGCCTTCGCGCCACAGGGCCACGGCCTCCTCGAAGGCGGCCCGTTCCTCGAGCAGATCCGCCACGGCCCTGTGCTTCGCATCGAAGTCCGGATAGAGGCTGCGCTGCTTGTCGAGAATGAGCCGGGTCTCCCTGGCGAACTGGGCGAACTTGCGGAAGGTCGTGCTCTGGCCGTGCACGCGCCAGCGCGTGTAGGGAGCGTCAACGTAGTCGAGCTCCCAGTCGTGGGCGATGCGGTAGAAGACGTCGGCCTCCTCGCAGACGTTGAGGCGCTCGTCGAACCAGCCGCCGGCCCAGACTCCGGGTCCGCCGGCAAGCCCCTCCAGCGCCTCGCGGCGCACCATGGCCGACGACATGGAAATCCACTGGCGCTGGATGAGATCATCGTAGACCATGCCTCGGCCGGGCTGGGAGGCGGCAAAAACCCGCTTGAGCTCGCGGGTGCCGTCGAACATGACCGTATCCGTCGTGACGAGGCCAGCGCGGGGATTGGCCTCGAAGAGGGCGACCTGGCTTTCGAGCTTGCGGGGATGCCAGAGATCGTCGCAGTCGAGGAAGGCGATGTACCGGCCCTGGCACTGCCGGATGGCGAGGTTGCGGCCTGCACCGAGGGGAACGATGCGCTCTCCCCGGAAGTAGCGCAGCTTCGGGCCGAAGCCGGCTGCAATGGCCGGGCTCTCGTCCGTGGAGCAGTTGTCCCAGAAGACTATCTCCCACTCGCCGAAGGTCTGCGCCCTGACGCTTGCCAGCGCCTCCCTGAGGTGCTCGGCGCTGTTGAGGCAGTTCATGACGATGGATACGATGGGCTGGCCGTTGGGCATGGCGTGGCTCCTTGGTTGATGCCAGAACTGTCTCTGGCGTGGCGCAGAGAGGGCGTCTCCGCTCGCGGAAAACAGCCTTCCTGCGAAAGCAACCTTCCTGTGAAGAGGGGCGCTGTGGAAGGCCAGACAACGGTCTGGGGCCAAAGCCCTCTTCGTCTTCCTGAACGCAAGACGCTGCTCCGTGCTCTGGCGAGGCGCCGGCTGCAGCACGCCCTCCCTAGCAGCTGAATGCCCATCCCGGACACATCGGCCGGACATCCGGCAGCACTCCCCCTGCGGGGCGAAGCGAACAAGGCAACGGCAGCTGCGCCGTGCTCCTCTGCCGGGGGCTTTTCGGCACAACGGGAAAGCGGCTATGGCGAAGTGAGGGACTTGCTCTCCCAATGAAGGCTAGGCGAGGGCTTCCCTGATCTTCGCGCAGACCTCGCGCACGTCGGCATCGGCAAGGCCGGGGTGCAGAGGCAGGGTCATGAGCTCGGCAAAGAGGCCCTCGGTCTGGGGGAAGGGGGCCTCGCCCTCGCTCTTGAAGTAGGAAAGCAGGTGGTTCGGCTTGTAGTGCACGCCCACGGGGATGCCGGCGTCGAGCAGATGCTGGCGCACGGCCGGCATGCGGCCGTTCAGAACCCGCAGGGGCTGGATGTGGTGCACGATGTCGTCGCGGGGGCTTTCCCTGAGGAAAGCCACGCCGGCAGCGTCCTTCAGCTCCTCGCGGTAGAGGGCGCAGAGCCGCTTGCGGGCGGGGATGAATTCGGGCTCCAGGCGCGAGAGCTGCACGCGGCCGACGGCCGCCATGATGTTGCTCAT
>DFDR01000212.1:0-154 GCA_002369295.1 Desulfovibrionaceae bacterium UBA3823
TTGATGCGCGCCTTGCTCTTGGCGTGGCGGCCCTTGGGCGACATGCGTATCCATTCGAGCTCGCGGGCCAGCGTCTTCTGGCGCTCGGTCTCGGCCTTCTCCTCGCTGGCCAGGCGCTTTTCCTTCTGCTCGAGCCAGGAGGAGTAGTTGCCCT
>DFDR01000212.1:273-11219 GCA_002369295.1 Desulfovibrionaceae bacterium UBA3823
TCGAGGAAGTAGCGGTCGTGGGTGACGGCAATGACGGTGCCGGGGAAGGTGTGCAGATACTCTTCCAGCCACTGGACGGACTCGGCGTCGAGGTGGTTGGTGGGCTCGTCCAGAAGCAGGATGTCGGGCGCCTTCAGAAGCAGCCGGCACAGGGCCACGCGGCGCCGCTCGCCGCCCGAGATCTGGGGCACGGGCATGTCCCCTGGCGGGCAGCGCAGGGCGTCCATGGCCATGTCGAGGCGCGCATCCAGATCCCAGAGATCCTTGGCGTCCATTTCCTCCTGCACCTTGGCCTGGCGCTCGATGAGGGCGTTCATGGCATCGTCGTCCATGGGTTCGGCAAACTTGGCGTTGATGTCCTCGAACTCCTGGACAATGGCCTTGAGCTCGGCAACGCCGTCCTCGACCACCTCGCGCACGGTGCGCGTCTCGCCGGCCAGCGGCTCCTGCTCCAGGTAGCCTATGGTGTAGCCCGGGGCGAGCACGGTCTTGCCGTCGAACTTCTGGTCGACGCCGGCAAGGATCTTCAGCAGGCTGGACTTGCCTGCGCCGTTGAGGCCCAGAACGCCGATCTTGGCGCCGTAGAAGTAGGAAAGGGAGATGTCCTTCAGCACTTCCTTCTGACCGTGGCGTTTGGAAACGCGGATCATGGAGTAGATAATCTTGTCCGGTTCGTTGCTCAAAGCTGCCTCGCGATGGGGGGTTGAGGTTTGGAGACGGGGGGGCGGAAGCCTGCAGGCGGGCATCCGGCCCGCAGGCAGCATACACGGAGAGGACCGGGGCTTCAACCTGGAGCGCGGCCGGAGGCGGCCTGGGCGCAGCCTGCAGAACGTGCAGCGTCAAAACGGCGGGACGCCCTGCGCAGGCCTCGGCGCAGGGCGTCCCCGGAAGCTATGTCAACGCCCGCCTGGACGGGCGGAAGGCGGTTAGAACCCCCAGCGAAGGCCGAGGGAAACTTCGTGGGCGTAGGGACGGATGCCGACGGAGCCGCTGCCGTGGGCCGAGGTGCCATCCACTTCGGTGTAGCCGAAGTCCACGTAGCGGTAGCCGGCGTCAATGGCCATGTGGTCGTTGATCTGGTAGGCCGCGCCAAGGCCGAGGTTCCAGGCGAGGTTGGTCTGGCGCTTGTCCTGGCTGGCGATGCTGGCGCCGGCGGCGTCGTGCACGTCCACGCCCAGGTAGTTGAAGGCGAAGCCGAGGCCCGCGCCCACGTAGGGGGTGAAGGCCGTGGAATTGTGGAAGTCGTAGTAGACGTTGGCAAGGAGGGTGGTCGAATTGAAGGTTTCCTTGCAGTCGCCGCGCGCGCCTGTCCAGGCGCGCTCGTTGTTGCCGCGCAGCGCGCCTTCCACTTCGATGCGCACCGGGAACATGTGCTGCGGCCAGAAGTCGTAGCCGGCGGCCAGCGCGCCGCCGAGGGTGAACTGGGAGTAGTTGTCGATGCCGAACCCGCCGAGGCCGGAGTGCTCCACCGTGCCGAGGTTCTGCACTGTCATCAGGAACTTGGGAGCCAGGTACATGCCAGTGCCTTCCGCAGAGGCGGAGCCGGGAAGGGCGAGAGCGCAGACAAGCGCCAGAGCAGCAAAGATTCGTTTCATGCGTGTTACCTCCAATGGTCCCCTGCCCGAAGGGAACGAGGCAAGCTTTGCCTAGAGCGGAATAAATGTCAAGCAATGCTTGAAGAAGATTTGCCGTTCCGCCAGATCTCGGGAAAAGCTTTGGATTTTTTCTAAACTTTTTCTCATAAAAAGAAGGAATTGAGAGAAAAAACAAGGAATGTATTATGGCATAGATCATGCCGGCAGGCTGTGGATGGCATCACCATGAAATTATAGGCATATCGAGGGGGAAAACAAAGCTCCGTCTTCAGAGAAAACGGAGCTTTTGGCAAAAAACAGGAAAAACCGGCAAATTGAGCAGAAAACAGCCCTAGAGCATGGACATGGGGTCGAGGTCGAGCTGGATGCGCAGCTTTGCGGCTTCGGGTCGGGCGAGCACGGCGCAGTAGAGCCTGCGGGCGATCTGCCAGTCCTGGGCCTTGATCAGGCAGTGCCAGCGCTTTCTGCCGGAAAGCCAGGGTATGGGGGAGGGCACGGGGCCCAGCAGCCGCACCTGCAGGGTCCTGGCTTCGCGCTTGAGGAAGGCGCAGGCCTCCTGCATGGCCTCCTCGCCGGCCTGGCTCTCCCGCTCGTAGGAGAAGCGGATCATGGCAAGCCGCACGAAGGGTGGATAGCCGTAGCGCTGGCGGCGGGCAATCTCCTCGCGGTAGAAGCCCTCGTAGTCGGATTTGGCCACGTACTGCCAGCAGTAGTGCCCGACGTCGCGGGTCTGGATGAGCACGCGGCCAGGCTTGTCGCCCCTGCCTGCGCGGCCCGCCGACTGCACGAGGAGCTGGAAGGTGCTCTCGGCAGCCCTGTAGTCGGGAATGCTGAGGCCCAGATCCCCGTCCGCCACAACGGCGAGGGTCACGTCGGGGAAGTGGTGGCCCTTGGAGAGCATCTGGGTGCCCACCATGACGGGCGCCTCGCCCCTGGCGAAGCGGGCAAGCAGATCCTCCACCGCGCCGGGCCTGCGGGTGGAGTCCCGATCAAGCCGCAGCACCGGCTGGCTGAGCCTGGCCGAGAGCCAGTCGGCGAGCTTTTCCGTGCCGTCGCCCACAGGCAGGTAGTCCATGCCGCTGCATTTGGGGCAGGGAGCCGGAAAGGGCATGGACCAGCCGCAGTAGTGGCACAGGAGCCGGCCTTCGCCGCGGTGGTAGGAGAGGCCGACGGCGCAGTTGGGGCAGGCAAGGGTCTCGCGGCAGCCTTGGCAGTAGACGTGGTGGGCAAAGCCGCGGCGGTTGAGCAGCACCATGGCCTGCTCGCCGCGTTCGACGGCGTCCTCCAGGGCCTCGATGCTCCGGGGCGCGAGCCCGCTGGCGTCCTCCTGGCCAAGCTGGCGCAGCCGCGAGATGTCGACGAGCTCGATGGGCGGAAGCTCGCGTCCCGTGACCCGGCGGGGCAGTTCGAGCACGGGCAGGGCCTGGTTCTGGACCGCATGCCAGGTCTTGAGGTCCGGCGTCGCCGATCCCAGCACCAGCACGGCCTTCTCCCGGCCGGCGCGGAACCAGGCCAGCTCCTTGGCCTGGTAGGGAAGGCCCTCGTCCTGCTTGAAGGAGGCGTCGTGCTCCTCGTCCAGAACGACAAGCCCAAGGCGGGGCAGGGGCAGAAAGAGGGCCGAGCGCGTGCCCACGGCGAGGCAGGGGCCTCTGGAGGCGGCAAGGCTGCGGAAGATGGCCTCGCGGCGCGTGGGATACTGGTAGCCGTGGTAGAGCACGGGCTCCGTTCCCGGCAGGGCCTGGGCTGCATCCCGGCGCAGCTTGTGGGCCAGCGCCACTTCCGGCGCCAGCAGCAGGACGGAGCGCCCCAGGGCAAGGCAGCGCCTTGCCAGCTCCAGGTAGACCGCGGTCTTGCCCGAGCCCGTGACGCCGTAGAGCAGGCGGTGGGCCGCTTCGCCCCGCTCCAGCAGATCCGCGACGTCGGCAACGGCATGCCGCTGGTCGGCGTTGAGCTCGAAGCCCAGGGCTTCGGGCGCCAGCAGCGCTTCGTTCACTGCAAAGCCGGGCTCGTCCTCCTCGTCGCGCTCAATGGCGATGGCGCCCTGGGCAAGGAGCTTCGCAATGACGGCGCTCCCCGCGGCGCCGATCTCCCGGGCAAGCTGGCGCCTGTTGCAGGGGCCGTGGAAGGCAAGGTGCTCGAGGCACTTGATCTGCAGCCGCGCGCTGGGACGCACGGGCCAGGGCGGATCCACGGCCAGCACGCAGCGCTCGTTCAGCGCCGGATCCTTCCGCGGCGGGAGCATGCGGGCCGAGCCTTCCGCAAGCTCGCGGGCCCAGGCAAGGCGCTCCTCCGGCGAGGCCTGGCGGATGCGGGAAAGGGGCACGGTCCGCGCGGAGCCCTGGCTCTCGCCGGCGCTGGCCCCGGGGCGGTGCAGGGAGACCTTGAGATCTTTCAGGAAGGGGACAAGGAGAGCGACGGTCTGCCCGCAGGGGGCGCACTGGCGGGAGGCAAGATCCTCCAGCATGGCGAAGACGGCGCCGGAGAGCAGGGGCCTGTCCTCCAGGGGCCAGCAGATGGCCTTGAGGACAAAGGGCCTGCCCTTGGCGTTCACAGGCACCTCGTCCGTGAGCCTGCGGACGATGGCAGGGCGCAGGGGGCCCGTTCCCACCGGCACGGCGCAGCGCAGCCCCGGCTTCCAGAAGTCTTCCGGAAAGCCGGGCGGCAGCGTGTAGGTGAGGTCCATGTAGGGCGGCTCGAGGAGGGCGACGACGGCGTTCACGGGGGGGCCTTGGCTCGGCGGAGGAAAGGGAGGACAGGGGCGGGCAGGCGGAAAGGCAGACAGGCGGAAAGGCAGAGCAACAAGGCCGGCCCCGCTCCTGTCCCGGGTCGGGCAGGGGGCGGGGCCGGAAAAGGTGCCGTGGGCCTGCGGCCCTGGGCTAGTTCAGCTGGAGGAACTGCTTGAGCTCGTCGATGAGCTGGTAGCGCACGCTCTCGTCCTGCAGGCCGAAGTAGATGTTGGCGGAAAGGAATTCGGGCCAGTTGCCGGCATCGAAGCGCTTGCCCGCGATCTTCACGGCCATCATGCCCTGATCCTGGCACATGGCGGCCATGGCGTCGGTGAGCTGGATCTCGCCGCCCACGCCGGGCGCGGTTTTCTCGAGGTAGTCGAAGATGTCCGCCGTCAGCACGTAGCGGCCGACGATGGCCAGCCTCGAGGGGGCGTCCTCCTTCTTGGGCTTTTCCACGAGGCCGCGCACCTTGTAGACGCCGGGCGCGGTCTCTTCGCCGTCGACGATGCCGTAGCGGGAAACGTTCTCCTCCGGCACCTCCATGACGCCCACGACGGACTTGTTCTCGGCGAGGGCCACGTCGGCAAGCTGGCGTATGCCGGGCACGCCGGAGAAGATGAGGTCGTCGCCCACCATGATGGCGAAGGGATCGTCGCCGATGATCTGGCGCGCGCAGAGTACGGCGTGGCCGAGGCCCTTCTGCTCCTTCTGGCGCACGGCGATGACGTTGACCTCTTCGGCCACGCGCTGGATGGTGTGGAGCAGCTCGTACTTGCCGGCGCGCTCGAGGATGCCCTCCAGCTGCAGGTTGTGGTCGAAGTAGTCCTCGATGACGCTCTTGTCGCGGTTGGTGACGAAGACCACGTCCGTAATGCCGGCGGCCCTGGCCTCTTCGACCACGTGCTGGATGACCGGCTTGTTGAAGACGGGGAGCATCTCCTTGGGGACGTTCTTGGTAGCGGGAAGGGAGCGGGTGCCCCATCCTGCGACGGGGATGACGACTTTGCGAATGGGCTTCATGGCGATGCCTCCGTTTGTTGACTGGCTTGCGCCGGGGCGCGGACTGGAGTGCCGCCGGGCTATGCCAGCATAGCCCGAAACGGCGCGCTTGAACAGAGCGCAGCGTGACGGGCGTGCGGCGTGCCTGCGCATTCTTTGGAAAGGCCGCTTCCGCGGCATGCGCTTCGGCCGGCCCTGCGCCGCGGCCCCCGGCGGCAGGGGAGAAGGGGGGCTGGGAAGGCCGCAAGGGGCGGTCTTGCCGGCGCGGCGCACGGCCAGGATGCGCATGCGCCGGCTAGCGGCTGAGCTCCTTCTGCACGACGCCGGCAAGCTCCTGGGCGTACTGCTCGACCTTGAGCTCGTCCTCAGCCTCCACCATGACGCGGCACAGGGATTCGGTGCCGGAGTAGCGGAGCAGCACCCGGCCGCGGCCGGCGAGGGCCTCCTCCACCTTGCGCACGGCCTCGCCAATGGCGGGGCGCTCCTCGAAGGGCAGCTTCTTCTCCACGTGCACGTTGACGAGCTTCTGGGGGAAGAGGGTGAGCAGGCCCGAGATCTCGGAGAGGGGACGCTCCTTCTCGCGCATGATGTGGAGCACCTGCAGGGCGGCCAGCAGGCCGTCGCCGGTGGTGGAGAACTGGCGGAAGATGAGGTGTCCCGACTGCTCGCCGCCGAACATGACGCCCTCGCGGCGCATCATTTCCATGACGTAGCGGTCGCCGACCTTGCTGCGCAGAAGGCGTCCCCCGCGCTCCTTCATGAAGAGCTCGAGCGCGAGGTTGCTCATGGCCGTGGCCACCACGGCGTTGCCGGGCAGGGCCTCGTGCTCCATGAGGTGCTGGGCGCACATGGCCATGAGCTGGTCGCCGTCCAGAATATGGCCGTGCTCGTCGGCCATGATGAGGCGGTCCGCATCGCCGTCGAGGGCGATGCCCAGGTCTGCGCGGACCTCCTTGACCTTGGCGGACATGGTCTCGGGGTAGAGGGCTCCGCAGTGGTCGTTGATGTTGATGCCGTTGGGCTCGGTGCCGATGCGCACCACCTCGGCGCCGAGTTCCTCCAGCGCCAGGGGGGCGACCTTGTAGCTGGCGCCGTTGGCGCAGTCCACGACGATGCGCAGGCCCGTCAGGGTGCGCCCTGCCGGGAAGCATCCCTTGGTGTAGACGATGTAGCGGCCGCCGGCATCGTCGATTTTGGTGGCCCGGCCTATCTTGGAGGAGTCGGGATAGGGCCAGTGGTAGCCTTGGTCGAGCACCATGGCGGAGATGGCGTCCTCCTTCTCGTCGGGCAGCTTGAAGCCCTCGGCGTCGAAGAACTTGATGCCGTTGTCGGCATAAGGATTGTGGGAGGCGGAGATGACCACGCCGAAGTCCGCGCGCATGCTGCGGGTCAGGAAGGAGATGGCGGGGGTGGGCAGGGGGCCGGTCATGATGACGTGCATGCCAGCGGCGCACAGGCCCGCCGTGAGGGCCGACTCGAAGGTGTAGCCTGAAAGACGCGTGTCCTTGCCGATGACCACCTTGTGCTGGCAGTTGGGGGCGCGGCGGAAGTAGACGCCGGCCGCGATGCCAAGCCTGAGGGCTATTTCGGCGGTCATGGGATAGGTGTTGGCCCGTCCCCGCAGTCCGTCCGTGCCGAATAAGCGTTGAGCCATGCTGTGCCTCCTTGCGTGCGCTGCTGTGCTTTGCCTGAAACCGTTCAGCCTGAAGCTGTTCTGCCCGGATGCGCCGGGCCTGCCGGGGCTGGCGCCGGCTAGTTGAAGATTTCGCCTTCGCCGTCGAACTCCGCTTCGCCGTCCTGCTTCTCCTGCTTCGCGGAACCGGCGCGCCTGGCTGGGGCGCCCCTGCGGGTGACAGTCACCTCCGCATTGGCGGGCGAAAGCACGGTCATGCCGTCCGGGGGGCGGAAGGTGAGCGGAACCTTGGACCTTTCGCCCGGCTCAAGCGCTGGCGGGGTGGCTATGACGCCGAGTTTGGCCAGCCAGTTCGCGTTGCTGGCCTGGGATTCCGGCACGTCCACGACGACGATAATCTCCGCCGGCTCGACAAGATAGTCCTCGGGCTTAAGGCTATCGAGGGCGACCCGGACGCGGCGCGTGAGTTCAGTGCGGCGGTCCGTCAAGGTGTACGTCACATTCACCGAAGAAGGCGTTGCCGTAACGAGGAGCGGCATGTCGAGGTCCACCGGCTTGGTCACCGTGCCGGGGGCTTGATTGGGGGCGATGTCTAAGCGAAATGCGACGAAGGGCATCTCCGAGACGGTCGCCTCCGGCCCTTTGATGACGACCGACGAGGGCACGATGCTCATGCCTTCTGGCGTCATGCGGAGCTTTCTATACTGTTCGTTTGAACATTTGACCGGAACGCTGCGTTCCACCAGATTGTCGGCCGTGATCACAAGGCTGGGAGGCTGGACGTCGATGACTTCAAAGCCCCGGAGATCGTGGCGCATCTCTTCCAGCTTGACCGGAACTGTAGTTCTGCCCTTCTTGACGGTGGAGAGGTCAACCTGAGTGAAGTGCGGATGCTTGGTGATGGAGCGCAGGAGCATCTCAGGTCCGCGCAGTCTCAGGGTGATCTTGCTCACGAGCCCGTCGGTGACCATGAGCTTGGGGGAAAGATTCTGGTAGCTCACGAAGATTTCGTACTGTATATCGACGAGCTCGCGGACGCAGACCATGTACCACATGCCCGTGGCAGCCAGGACGGAGAGCAGGATGGCGGTCGCGTGGGGGCCGAAGAATTTCTTAAAGGACGTCATTGAGCACAGTCCTGAGCCTGCTGGCGTTGAGGTTGCGCGAAAGGACGCCGTTGTCCGCAATGGAGATTTCTCCGCGCTCCTCGCTGACCACGATCGAAACGGCGTCCGTTTCCAGCGTGATGCCGAGGGCAGCCCTGTGGCGGGTGCCGAAGTTCTGCCCCCTGGCCTCGGCCAGCGGGAGGATGCAGGCCGCGGCCGCGATGCGGCCTCGGCTGATGATGACGGCGCCGTCGTGCAGGGGCGCCTTGGGATGGAAGATGTTGCGAAGAAGCTGGCGCGAGAGCTTGGCGTCAAGGCGCACGCCCTCGCGGCGTATCATGTCGTCGAGGTGCATGCCGCGCTCCACGACGATGAGGGCGCCGATGCGCGCCCTGGCCATGTCCTCGCAGGCCCAGGCCAGTTCCTCCACGCTGGAGGCCCGCAGGGCCTTGTGCTGGAAGATGTGCCTCGTGCCTATCTCGCCGAGGGCCCGGCGTATGTCTTCCTGGAAGATGACGACGATGACGAGGAAGAGGGAGGAGAAGAGGTGGTCAAGCAGCCACTGCAGGGTAGAAAGCCCAAGGGCGCGGCTGAAGAGGTAGAGGGCGGTGAGGATGCCGAGGCCCAGAACCACGGCAAGGGCCCTCGAGCCTCGCAGGAGCTGGATGACATGGTACAGGAGAATGCTGACCAGGGCGATGTCGAGCAGATCCTGCCAGATCATGGTGATGTCGCCAATCATGCCGCGTGCCGCCTTGCGCTCGGAATGGTTGCTGGACGTCTGTCCATGGAAGGTTCCCTAGGCCTCGGAAAGCGCCTGGAAGAGCGCGATGGTTTTCGACGTTGCCAGGGCGTCGTGCACCCTGTGCCAGGCGTAGCCCTGGACCAGGGCCAGTGCCGTGGCGGCCTGCGTGGCCGTGCCGCGCTCCGCCGTCTCAAGCCGAAGCAGGTCCTTGAAGAGCGACTTCATGGAAAGCCCTATGAGCGAGGGCCTGCCGAGACGGGCCCAGGCCTCGGGATGCCGGATCAGGGCCAGGTTGTGCCTGGCCGTCTTGCCGAAGCCTATGCCGGGATCGAGGATCACGTTCTCCTCGGGGAAGCCGGCCCGGACGAGGCGGGAGAGTTCCCGCTCGAAGAAGGCCGCCACCTCCGAGGCCGGATCGGCATAGCGGGGGCAGGACTGCATGGTCGCAGGCGTGCCCTGGCAGTGCATGAGCACGTAGCCGGGCCTGTACTGCACCAGCACGTCGGTGAGAGCGGGATCGAAGGACTGGGCAGAGATGTCGTTGACGATGTCGCAGCCGGCCTCGAGGGCCAGCACGGCCGTTGAGGCGCGGTAGGTGTCTACCGACACCAAAGGAGGATTGGGTCCTGCCTTGAGGGCCTTGAGCACGGGAAGCACCCGGGACGCCTCTTCGGCCGGATCCGCGGGCCTGGCGCCGGGTCTCGAGGATTCGCCGCCAAGATCGATCACGTCCGCGCCGTCCTGCAGCAGGCGTCTGGCGTGGGCCAGGCCTGCCTCGGGATCGTCGTGGCTTCCGCCGTCGAAGAAGGAGTCGGGCGTCAGGTTGACGATGCCCATGACGCCGGCGCAGAGCCGGCTGGCAAGAGGCCCCGTGCGCCCTGTCCAGACGGGGCGCGGCGCGCGTTCCTCCATGGCGCCCTCCTAGTCCCGGGGACCCTGCGGGCCTTGGGAATCCTGGGATCCTTGAGAGCTCTGGGCGTCCCTGGTCCCTTGGGGGCCTTGAGGGGGCGTCGGCCTGCCGGCGTTCCCGGCGCCTGCCTCGTCCTGTCCCTTGCCCTGAACTTCGAAGGAGAAGTCGGGGCCTCCGGTCTTGCCGGCCTTGCCGGATTTTGCAGACGCGGGCCGGCTGGCGGGCCTGGCCGCCTCGGCGGCCGGCAGGGGCTTGCCCTCGATGAGCAGGTTCAGGTCGTCGCCAGTGATGGTTTCGCGCTCGATGAGGGCTTCGGCGATGCGGTGCAGGGCGTCGATGTTGTCGCTGAGCAGTCTGGTGCAGCGGGCGTGGGCGTCCTCGACGATGCGCTTCACTTCGGCATCGACCAGCCGCGCCGTGTCCTCGCTGAAGTTCTTGTTCTGCACCCACTCGCGGCCGATGAAGACTTCCTCGCCCTGCTCGCCGACGGCGAGCGTGCCGATGGCCTCGCTCATGCCCCATTCGCAGACCATCTTGCGCGCCGTCTTGGTGACGCGTTCGATGTCGTTGGAGGCGCCGGTGGTGACGTCCTTGAAGATGATCTCCTCGGCGACGCGGCCGCCCAGCAGGATGACCAGGTTGTTGAGCAGGAAGCTCTTGGCGTAGCCGTGGCGGTCCTCGCCCGGCAGCTGCATGGTGATGCCAAGGGCGCGGCCGCGGGGGATGATGCTCACCTTGTGCACCGGATCGGAGCCCGGCAGGAGCTTGGCTGCCAGGGCGTGGCCGCCCTCGTGGTAGGCCGTGATGCGCTTCTCCTCGTCCGAGAGGATGAGGCTCCTGCGCTCGCGTCCCATGAAGATCTTGTCCTTGGCGAACTCGAAGTCGGCCATGTTGAGCTCGGCCTTGTTCTGCTTGGCGGCCTGGAGCGCGGCCTCGTTCACGAGGTTTTCGAGCTCTGCGCCGGAGAAGCCGGGCGTGGAGCGGGCGAGCACTTCCAGATCGACGTCCGCGCCGAGCGGCGTCTTCTTGGTGTGCACCTGGAGTATCTGGCGGCGTCCCGGCTTGTCGGGCGTGGAGACCGTGACCTGGCGGTCGAAGCGGCCGGGACGCAGCAGGGCCGGGTCGAGCACGTCGGGACGGTTGGTTGCGGAGATGAGGATGACGCCCTCGTTGCTTTCGAAGCCGTCCATCTCCACGAGGAGCTGGTTGAGCGTCTGCTCGCGCTCGTC
>DFDR01000212.1:11286-27810 GCA_002369295.1 Desulfovibrionaceae bacterium UBA3823
CCGCCGCCGAGGCCGGCGCCGCGCTTGCGGCCCACGGCGTCGATTTCATCGATGAAGATGATGCAGGGGGCGTTCTTCTTGCCCTGTTCGAAGAGGTCGCGCACGCGCGAGGCGCCGACGCCGACGAACATTTCGACGAAGTCGGAGCCCGAGATGGAGAAGAAGGGCACGCCGGCCTCGCCGGCCACGGCGCGCGCCATGAGCGTCTTGCCGGTGCCTGGCGGGCCGACGAGCAGGACGCCCTTGGGAATGCGGCCGCCGAGGCGGGTGAACTTCTTGGGGTTGGAGAGGAACTCCACGACTTCGGAAAGTTCCTCCTTGGCCTCGTCCACGCCGGCCACGTCGGCGAAGGTGACCCGCTTCTTGTCGTTCTGGTCGAGCAGCTTGGCGCGGGACCGGCCGAAGCTGAGCGCCTTGCCGCCGGCGCCTCCCTGCATCTGGCGCATGAAGAAGACCCACACGCCGATGAGCAGGAGCATGGGGAACCAGCTGACGAGCAGGGTCATGTACCAGGGCTGGCTGTCGGCGGGCTCGGCCTTGATCTCCACCTTCTTGTCGAGCAGGCGGGAGATCATCTTGTCGTCGCGGGGCGCGTAGGTGTGCACGCGCCGGCCGTCGGCCATGACGGCGGAAACGTCGCTGCCCTGAATGGTGACGGACGTCACGCCGCCGGCGTCCACGCTGTTCATGAGCTCGCTGTAGGAGACGGTCTGCCGTCCCTGCTGCTGGGGCTGCTGGAATATGTTGAAGAGCAGCACCATGCCGAGAATGATGACCGCCCAAAGGAGCATGTTCCGGGAAAACTGGTTCAAGTCGGGGCCTCCGTGGGGCCGCTCCCGCTGGGGTCGAGCGGCGAAAAAGCGCGCGGATAATAGCCTTGCGCCGTTTGAGGTGTCAACGCAGGGAAAGCCGGCCAAGGCCTGCGGCCGCGCCGGGCAAGGGCTTGCGGGCGCGCCGGACCGGCAGGGCTCTGCGCCTGCCGGAGCAGGCGGGCAGTCCCCGTGCTGGCGTGCGCAGAGCTATAAAATAAGAATGCAGAAAGCGTTGTCCAGTGATGCGGGAGATCGGAAGCGCTGGAGGCGGGAAAAGGGTGCCAGCCGAGGCGGCTGCAGGGCAGGGCGGCATGCGCAGGCGCCCCTGCCCCGGGCGCTGGATCAGCTATGGCCCGGCCTTGCCTTCCGCCCTCAAGAGCGCGGACTCCTGCCCCCGTGAGCGCGGATTCCTGCCCCGGGGAACGCGCCCTCTGCCCTCGGGCATGGCGCGGCCCTTGCGTGCGCAGGGGCCGGGAACAGGCCTTCTGGGCCATTTGCCATTCCCCGGGGATGGGCATAGTTTCGCTTAGCCGTGCCTCCTGCCTGCCGGGACCGCCGTCCTGCGGCGGGGCGTGCGGCGCCTCTTCCGGGGCCGTCCGCCCCAAGCCTCTACCGGAGGGCCCCAGGCCTTCCGCAGCCATTGCGAGGGAGTCCGCCATGCCCAACAGCGTCATTTCCACCAAGGCCGCGCCTGCGGCCATCGGTCCCTACAGCCAGGGCGTCAAAAGCCAGGGCCTGCTCTTCTGCTCCGGCCAGATCGCCATTGATCCCGCCACCGGCAGCCTCGTCGAGGGCGGCATCGAAGCCCAGACGAAGCGCGTGTGCGAAAACGTCAAGGCCCTGCTGAAGGCAGCCGGCCTCGAGCCGTCCAGCGTCGTCAAGACCACGGTCTTCATCACCGACATGAACGACTTCCCGAAGGTCAACGAAATCTACGCCAGCTGCTTTGCCGAGCCCTTCCCGGCCCGCTCCTGCGTCGGCGTCGCCAGCCTGCCCAAGGGCGCGCTGGTGGAGATTGAAGTCGTCGCCAGCCTCGGCTAGCGGCAGCTCCGCCATCCAGCCGGCGCGCCTCGCCTGCGGGGCGCGCCGCTTCCGCCCTGCCGGCGCCTGGCGTCGCTCCCCCGACTGTCCCGAGCCGGAGGCTCTCTGGCATGCGCTTCTACTTCGTGCCCATCGCGGCCTTCTGCTACGTCCTTCTGCGCACCATCCTGCCTGCGCGCATCCATCCCCTGGCCAAGGCGCTCTTCGCCCTGGCCGCCTTCCTTCCTGCGGGACGGCGCTTCTATCAGGGCGCCGTGCTGGACGGCACCGTCCTTCCCGAAGCGCCTGCCTTCGTCTTTGGCCTGCTCGCCTTCCTCTGCGCCTGCCTCGTCTTCTTCTTTCTGCTTTCCCTTGTGCGCGATGCAGGCCTGCTGCTGGCCGCGCTCGCAAGGCGCCTTGGCGCCGCCCGCAGCGCCGAGGCCTGCGGGGACGATCCCGAAGGAGCGCGCTTCGACAGGCCCGAAACCGCTTCCCTGCGGAGCCAGGGGCTTTTTTCCGGCTTTCGGCGGCTCTCGGGACAGCTCGACATCGTCCTGCTCTTTGTCTCGGTCTTCCTTGCCGTGGTCTGCGTGGACAGGGGCTGCGCCGTTCCGGGCGTGCACAGGGTGGAGGTGGAGCTGCCTGCGCGCCATGCGGCCCTGGACGGCCTGAAAGTGGTCCAGCTGTCGGATCTCCATCTCTCCGCCATGACGCGCGAAGGCTGGCTTGAGAGCGTCGTGGACCGCGCCATGGAGGAGCGCCCGGATCTCATTGTCCTCACCGGCGATCTTGCCGACGGGCCGGCATCCCGCCGGGCTGCAGACCTGGCAGGCCTCTCGGCCCTCAAGGCGCCCCTCGGCGTCTATGCCGTGACGGGCAACCATGAATACCACAGGGACTGGCCCGCCCTCCGGCAGGCCATGCCTGCGGGCGTGCGCTGGCTCTGCAACGAACATGTCGTGCTCGAGGGGCCAGGCGGACGCTTTGCCCTTGCCGGCATTCCCGACTCGACGGCGTCCCGGGGCGGCGATCCCAGGCCGGATCCGGCCAAGGCGCTCGCCGGCCTTCCCCAGGGCATGCCCGTGATCCTGCTCAGCCACAGGCCGAAGGCGGCCGTCAAGGCGGCCAAGCTCGGCGCCGCCGTCCAGCTTTCAGGACACACCCACGGCGCCCAGCTCTTCTTTGCCGGGCCCTTCGTTGCCGGTTCGAACGGCGGCTTTGTGCGGGGCCTCTACCGCGTGGGCGGGCTTGCGCTCTACGTGAGCACCGGCTGCGCCCAGTGGGCAGGCTTTGCGGCCAGGCTCTTCGTGCCCACGGAAATTGCCGTCCTCGAGTTCCGGTGCCGGCAGGACGGCGTGCCGGATCCGGCCGCGCCCCCGCGGCCCTGACGGGCGCGGAGGCGCAGGCGCGTGCGGCAGGGCCTGCGGCTAGTCGTCGGAGGCCGCCTGCGCATGCGGGCAGGCGCCGGTGCCGCACTGGCCGCCGCAGCTGGGCCCCTGGCCCGACTGGATGCGCTTCACGTTGTTGACGAAGGCCTGGTTGACGGGACCGACCTTGTAGGGGAAGGGGTTGGTCGGCTTCGGGCTCGGCGAGGCGGGAAGCTGGTAGACGTCCGTGCACCCGCAGCCGGGGCAGGGCGGATTGCCGTCGCCCTCGAAGACGAGCTCCTCGAAGCGGCGGCCGCATGCTTTGCATTCAAAGTCGTATAAGGGCATGGCGCAATACTCCTGGCAAGATGAATGGCCGCGCCCGGCAGGCGGGACGGGGGCTCCGCCGGACTCGGCTGGCACTGTAGATAAGACCTTTGCCCTGTCCGGGCAACATGGTCCCCCGGCGGATTTCAGGAGCGCACCGGCTCTGCCAGCAGGCCCGCGTCCAGCAGCCGCACGGGGCGGGCCTCGATGAAGCGGGCTTCCTGGTCCGCCGGCATGTCCTCCGCCTTGATCCAGCAGGGGGCGTAGCGCTCGTCGACGGCGTGCACGAGGCCTGCCGGCGCCCCGCCGGCCTCTTCGGCCATGTCGGGCACAAGCTGCAGGGAAGGGCGCCGCATCTCCTGCTCCCAGAAGGCCCTGGCCTTGGCGCGGACAACCTCCCGCACGGCTCTGGCGCGCGCCAGCTTCTCCTGCCGGGGCACCTGCTCCGGAAAGGATGCCGCCGGCGTTCCCGGACGGCGCGAGTAGGGAAAGACGTGGGCGTAGGTGACGGGAGCGCCTTCGAGGAAGCGGCAGAGCTCGTCCACGTCGGCGGGCGTTTCGCCGGGAAAGCCCAGGATGACGTCGCAGCCGAGCCCCATGCCGGGCCAGAACTCGGCAAGCCTTCCGGCCGCTTCCAGCATGGCGCTGGCCGCATAGTGGCCGCGGCCCATGCGCTTGAGGATGCGCTGGCTGGCGTGCTGGAGGGAAATGTGCAGGTGCGGCGCCACGAGGACGGATCGCCGGAGCACGCCAAGGCCGCGGTCGTCCAGCTGCGAGGGCTCGAGGGAGCTGATGCGCAGCCTTGCCCTGCCGGCAAAGCGCGGCGCGAGCTCGCCGTCGATGCGCTCGAGCAGATCCCAGAAGCCGCCGAATTCCGGGCGGTCTCTGCCGTACTGGCCGAGGTTGATGCCCGAAATCATGATTTCGCCGTGCCGCTCGAGCAGGCGGGACGCTTCCAGGACGGCCTCGCCGGGATCGCGGCTTGCCACGCCGCCCCTGGCCGAGGGCACGATGCAGTAGGTGCACCTGTGGGTGCATCCCTCCTGCACCTTGAGTACCGGGCGTGTCCGCCGGTAGTCCGCCACGGCAAGCGCGGGATAGCGACGCTCGCCTGGCGCAGTCCGGGGCATGGGGCCGGGATGTCCGGCAAAGGGGCTTGGGGGAAGCTCGCAGCCCTTGGCCTGCGCGGCGAGCCATTGGGCCAGCCAGTCCGCAAAGGCGGACGAGGCGAGCTCCTCCTTGCGCTCGGGCGGGACGAGGAGATCCGCTTCGGGCCTGGGGGCGCCCCGGCGCGGCACGAAGTCCGCCACGAGCCTGGCTGCGCAGCCCGTGAGCACGAGCAGGGCCTGCGGGGACTCCCGGCGCAGGCGCACCAGCGCGTTTCTGGCGTCGCGCTCGCCTCTGGCCGTGATGGCGCAGCTGTTGACGAGCAGGACGTCTGCCCTGGCCGGCTCGGCGGTTTCGGCGCCGCCGGCCCGGATCCAGGCCTCGCGCAGGGCCTGTGTCTCGTACTGGTTGACCTTGCAGCCGAAGGTTGCGCAGAAAAAGTGCCAGTGTTCCATGGACAGTGCTGTGGACAAGGGGGTGCCGGAAGCAGGGGCGGTGAAAGGCGAATCCCCGGGGCCCTGCTCCCAAGACCCCGGGGATTCGTGAAGTGTGCGCAGGCTTGGCAGGCTACTGCTTTTCGCCCGTGGCCGCGGCCTCGTCGACGACCCAGATGAGGTCGCCGATGGACGGGTGCACCAGCTGGGCGGGCAGCTCGGGCTTGTCGAGCAGGTTGAGGGCGCGGGCCAGCACGTCGTGCTTCTCGCTGCCCGTGACCATGAACATGCAGCAGCGGGCGTTGTTGAACACTGGCAGGGTCATGGTCAGGCGGTCGATCTTCTGGACGGGCACGTACTGGTCGATGACAAGCCTGTTGCGCACCGCCAGCGCGGGGGAGCGGGGGAAGAGGGAGGCGGTGTGGCCGTCTTCGCCCATGCCGAGGAGGATCATGTCGAAGCGGGGAATTTCGCCGTCCTTGAGGTGGAATTCCTTGCGCAGGAGCTGCTCGTAGAGCAGGGCGGACTGGACGGCATCCTCGTCGCCGCGCATGCGGAAGAATTTGGTGCAGGGCACGTAGCTGAGCAGTTCGCGGCGGGCGACGCCGTAGTTGCTCAGCGGATGGTCCGGACCGACGCAGCGCTCGTCAGCCCAGAAGACGGAAATTTTGTCCCACGGCAGGGCGCCGACCCAGTCCTTGCGGGAAAGGAGGCGGAAAAGCGGGATGGGCGTTTTGCCGCCGGAGATGGCGATCTTGAATTCGCCGCGTTCGGAGATGGCTTCGTCGCAGGCGCCGGCGATGATGTGGGCGGCGCGTTCGGCCATGGCGTCGGGATCCTTGTGGATGTGGAGCGACAGGTGGATGGATCGGCTGAGTTGCGGCATGTATGCCTCCTTGGGCACTGGCTTGTAGGCAATGTTGGCGCTCATGCCCGCGCTGGGAAGAGCCCGCGCAGGGCCGTGCTGTACTCCCCTGCCTGCATCGGAGCGGCCGGGGACGCGGCCGAGAGGCGCTGTGCAATGCGTCAAAGCCTAGTTTGACCCATCTCGCTGGCAATATCAACAGCCAAGTTGGATCGTTGGATTGCGGATCGCTGGATCGCGGAATGCTGGATTGCGGCGCTGGCGCTGGCCTCGCCCTGGGCCGCGCCGGCAAGCGCCGCCTCGCCCAGCCTGAGCCTGCGGACAAGCAGAGGCCGCGGCGTGAGCGGCACGAGCGGCCCTAGATCGAAGCGCATCACGGCAAGGGCGCCGAAGCACAGCGGCATCGGCTGGTTGAGGGCAAGGGCCGCGCGCGCTGCCAGTCCGGCGCTGGTTCCGCCCGAGCCCCTGGCGCAGAGCTTCCAGGAGCAGAGGGGGCCAGCCAGCATGCTGCGCATGGCTATCCTGCCTTCGCCAAGGGCGCGCAGGGCGCGGTAGACGGCAAGGGGGCTTGCCAGCGGAATGCGCAGCCTGGAGGCGGCCAGGGCTCTGGCGCCGGGGGCGAAGGCGTTCCAGAAGCAGACGGCAAAGCCGCGCCGGACCACCCGCCGCGCCTCCTGCAGGCAGGCCCCGAGGCGCTCCAGATCCTCCCTGGCGTCGAGGTGGACGAGCGCCCAGTCGAAATCGCCGTCGCCCCAGGGAAGCAGGTCCGCGCTGGCCGCGCGGCAGGCGAAGCGCTGGCTCAGGCTTGCCCTGAAGAGAGCGCGCAGAGCGGGGGAGGGATCGCAGCCTGTGACGTCGAAGCCCTGCTCCCAGAGCAGCTCCTGCAGCCGGCCGGCCGCGCAGTTGACCTCGAGCAGGGTGCTTCCCCGGCGCGGCCAGGGGGCGAGGCTCTCCTGGACGAGCCGCATCTGGCTCTTGAGCACGAAGGCGCCAGTGCCCCGCTTGTACCACGCCCTTTCGCGCAGTTCGCGCGGAGGCGCCGCCCTGCGTCCCAGGGAGGCCATGCCGGCTACCAGTCGCCCTGGCCGGGGAGATCCCGGCGCTCGGGGTAGAGGCGTCCCTGTCCGGCCCCGTCGTCCCAGGCATCGCGGAAGACCTGCCCCAGGGTGGCGCCCCGGACGGGCATGGCGGTCTTCAGCCAGGCGAGGAAGGAGGCGATGCAGGCGAGCTTCCTGTCCACGCTCCGCTGGTCCGGAACGTGCGGGGAGCGGCCGGCGGCCGTTTCCGTGGAGTGCCAGAAGAGGCTGAGCACAGGCCCCTTGCGCAGGCGCAGAAGCCTTGCGCAGACGCGCATGGCGAGGGGGCCGTGCCAGAAGGGGTTGGCGCTCAGGGCGCCGGCGAAGTGGAAGGCGTCGAGCCAGTCCCGTCCCCGGCCGAGGGCGTGCCAGGCCCTGGCCAGCGCCGGCAGCACCGGGATCTGCGTGACCGGCACTTCCAGGAAGGGAACGTGGCGGCCAAGCGGCCAGTAGGGCGTCTGCGGGGCCAGGAAGTGGTCTGCGCCGCCCTTGAAGGCGCGCAGGGGGCAGACGGAGCTGTCGGCCCTGACGCCAAGCTCGGCAAGCAGGGGGAAGAGGCGTGCCTTGCAGTCCCAGCGCCCCATGCGGAAGCTCTCGACGGGCGCCGCCTGGAAGCCGCGGGCCAGGCTGAAGAGCCGCTCGAGGCGGGCGCGGAGCAGGCCTTCGGGCAAACTGTCCGTGCGCAGGGGCTGGCCGTCCTGCCCGAGGGCGTCGCCTTCGTCGAAGGGCGGCGTGCTCCAGTGGTGCAGGTGGCAGCCTATTTCCGCGCCGTGGCGGTCGCGCATGCGCTCGAGCACCCGGCAGGCCGCGGCGTCGCTGAAGACGGCCCAGGAGCAGAAGAGGGTGAGGGGAAAGCCGAGTTCGTCGGAGAGGGGCGCAAGCGCCGGCAGGGTCTGCACGTTTTCTGCCGTGCAGCCCTGGCGGGCGTAGCGCCCGGAAAAGAGCCCCTCTTCCTCGACGTCCAGGGAGACGACGACGCGCAGAGGAGTCTGGCCGGCTGGGAGACGGGTGTTCATGGCGCCGAGCATAGCCTTTCGGCCTGCCCTCGTAAACAGCGCGGCGCGGCGCCGCGACGCCGTCCCTGGCGCTTTTTTGGGGGCCTTGCGCATTGCCAAGCGCCCTGCCTGCACGTACAATGCCCTTTCCACAGGAAGGCGTCCCCCCCTTGGCGCCTTCAGCAACGACAAGGACGACGATGCGGCGCATTCATGTGCTTTTCCTCATGGAGGACCTCTGCTACGGCGGCACCCAGCGCCAGACGCTCCAGCTGGCGGCGCGCCTGGACAGGGACGCCTTCCGGCCGTCCATGCTGACCCTGACCGGCCCCACCGACCTCGACGCCGAGGCCGAGGCGGGCGGGATTGCGCTCTTCCGCATGGGCGCCTCGCGCCGGGTGGATCCCCTCTTCTTCGCCAGACTCCCCGGCTGGCTGCGCCGCCTCGATCCCGACGTGATCGTGCCCTGCACGGCGCTGCCCAACATCTGGGGACGGCTGTGGGGCTGCCTGCGCCGCCGGCGTGCCGGCAGGCCTGCCGTCGTCGGCACCGTCCGGGGCGGGGGCGCTCCCAGACGGCAGCACGAGCGGTGGCTCTGGCGCCTGTGCGACCACGTTGTCTGCAACACCGAAGCCCTCCGGGACATCATGGCAGGCTTCGGCTGCCCGCAGGCCCGGCTTTCCTACATCCCCAACGGCGTCGACACGGAGCGCTTCGCGCCCGCCGAGCCGGCGATCCCGGCAAGGCGGCCCCGCATCCTGTGCGTGGCGCGCATCTGCGAAGACAAGAACCAGTCCCTGCTCGTCGACGCCTTCGAGCTCGTCAGGCGCGAGCATCCCGAGGCGCTTTTGCGCTTCGTCGGCGACGGCCCCTGGGAGGCCAGGCTGAAGGAGCGCTGCAGCCAGTCTCCCTGCAGGGAGGCCATCGAACTTTTCCCCGGCACGGGCGATGTGCGCCCGCACTACGCGCAAGCCTCCGTCTTCTGCCTGCCGAGCGACAGGGAAGGCCAGCCCAACGTGCTCCTGGAGGCCATGGCCTGCGGCCTTCCCCTCTGCGCCACGGCCGTCGGCGGCGTGCCGAAGCTCGTGGGGGGCGAAGCCCACGGCCTGCTTTCGCCCGCAGGCGATGCCAGGGCGCTGGCAGCCAGCCTCTCGCGCCTGCTCAAGCACCCTGCCGAAGCGCAGGCCATGGGCCGCGCCAACAGAATCAGGGCCGTGGAGGCCTACGGCTTCGGCCCCATGGTCCAGGCCCACGAGGCCATTTTCCGCAGGCTTGCGGAACAGGGTTCCAGCGCCCGCCATTCCTCAGCGACAAGAAGGTGAGACGAGCATGCCGCGCAACGCTTCAGTCTGGATGCGGATCCTTTTCCTGCTCCTGCTCCCCCTTTGCCTGCCATGCCAGGGCATCTGCTCCCCGCAGGGGCCGGCAGGACCAGGCGCGAGGCCGGGCGAGGCCACGGAGCTGTGGACAGGCGCCGTCCTCACTGCCCGGTTCAAGGTCGCGGTCTGCGTCAAGGAGGACGGCTCCCTGCGCGGCGTGGGCCTGCTCAGGCACCGCTCCGGCGCCGTGGACGTCTACCACATCTACGGCACCTCGAAGCACGGGCGCGTGGAAGCCCGCCACGGCTCGGGCCACCGCGCCACGGGCGAGCTCGAGGGAGCCCATGCCAACATGCATATCCGGCTTGCCAGCGGCCTGCGCTTCAACGTCAAGTGCCGGCGCACCCTCGGCGTTCCAGTGACGGACGACTGCGCCCCTGCCGACTAGACCCCGGCGGCGCGGCCAAGAAGGAGACTTGCCATGTGGATCATCGTCATGCTTGCGGGACTGCTCATGCCGGCGCTCGTTTTCGTGCTCGCACGTTCGGGAGCACGGCTCCGCGCCAGGCAGGCGGAGCCTCTGCCCGACATCCCCAGGGAGCGCTGGCCCCGCGTGGGCCTCGTGATCCCTGCCGCAGGAAGCCATCCCGCCATGGAGTCCGCCATCCGATCCCTGCTCTCCCAGAGCTATCCGGGCGGCGTGGTGCCGGTCATGGTCACGGCGGACGATGCCGATCCGGCTTCGGCCCTTGCCAGGAAGCTGCAGGCCGGCTTTCCGGAGCTCAGGCACGTCGTGGCAGGCAAGGCCTCGGGCTGCGGCCAGAAGAACCACAACTCCCTTGCCGGCGTGCAGGCCCTGGAAGCCGAGGAGGGCATCGAAGCCTACGCCTTCTGCGACAGCACCCATCTTGCCTCGCCCGACTTCCTGCGCCGCCTCTGCGCCCCGCTTGCCCTGGGCGAGGCGGACTTCGCCACGGGCTACCACGAGGTGGTGCCCGAAGACGACCTGCCGACGACGCTCGGCTACGCCATCTGCGTGCTCTTCATGCGCCTCCTGCAGGCCGTGGGCACCTACACCCAGCCCTGGGGCGGCGCCATGGCCGTCCGGGCTTCCGTCTTCCGCGCCAAGGGCATAGGCGCCTTCTGGGCCAGCAACGTGGTCGACGACTGCTCTCTCACCCTCTTTCTCAGGGATGCCGGCGTCAAGGTGCGCCTGTGTCCCGGCGCCCTGCTCCAGACCAGGGCCAGCAGGCACGGCCTGCGCTTCTGGACGGCCTGGCTGGAGCGCCAGGTGCTCTTCCTCAAGTTCTGCGTGCCGAACCAGTGGCGCCAGCTGCTCTTCGGCATCCTGCTCGTGTCCTTCGTTCCCCTGACGCTTGGCGCCTGCCTGGCAAGCCTGCTGCTCCTGCGCCCCTCGGGCTGGCTCCTGCTCTCGGGCGCGGCCTGCCTTGCCGCCTGCGCCGTCTCCGCTTCCAGCCTGCGCCCCTTCGCTGCGCGCCACGTGCGCCTCGTGCCCTGGCTGTGCGGCTACCTGCTCGCCAGCGTCGTGTTCTGCGTGGCCTCCCTCAAGACCATCGGCGCCAGCGGCCTTGCCTGGCACGGCATCTGGTACGAGGTGGGCCGGCAGGGCCGGGTGGTCTCGACGAAGCGCTAGCGCCAGGGAGCCTTTCCATCAAGCCATGATAGCCTATTCCGATCTCATCCGCGTCTCCCTCAGGCAGGTGGTGCGCCAGAAGAGCTGGGGCGTCGTCGCCTCCATCGCCCTCGGCATCACGGCCTTCATCTCCCTTGCCGTGCTCGGCCAGGAAATACGCTACAAAGTCGGCCAGGACATGGTCCTCATGGGCGGCGTCAACGTCATGCGCATCACCATGGAGGACGCCCAGTACCCCGGCCAGCCGAGGCGCTTCTTCCACCCCGAAACCATCGAGGCCATCAAGGCCCTTCCCGGCGTCCACTCCGTGAGCATCGCCAGCCGCAACGCCAAGAACTTCACCCTGCGCTCCAAGCTGAACGAGCGCAGCATCGGCATGTTCGTGTACGGTGCAGACGAGCTTTTCGTGCCCATCTTCTCCGCCGACGTGATCGCCGGCCGGGCCTTCACCCGGGAGGACGTGGACCGGCACCGCAGGGTGTGCATGCTCGGCCGCGAGGCCGCGACGAGGCTCTTCGGCTCGCCCGAGAAGGCCATAGGGGAGCTGCTCTTCCTCGACATCGACGCCGTGGAGATCAAGGGCGTCATCGCCGGCGTCATGCTCGGCGACTGGACCGAGGCCGCCTTCATGCCCGTCACGACTTTCAACGACCGCAACTGGGGCGACGGACGCATCACCCGCCTCTTCGTGCGCGCCGTGGGCTGGGAGGACGTGGTCTCCCTTGCCGTGCGCATCCCCGAGGCCGTGCACGCCAACCAGGATGCCCCCTACCTGCTGGTCAAGACCCAGCAGGAGCAGCTTTCGCGGCTGCAGGTCACCTTCATGTGGGTGCAGACCCTCCTGTGGCTCGGCATCGGCGCCTCCCTCATGCTCGGCGGCTTCGGCATCTGGTACGGCACCTTCGCCGCCGTGCGCGCCCGCACCCGCGAGGTCGGCCTCAAGAAGGCCATGGGCGGCTCCGACGGCGACATCATGGCCCAGTTCCTCTGCGAGGCGCTGTGCAAGTCCGTGGCTGGCGGCCTCTTCGGCATACTCGCAGGCCTTGTCTGCGTCTTCGCCGGCGTCCACTTCCTCGGCACCAAGGTGCCCATGCTCCTGCTGGCAGCCAGCTGCGCCGGCTCCATCGTCTTCTCCGCCCTCATCGGCGTCGCCGGCGGCATCTATCCTGCCATGCAGGCCAGCCGCATGGACGTCGTGACCGCCCTGCGCTTCGAATAGGAGGACCGGCATATGAATCCAGTCGTTTCGGCACACGGCCTCCGCAAGCGCTACGCGGGCTTCGCCCCCGTGCTGAGGGGCGTGGACATCGAGGTCTGCGCCGGCGAGATGGTGGCCATCATGGGCCCCTCGGGCTGCGGCAAGTCCACCATGCTCCACGTCCTCGGCATGCTCCACGCCCCGGACGCGGGAACGCTCTCCATCCTCGGGCAGGACGTGCTCTCCTTCACCCGCCAGCAGACGGCCGACTTCAGGCGCGGCAACGTCGGCTTCATCATGCAGGCGAGCAACCTCTTCTCCCACTCCACGGTCTTCGAGAACGTCGAGTTCCCCCTCATCTACGAGAAGGTTCCCTCCGCCGAGCGCTGGCCCCGCGTCATCCGGGCCCTGGAGCTCGTGCGCCTGAGCGCCAGGGTGCACTACCCGAGCAACCGCCTCTCCGGCGGCGAGCAGCAGCGCGTGGCCATCGCCAGAGCCATGGTCAACAATCCCCGCATCCTCATGGCCGACGAGCCCACGGGCGCCCTGGACCAGCGCACCTCACGGCTGATCATGGAGAACTTCCGCAGCCTCTGCCACGCCAGCGGCGTTGCCCTCGTCATGGTGACCCACGACGCCAAGATGGCCGAGTACTGCGACTCCATCTACACCCTCGAGGAAGGCCTGCTGGTCTGCCAGCGCCACAGCGTGCCCGAGATCTCCGCCGATGCGGGAACGCGCCTGCTCGCCGGCCCGGAGACCAGGCTCGCCACCTGCCTCGTGGCGGACAACTTTTTGAAGCAGGGCGCCTGCGCCATACGCTCGGAAGCCCATCTGCTCCACAACGAAGGCCTTCTTGCCCGCACCGTGACCCTCGCGCCGGAAAGCCTCCTTGGCAAGGACATGCAGAACTATTCCCTGCCCATGCCCGTGCGCCACTTTGGCGGCGTCCGCTCCCTTGCGCTGTGGGGCGCCTTCCTCGGCCTTGCCGGCCTGCCCCGCACGGACGGATCCTGGAAGGAGAGCCTTTCCGCCCTGCGTCCCCTTGGCTGCGGCGCCTGGCGCCGGGCCAAGGCCAAGGCCCTTGCCAAGTGGTGCCTTGCCTCGAGGGTGGAGTGCCTCTACGCGGCAGGGGGGAAGCAGGCTCCCTTCGTTGCCTGGCTTGCCTCGCGCCTTGCCGGCATCCCCTACATCCTGGAGGCCAGAACCACCGACGGCTGGCTGGCCGCCTGCCAGAACCAGGGCGCCAAGGGCAAAGCCTGGCAGGAAGCCTTCCGGACCCTGTGCCGGGACGCGGACTTCGTGCGCTGCGACACCAGGGCCCTGGCGGACGCCCTCGCCGCAGCCGCAGGACCGGATCTGGCAAGGAAGATTGCCTTCGCGGCCGACATTCAGACCCTTGCTCCCATGGACGAAGAGACCCTGGCTGCCCAGCACCGCGAAAAGCGCCCCCAGACGCACTTCCTCTGCGCCGGCGAGATGTCCTCCCGCAAGGGCTACGATCTGGTGCTCAAGGCTTTTGCCCGTCTCAAGGCGCTGGGGCTTGAGGCCAAGCTCACCATGGCGGGCACAGGCTCTGGGCTCAAGGCTCTCAGGCGCCAGGCCAGCGCCCTCGGCATCGCCGGGGAGACAAGCTTCCCGGGCTACGTGCCCCACGAGAACATGGCCTCCCTCTACCTTGACGCCGATGTCTTTCTGGCGCCCGGCATAGCGCCGGCGGACGGGCCTTCCGACGGCGTTCCCTCCGCCCTGGCCGAGGCCATGGCCTTCTTCGTGCCCGTCGTTGCCAGCGATCTGCCTGGCCAGGTCTGGATGCTCGACGGCGGCAGGGCCGGCATCCTCGTTCCCCAGGGCGACGAGGCAAAGCTGGCCGAGGCCATGGAACGGCTCTGCCAGGACAGGGAGGAGCGCGCCCGCCTGGGCGCGGCCGGCCAGGAGCGGGCGGCCGCCGTTGCCCGCGAGGCCTCGGCCGCCCTTGTCCAGCTCTTCGCACCGCTTGTCGCCAGGCGCCGGCAGAGCCTCTAGCCAAGGCCGGCATCGGGAAGGGCATGCAAAGGCAAGGCATGCACAGGGCCTGCGCACGGCGCTCTCCGGCCTTCTGCAGGACGGGCCGCCTCTCCGGCGGCGCTGTCCGCAAGGCCTTTTTTGTTGGCGGCGCGTCCTGCGGCAAGAGCGCCCTTGCCCAGCGGCTCGCGGAGTCCTGGTCGCCCCGACGGCTGTACGCGGCAACGCTTGTCCCTGCCGAAGGCGACGGCGAGAGCCTTGCCCGCATCGAGCGCCACAGGCAGGCGCGGGGCGCAGGCTGGACAGTCGCCGAATGCCGGGGCGATCTCTGCGCCGTGCTGGCGCAGGCGCCTGCCGGCACGGCCGTGCTCGTCGATGCCGTCGGCCCCTGGATTGCCGGGCTGCTCTGCGGAAGCTACCCCTGCGGGGCGCTGGACGAAGCGGGCGTGAGAGCCGAAGTCGAGGCCTTTGCCAAGGCCTTTGCCGCGTTCAGGGGACCCTGCTGCGTGGTCTCCGACGAGGCCGGCATGGGGCTGGTGCCGCCGGATCCCCTCTCGCGCAGCTTCCGGGATATGCTTGGCTACGCCAACAGGCTGCTTGCCGGAAGCGCACGGGATGCGTATCTCGTTTCCTGCGGGATGGCGATCCGCCTCAAGGGCCGGCCGCTTGCGCTGAAGGCCCGCTAGCCCGCGGCACTTTCCTTTGCCAGCCTTGTCCTGGCATTTTCAAAGAAATCAAGGAGCTGCTCCATGAAAGCTTTGCTGCACAGCGTGCTTGCCGGCACCGTTCTTGCCCTTGCGCTCGTCCTCCAGCCGGCGATTGCCGGCGAGGCCAGGGCCGCCGCTTCGCCCCAGGCCTGCCTGGAAGGCATTTCGGCTGCCCTGCAGGCCGGCGATGCCGACGGCTTTGCCTCCCTCGTGGACATCGATGCCATTGCCGCCCAGGGGCTGGAGGAGCTCGAGAAGGCCTCCCGGGACCCCCATCTTGCCCAGTGGCTGCCGCCCGTGGTGAGCCTCATGGCCTCCAAGGGGGCGCTGACCAATGACACGGTCCAGCCCTTCATGGTGCGCGAGATCCGCAACTTCGTGCTCTTCGGCGTGGGCTCGGGCGCCTTCGGCGGGGCGCCTGCCACCGACTACAAGAGCGCCAGCATGCTGGGGCCCCTCTTTGCCATGGCGTCCATGGGCAAAAAGACCATAGGCCAGATAGGCGAGCCCGAGCCCCTGGGGCAAGGCCGCGCCCTCGTCAAGTTCAGCGTGCACGACGACGACAACGGCTGCGACTATCCCGTGCAGGGCGTCTTTGCCGAAGAGGGCGGCGGCTGGCGCCTTGCGGCCATACGCAACTTCCCCGAGCTCATCCTGCAGGTCTCCATGGAGGTCCAGGACTAGGCGCGACGGCCTTTCCGCACTTTTCGCAGAGCCTCCCCTGCTGGCCTCGTCCCGTACGGGATGTCCGGCAGGGGAGGCTTGCTTTCCGGCTTTCCTGGGGAAAGTCTGCCTGTCGCCTTGAAGGCGACCTGCAGAGGCGGCCCTTCTGCTACAAGGAGGCAGGCCAGGCGTCCTTGCAGACGCAGGGCCAACGCAAACTTTCCTAGGAGAATAGCCATGAAAAAGCTCTTTGCGACGATCTGCCTCCTCTGCGCCCTCAGCCTGCCGGGCACATCCCGGGCTGAGGTGAACGGCGTCTACGTGACGCCCAAGTTCCTCATGTCGATTCTGAACACCGGCAGCAACAGTTCGGACATCAGCGCTGGCGGCCACAGCATCTTCGACACCAGCACGAGCCACTCCCAGTTCACCCTCGGCGGCGGCCTTGCCGTGGGCTACGACTTCTTCCCGAAGAGCCAGCTGCCCCTGCGCGCCGAAGTGGAAGTCCTCTTCCGTGGCAACCAGAAGAACACCTTCGACATGGACGCGACGGATCTCGGCAGGACGGCCTTCGGCCTGCTTGGCATGGACCCCAATGGGTTCGAAATGAAGGGCACCTGGAACACCACGACGCTCTTCGCCAACTTCTATTATGATTTCCACAACTCAAGCGACTTCACGCCCTACATCGGCGCCGGCGCAGGCCTTGCCTTCAACTATGCGGGCTACACGGCGAGCTATAGGGGCCGGAGCTTCGCCAGCGACGAAAAGTACTCCACTACTTTCGCGTGGAACGTGGGCGCCGGCTGCTCCTATGCCTTCAACGAGAACTTCGCGCTCGACGTGGCCTACCGCTACGTGAGCACGGGCGCGTCTTCCGTGGACGGCGACGTCCAGGGCATCCACTACGAGATCGACAGCAACCCCAACGCCCACGAGTTTACCATAGGCCTGCGCATGACGTTCTAGCTTTTCG
>DFDR01000212.1:27927-28980 GCA_002369295.1 Desulfovibrionaceae bacterium UBA3823
CTTCCTGACTGGCGCCAGCCTTCAGCAAGGGTGCACTGCTTTTTGTCGCGGGACGCCTGCAGCAGGCCGTCAGAACAAAAGTCGCTTTCCAGGCGACCTTGGCGCCCCTGCTCCTTGCTACAAGGAAGACACGGGGCCCGCCGGCAGATGCGCTGCGGGCCGGAACGCATACGCCCGCCGGCAGAACCGGCGGCCAGGGAGGTCAGCATGTCGCGCTATTCCCGTTCTCGCGAAGCCGGACAGGAGGAGTTCTTCACGGCAAAGATCCTGCGGCTTTTCGGCTTCGACGATGCAGCCGTCTACATCTACGCCCTTGTATCGTCCCGCTTCAGCACGGACAGCCGCGCCGGCTTCAAAGAGCGCATCCAGTTCGTCCGCGAGGAGCTGGACGCGGCCAGCCAGGGCGACCGCTATGCCAGAGACTTTGCGGAATGGCTGGAGCCGAACGGCGCCTGGTACCAGGGGGCCATGCGGGAGCGGGCTTCCTACCCCGTCGATGGGCCAGGAGGGCCGCAGATGACCCTGCTTGCAAGCCTTCTCCCCCTGATGCGCACCGATGCCGAAACCGCAATGAAGCTCCGCTGCCGGATCGTCAAGTACGTCTTCGACGACATGGTGGCCTTGTCGGAAGGGCGAGGCGATCCCGACTGTCTCTTCGACGTGGACTTCTACATGCAGGAGATGGCGCCCGACTACGGCGAGGTCAGAGATCGGGTCGCCGGCGTCGTCCTGCGCATCGGCAGGGTCATGCATGGTTCGCAGGACTGAAGACGAGAGGATTGCCATGACCAGTGCAAAGACGGCCACGGATGCCTGGCGAGCCTCGTGGGCGGGGTCGCCCCCTTGCCGGCTTCTGCCGCACCTTTACCTGAACGTCGCCTGCAGCCCTGCCCTTGTCGTCTTGCCCTGCTGGCTGCGTCGCCCGTCTCCGAGGCTTTTACCGTGAAATATCCGACTAACCCGCTGAAATCAAACAATGCCATGAAAATGCGGTTAACGGCCTTGAGTCGGGTCCCCGAGCTCTCTGTTTCATGGTCGGGGGCGGAAGTCAGC
>DFDR01000130.1:0-9602 GCA_002369295.1 Desulfovibrionaceae bacterium UBA3823
GAGGCCTTCGGGCGCGGGATGTGCGGTGTCGCGGGCAGACCGGCAGGCGCGTTCAGGAACGATAGGGCCTGCCCCGGCGAGCGGGAAGCGGCCCTTTCGCCTGCCCTGCGCGCCAGGCATGCCAGACATGCCAGACATGCCTGGCGCAGGGACGTCTACTTGCGCGGAGTCTCCGTGTACTGTCGCCGCCAGGTGCCGGGCTTGTCGCCGGGAGTGAGAACGAGCTTGAAGTTCTTGTCGACGGGATTCTCTTCTTCCTCGCTCGCCTTGATCACGCCGGACAGCACGAAGCCGCTGCCCTTGGGCTCGACCTTCTCGAGCACGGGCTCCTCAAAGTAGTCGCCCAGCCCGTCGATGTCGACGCAGTAGCCCTTGTCGTCCAGCACGGCGCCGAACATGTCGTCGCCCGAGGGCAGATTCATGTGCTTTTCAAGGACGCGGCCCGTGTAGTGCAGGGACGCGACTTCGGCGGCCTTGCGGGAGATGAAGGCCGTGCACTGCTCTGGCCTTCCCTTGAAGAAGTCGGGCTTGTCCGATGCCAGGGCGAACTGGTCCATGCCGACGGACAGGCCTCCGGCCGAGATGACGGGGGCAGAGTCGGGCAGAGGCTTCTTGCCCTCCTCCTGGGCCTCGGCGCGCGCCATCAGGGACTTGAAGGCGCCGAACAGGGCAGCCCGCAGGACGTTCTGCGGCTTGCCTTCGTAGTCCTGTTCGCCGGACGTTCCTGCGTAGGCGCGTATGTCGTAGGTGTCGTGGAAGATGGCTTCGGCCTCGTCCTTGGACAGATTGGCCGCGTGGACAGACAGCGTGCCGGCAAGGCAGAGCGCCGTCCCGGCCAGCAGGCCGCATGCCGATGTGCGAAGTGCGCGAGCAAAGTTCATGGCAACTCCTTGAGGATGCTGGTAGAAGGCTGCAGGCTTCGTCGCGCCGTATCCAGCCTGGCGCGGAAGCTGCCTGGGAAAGAGTCCTGCGGAAAGCGCCCTGCGGAAGGTCGCCTGGGCAGAGTGCGTCGCGTGCCTGCGGGAACAGGCGACGGCGCGGCCTGGCGGGCGCCGCAGAGGGCTGGGCCAAGGCCGGCACCTCTTCAAGTATACTTTGCCGCAACTGAGAACAAGCGCCGCAGGCGCGTGGCGTGGCGGGCTGGAGCCGTCGGGCAGTCCAGACGCCGGCAGCCCTGGGCACGGGGCATGGGCTGAGCCTGCGGAGGCAGTGACGCCCTCGGGGCGATTCTCCCGCAGGACCTGGCTTAGCAAGGCATCGCAAGGGCTTGTCGCGGCGCCTGTGGGCCGGGACCGTTCGCATCCCCCGAACGGCACAGTTTTCACCCCCTGGGTGGCGCTGGCTTCCCCCGAACGGCACAGTTTTCACCCCTTGGCTAGTGTCGAGCCTCTTCCAGACCGCAGGGCCTTCACCCTGCAGGCAATGCGTTTTCGCCCAGTCCGGCACAGCGTGAGCGGGAGCATGGATCGCCCGGCTGCTCCCAGGACGCGTGCGGGCTTTGCCGCCGTCAGCCAGGCCAGTCTGGAAGGCCATGCCCTGATCCTGCCGGAGCATCTGGAAAGCTGGGCTGTGGAGCATCCCCAAGACCAGGCCCCTTTCCCCTGGAAGGCGGGCTTCGCAGCCGGCGGTCCGGCGCAGACGGGACCAAGGGATCGCTGGAGAGCAGAGCCTTGGGACTGCGAGGCCCCTGTGGCCGGCTGGCTTTGGGCAGAGACGGGCCTGGACTGGCACCGGTCCGCGGAGGGGGTCTGTCTTGCCAGGGGCAGGCAGAAGCCTGAGCAGGCACGGCCAGGGATGGCCTTGCCCTTCCTCACGCAGGCTCCTTCCCTGTCCTTCCCCCGTCCGCCCCGTCTGCCCCGTCTGCCAGGGGCGCACCGGCGGGCTTTGCCGGCAGTCTTGGGGCTGTTCTCGGGGAGTCGCCTGAGAGTGGGTGCCGGCTGGCAAGGGGTGCCTGGGTGCAGAATAACGAATGGCAAAAAATGGCTTGCATCAGGTAAAAAAAGGCGTATCCTAGTTTCTAGGTGTCATGAAATTTTCAACTTTGGCAAGGAGCTTGACTGCAATGCTGATGGATTTCAAGGCAGCAAAAGACAAGACTGAAGCAAAACCCCGTCTGATAGGTGAAGGCGTCAAGTTTCAACGCGTGCGTCGCATCACGGGCTACCTCGTTGGCACTCTCGACCGTTTTAACGATGCTAAGCGCGCCGAAGAAAGGGATCGCGTCAAGCACATATAGGTGGCTTCACTGTTTCTGCACCGGCAGAAAAGGCCGTCCTGCCCTCGCGCTGGGACGGCCTTTTAAATTTAACAAAAGCTTGAAGTTTGTCGTCGGCCCGCAGTCGCGGGCGCAAGGGTGGCGCGGCGGACGCAGGGTCGCTGAAGGGATGTGCACCTCGTCCTTTCAGGCCGATGGGGCGCTCCGGTCGCCTCTGCGAGGCCTGAACGGCGTCAGCCTCTGCATGCCTGACAGGTCGCCTCAGGCTCGACGGCTTGGCGAGCTGGGCGTTCAGCCCGTCCGTCTCGGGCATGCGCATGTCCATGAGGACGGCATCGTACCAGCTGGCCTTATGCGGGATAACCTGTCCATGGCTATCTCTGTCGATCTCCGCGATGTCGGTCTCTACGCGGCTCGAAGAATGCCCAATTCCAACAGGTTGGCAATGCTGTGCCGACGGTGTTTGGACGCGTTCTTGGCTAAACACTGGCAGAGTATCTGACGGGTGGGGGTGGAAGCGTCTTCCTTCGGAAAACGCAGCCAGGCCGCCTCGCAGCATCAAGGCGGCTATCCAGTACACGAAGCGTGACAGCGCGAGAAACGGCACCTGCAGGGCAAACTTCTTTCCTCTTCAAATCAACTCATAGCGATACTGTGACTGCGATTGATGCCCAGGGGGAGCATGTCTGCAGCCCCTGGGCATAAAAGCGGTTCGCTATTTCACGAGGGTAACGGATTTGATGACGACGGGCGTCATGGGCACGTCCTGATAGACCCCGTGGGAGGCAGTCTTGGAGGCCTCGATCTTCTTCACGACATCGGTGCCCTTGACGACTTTGCCGAAGACCGCATAGCCGACGCCGTCGCTGGCCTTGTCGAAATCGAGGAAGCGGTTGCTGCCTGTGTTGATGAAGAACTGGGCCGTGGCGGAGTCGGGCTCCGAGGTGCGGGCCATGGCGATGGTGAAGGGAGCGTTGCGCAGGCCGTTCTTCGCCTCGTTCTTGATGGGGGCGCGGGTGGGCTTCTGGTTCATTGTTTCGGTGAGGCCGCCGCCCTGGATCATGAAGCCCTTGATGACGCGGTGGAAGATGGTGCCGTTGTAGAAGCCGGACTGCACGTACTGCAGGAAGTTGGCCACCGTGACAGGCGCCTTGTCGGCGTCGAGGCGCAGGTAGATGTCGCCCATGGTGGTCTCGATCTTCACGGCGGGATCGGCCGCTTTGACGCTGGCCGGGCCTGCGAGAAGCAGGATGACGGCGACCGCGAGGAGAGCTGTCATGAATTTGAAGTGCTTCATTGAATCTTTTCCTTGCTGTTTTTGAGGATGGGGAGGGCTGGGCATGCCACGACCGCAGTCTGTGGCTGAACAGCCCTGTTTGGAAGGGATGCCTTCGCTGCCGGCTCTTAGCACGCTGCGCCGTCTCCGGCAATACGGCGCGAAGGGGCACAGCCGGCTGGGGACGGCGCATGGCTCTCCAGAGGGACTGTCTCTGGGAGGGAGCGCTGAGCCGGGATCGCGCGGATGTCCGCGGCAGGGCTGGAAGCTGGCCTGGCGTGCAGGCAGGCACGGCTCTCCCCCCCCCGCGAGCCGGACAGCGGGCGGCATGAACAGCTCTGCGGGATGGCGTCAGGCCACCGCGCGGCAGGACAAGGCGGGGCGGAGGGCGGCAATAGGCACAGTTGCCGCGAAACCGAAGCGCTAGTCGCCAGCCATCCTGACCACGGCCGAGGAAAAGTCAAAGACCGCCTTGTCGAGCAGCTCGATGTAGTCCATAATGCACATATCCAGGGTTTCGAGGCTGATAAAGGTTTCGACAGTACAAGTCACGTAGAAGTCGCCGCCCTTCTCGCCGTCTACGACGAAGGCTTTGGCCAAGTGCCAATTTGCGGAGATTTTGTTGGCTATGTTGAGCATCCGGGGGCGCATCTTCTTCTTGAAGACGGGGCTGTGCCAGATGAAGCTGAAGAAAAAATAAACATCTTCTTCGCTGTCAGAGTCGATGTCAAGAATTTCGTTGTATTGGACAATGCTGAGAGTGTAGATCTCGTCGTTTGACGATTGGAAGGCGATGGTGTTGTCCTTGACGGATATCAGATGGTAGTGTGTTTGTTTCAGGAAATTCTCAACGAGTTGCGTGACTTGCTCCATGTCCACGCTATCTTGGGAGTCTTCATCCATCATCGCCAGGGTTTCCTTCAGTATGCTCTGGGGGGGCTCCTGCTGCCACGGACGCCCCTCTGCTAGGTTGACAGGAGTGGAGTGCGAGTTGGAGCCTGTTTCTTGCGAGTCAGTAGTATCGAATTGTTTGTCCTTCTGCATGTCCATGCCTCCTTTGGGGGATGCCTGCAGCCGCGTCCGCCAGGCCTCCGGAAGCGTCGGATGCCCCCTCTGCCAGTTGAGCAGGACAGGAGCGGCCTCTTGGAAACCGCCCCCTGTCCATCCGGACCCCATCAGGTCTTCAGGATGGGCAGACTGTCCCCGATGAAGGGGCAAGTCCTTTTGACGGCTGCGGCAAGGAGCCGTCTTCTTTTCAAAATGCATGAACCCAAAACGCCGGCTATTCTTGCCGCAAGGAGTAGAGTTGGGCAAGGGGATTGTGCCCACAAGCCCTCTTGCAAAGCGAAGCAGGGGAGGCGGACGGGGACTGGAGAGGCAAGGACCGTCCGAGCGTCCTTGTCTTGCCGGCGGCGGAGCCGGCCGGAAGCAGATGTCTGGGGTGGCATGGAGGCAGGCCCATGCATGCCGTGCCTTGGCCGATCCGTCGCATCGGCTCCCAGACCGTCTCCGGTGCGCCCTGCCGGAAGAGGCGCATCGGCGGGCGAAGGCAGCCTGCTGCTCCCGGAACGCACATGCGTCTTGCCCAGGCCCCCGTCGTCTCCTCGCGTCTCCCGCAGGCTCTGCGGCACTTGCAGCGGGGCCCTGGACGGTGCCGGAGCCCCGGCGCCCCCAAGGCACGGGACAAGGCCGGATTTTCGCTTTAAGCTTGCCGAAAGGCGTGGGCCATTCCCGTTTCAGTGCCATGCAGGAGGACAGCATGATCGACGTCAAGAGGATCGGAAGGCGGATCGCCGAGGAGCGCAAGCTCGTCCGCCATCTTTCCCAGGAGCAGATGGTCGAGGCCATGTACGGCAGGCTCGGCGTCCACTGGTCCCAGCCCGACCTCAGCAACATCGAGCGCGCCTGCTCGGCTGTTTGGGACCTGAGCAAGCTCGACAAGCTTGCCGACTTCTTTGAGATTCCCCTGCAGAACCTGCTTTTCGGCTCTGGCATGGAAGAGAGAATGGCGCACTACTACGGCAGGCGCATGGAAATCCGCAACCTGTCCAGGGAAAAGCCGGTCAAGGCGCATGTACGGCTCATGAACGCCGCCACAGGCGCCAAGACGTTCAGCGAGAACAGCATCCCGCACTACGGCTGGGGGCCCTATAGGGTCTACGCGCTCATCGAGCCGCTGCAGATGGGCAAGGCCAGCGATCCGTGCGGCCCGCTCCGCTTTGAACGGTTCCGGCTCTATGCGTTCTTTGAAGACGGCAGGGACAGCATGGTCGGCGTCATGCGGGGCGCCATGGCGCCCGTCTTCGCCCTGATGAACATGGCCCATCTTGGCCGGCTGCAGAGCGTCGTGCCCCCGCCGGTTCTCGACGTCGTGGATCCCGCCCGCCGCCTCAACCCCTGGCTTGCGCTCATGATGTTCGCGCCGACACCCGAGGAGCGGGCCGTGCACGAGGCGGGCTTCTTCGGGCGGCTGGAGCGGCTCCGCGAGCACGGCGGCCAGCCCGTCTATTTCATTGAAAGCGTCTACGTCCGCGAGGACTGCCGGCAGAAGGGCATGTGCCGGCTCATGCTGGACGTGCTCGAGCACGTCTTCGGGCAGCACACGACGTGGCTCAACCTCGAGCCGACGGACGGCGCGGAGCTCGAGATCGACTGCCCTGCCGGCGGCCCGGCATACACCCCGTCGAAGCTGGGCCAGCTCAGCCTCAACGCCTCCATAGCCGAGCGGCTCGGCTTCACCGTGGATCCGGACCTTTGGACGCGAAGGGTTGCCGTGGACGACGGCGCCGGCGGCACGAAGCTGGAGGAGCGAAGGGTCCGCAAGTGCGCTTTCAAGCTGCCGGACTACATCAGGGAAATCGTCAAGGACGACGGCGATCTCGTCGAGCGTGGGCGCGCCGTCCAGAGCGAGGCCCAGAAGGCCCAGAAGGAGTACAGTAGCATGGCAGGCGGGGTCCTGGACCAAGACGGCATGGAAGAGGCGTACGACGGCTTCGACATCATCGACGGCTTCCGGTACGGAGCCTTCATCGTGGAAGTCTGGTACACGCTTCCCAGCGGTGCGAAGCGCTACTGCGCCGCCGTCAGGCCCAAGCGCGGCGAGCCCTGGTGCGGCGTTGCCGAAACAAGCTTTTTCAGGAACGGCCTGGACATCGCAGTGCTGGCCCGGTACGGCACGGCCGCCGAGGCACCGGCAGGCGCCAGGCGCGAAGCCCTGGAGCTGGCCGAAGAACACTGCGCCAGACTGACGCCGGAGATGCTCGTCCCGGCGAAGCGCAAGGAATGGGAGCAGGCGTAGAGGATCCTTCAGTCCCCCGGAGGCCGGAACCGTGCCGGCGCTCTGGCGCAGGAAAGGGCGGCAAAGCAGAAGCGGTTGCCTTCCGCCGTCGCCTTCGGACGCTTTGCCGGCATGAGGGGCGGAATCGCGGCCAGGCCTTGAAGGGGCCGTCGCCTTCTCGCCCTTCGTCTTTTCCTGCCCATGCAGAGCCTCCCTGTGGCAGAGGAGGGAGTCGCCGTCAGGCCAGGCGGAGACCCCGCAGGCGCAGGGTCCTGACGCTGGCGGGACTTCGCCGTCCCGGCGCAGGAAAAAGCGGCGTTATAGCGTTTTCGCTATAAGTTTCTGTCGCTCCAAGAGCGAAAAGGGAGCCGTCGGAACAAGAACGCCAACCATCTTCCAAGGAGGAACGACATGTCCATGATCATTGAAAGCCTGCAGTGGGGATACGACGGCGGCGGCTTCTGCGGCGGTCCCGTCGAGGGATCGTACTTCACCGAACTGAAGTTCAGGGACGCCGAAGGCGCCGAGCGCTACGCCTGCCTCTCCGTCTACCAGGAATCCAGGCAGATCCGCTTTGCCCGCCAGTCCCTGTTCGACTTCCAGCTCGACATGCCGGGAGGCGATGCATTCGAAGCGGCGCTGCAGGAACTGGATTCCAAGACCGATGAGATGCTGGAGTACGAAGACGGCGAGGACATCGACGGCAGCCTGAAGGACAGCCCCTACAGGCACGTTGTCCGCCTGCTCAGGCTTGCCATGCACGTCTACTTCGACGACGACGATCCTCGGACGGCGGAAGAGTTTCTTGCCCCGTACGCCGGCGTTGACGTCGATGCCCTCGACATTCCCATCGTGACCGAGTCCTGGAGGGACTGGGACGGAGAGGAGGAAGAGGAAGAGGAGAAGAAGGAGAAGGACGAAGGCGAAGGCTTCTGCCAAGGATAGCCTTTCCCCGCCATGCCGGCAGCCGGAGCCTGGCCTTGGGTCGGCAGGCAGATGGAGGGCGGGATCGCGGCCAGGGCGTTGCTGCCAGGCCTCCCGCCCGTCGCCTTTTCCTGTCCTGGCAGAGCGGAAGGGGTGGAAGAGGCGGAAGCGCAGACGGCGCGGGACGCGGCCGCCGGCCGGCGCCTATTCAGGCTGAAGCCCCTGCGCCGGTAAAGAATCCTCATAGCATATTCGCTCTACGTTGCCGAGGACCGCAGAGCTAGAAGGGAGCCGTCGAAGGCAGGAAGCCCTGCAGCCCTGCAGCCCTTCAGCCCTGCAAGGAGTCCGCCATGAAGATCGTCAGCCTGGCCCCGCACGACATCGCCGTCTGCGCTTCCAGTGGCGCCGTTCCCGCCGGCGGCTGGGACTTCGTCCCGGCCCGCCGGAGCGCGGAGCCCGTGTACCGCTTCCCGTCCCGCGGTTGCGCGAAGGCAACGGCCGGCGAGACGCCGTGCAGGGACGTCATGGGCATCCCTGTGCTCAGCACGGCCTGCAGGGCCCCCGAAGGCCTTTCGCCGTACAGGGAAGGCGTGATGCGCATCGTCTCGAGCCTCACCGCGCCGGCCTGCCGGAATGCGGCCGCAGGAGCGACGATCTGCTCATCTAGGCCCGCAAGGTCAGCAGCGAGAGCGACCGCGTCAGCCGCGTCATCGGCTGCGCCCCTTCGCCATGAGGCAGCGGGAAGGGGCTTTTGCCCAGATGCCGGAGGAGGCGGCTCCTCCGGCCCCCGTCAAGCGTCCGCCGGAAAGCTTCGGCGGATCTTCGCCTTCAACCCTTTCGCAAGGAGGAAACAGACATGCTGAAGAATCTTTCCAGGGTGGCGGCGCCGCTCGTCCTGCTCATGGCGCTCTGCCTGTCCGGCTGCGCAAAGCAGCTGACGCCGGAAGAGTACGCGAAGGGCGATCCCGGACCGTATCCGCAGAACTACCAGGAGCTGGTGAAGTCGGCGATGGCCGGCGTGCTCAAGGATCCCTATTCTGCGCAGTACAGCTTCATGGGCTCGCCCACGAAGAGGTACTACTCCCAGAGTATCCTCCTCGGCGGGGGCGTGACCTTCGGCTGGGGCGGCTTCTTCATGATCAACGCCAAGAACAGCTTTGGCGCCTACGTGGGCGCGAGGAAGTACGCCTACCTCATCAGAAACGGCGCCGTCGTCATGTGCCAGGACGCTGCCGGGATGCGGACGGAGTAGGCCAGGCAGCAGGCTCAGGAACGCAGGCCCGCTTTTCCCTGTCGGGAGGAGCGGGCCTTGAGCTTCATGGACTCGGCTTCGGAAGGCGGGGCCGAAGCGGGTGCCGGCGCTTCCAGCGTCCTGACGCAGGGTACCGCCGGCGGCTGCGGCCTCGGCGCCCGGCGGCAGGGACGCGCCGACGAGCGTGTCGCCGATGAACAATGCCTCACGGATCGCCGCCATGGCCGCCATGGCCACGACAAACTCTTCGGTGCTTCGCCGGGCGAGGACCTCGGCCAGATCGCAGCCGGCATCCACAGCCTGCTTTCTGGCGAAGGTCGCCAGCTCCCGGCCTCTCGGCGTCGGCCTCTCCTCGCCGTCGGTCAGGCCCATCAGCCAGAGCGCGTACGGCTCGGCGTGCTCGATGCCGATGTCGTGCGTGATGGTCCAGCACAGGCCGGTAGCTTCGCCTGTTCTCCTGTTCCGCGCCGCCTGCCGGCTGGAGACGATGTCGGCCAGGAAGCAGACCCTGGGGACGTGCTGCATGACGCTGGCCGTGCTGCTGTCGTCCGCATCCCGAGAGACTTCGTCTATGCGCTTCATGGCATAGCCGTGCGCTGGACAGGGCAGGGACCAGCATGACGCCAGGGTGCGCACCCTTGCCAATGAGATGCCTGCC
>DFDR01000130.1:9653-16121 GCA_002369295.1 Desulfovibrionaceae bacterium UBA3823
GATGCCTGCCCCGATGCCTGCCTCCGATGCCCACGAAGAGCGCCCGCTCCCGGCCGGTGCGGACGGCGTGCCTCGCAGCCGGGGCGATAGGCAGGGAAGGGCGGAAAGGTGGAGATGTGGAGGGCCCCCTCGGCTGGGAAGCCGTCGGCTGAAAGGCTGGGGATGGCGAAGCCCTGCCTGCAGGGGAAATCTCCTCAAGCGTCCCAAAGCGCAAGCGAAGACGGCCCGAAGCGTCGCCGCCTCGGGCCGTCAGTCTATGCCTCCTGAAGGGGCCTGTGCCTGCCTACTTGCTCTTTTCCGGCAGGACGCGGTAGCGGGCGCAGACGACTAAGTGATCATCGGGGAGGATGCTGCCGTCAGACTTGATTTCGTTGTAGGTAATGTCGTACTTGACGATGATGTTGTCCTTCTTGGGATTGCTGGGCTTTACGCGGATGACGTAGTCGGTGGTGCGCGTCAGCTCAACGGTCTTGTCTTTGATGACCCCGCCATCCGTGAACTCCTTCGTCGCCGAGAAGGTGACGGGCGGGTCGCTGGCGTTGTAGTCCTGGTCAGCCCAGAACCAGTATTTGACGTTCGTGACCTTCACGGCAGCGCCGTCTCTTGCCGTGAACGAGGCATTGAAGCTGAGCGTGTCGCCGTAGTTCACGTCAAGTTCGTTCATCTTGTCGCACCGGACCTTGTCGATTTCTGCCCGGTCAACTTCGTGCACGTCTGAAGCCTTGGGGGCCGCGCTGGCCGGGGCTGTGCCGAGGAAAAGGGAAAGGGAGAGGGAGAGGGCGGAAAGGAATGCGGTGCTTGTGCGCAAGGAGAACCTCCTTGGTTTGCCGTGTGGCCGGCCAGCCGCCGCTGGAACGGCCGTTGCGGAGATTGAAGCGTGATCGGGGCGGGATTGTCAAGGTAACAGCTTGGATTCATGGCGCTTTGGCGGCGTGCCGGAAGCCAGACGCACGCTCCTGCATGCGGTCCTCGCAGCGCCGATATGGCAGAAAGGCGGAGCCGTCACGTCATCCCTGCCGCGTCGGGCAGGGAAGTGCCGATAACGCTGGACAGCGCGTAAAAAAGAAAGGATAAATCGTGAGACATGCATGCGGCAAGGCCGTATCTGCGCCGAGGCATTGCATGCTGTTCAACCGTAAAGCCCGCTCATCGGAACGCCGGGCAAAGGAGAAGACTCATGGCCGAGCAGCTGTCCTTCCGGGAACGCTTCCGATTTGAGACCGGCGCCCTTCCGAACGGCGAGGCGCTGCACGTCCTGCGCTTCAGCGGAGAGGAAGGCTTTAACCGGCTTTTTGCCTTTGATCTCAGCCTCTGCACGCAGAAGGCGGACGTCAGCGAGGACGAACTGCTGGCCAGTCCGGCCACGCTTGTCATCCTGCGTTCGGACGGGAGCAAAGCCCTCTTCTCGGGCTATCCCACGAGCGTGACGCTTGCCTCGAGCTATAACGGCTGGCGCTTCTGGCGTCTGCGCCTGCAGCCGGCGATCTGGAAGCTGACGCAGCAGGTGGAAAGCCGCATCTTCCTTGACCGTACGGTGCAGGAGCTTGCCAAGGATGCGCTCGCGGCCTGCGCCGTCCCCGTTGAAAGCGACTTCAGGCTCTACGGCTCCTACGAAAAGCAGGACTTTTCCATGCAGCACGGCGAGAGCCTCTACAATTTCCTTGCCTGGAAGCTGGAGCGCGACGGCATCTACTATTTCTTCGACGAGACGGACGCTGGCGGGCGCATCGTCTTCGCGGATGCCAAGGAGTCCCACGCGGACATTCCCGGCGGCGCCGAACTCAGGTACTCGCCGACTTCCGGCCTCGAGGCCGTGCATAAGGAAGAGATTGTCACCTCCTTTGCCATGACGGCGCAGCCGCTGCCGAAGCGGGTTGTCCTGCGCGACTACGACTGGGAGAACCCCATGCGGCCTCTTGCCGCCATAGCCGACGTTTCGGACAAGGGTCTCGGCGACGCCTACTTCTACGGCGAAGGCTTCTCCACCCAGGCCGAAGGAAAGCGCCTCGCCGACATCAGGGCCCAGGCCCTGCGCTGCCATGCCAAAATCTTCCGCGGCGAGAGCGCCGTGCCGTCCATGCGCCCCGGCTTCGTCTTCACGCTGTCCAATCATTTCAACGAGCCCTGGAACCGAGGCTACCTCGTCACGGACGTGCGCCACGAGGGAAGCCAGGAGGCATGGCTCTCCCAGGCCGTGGGCGTGCCGATAGAAAATCCCGACGACCGCCTCTACTACCGCAATTCCTTTGCCTGCATCCCCGACAGCGTTCAGTTCCGTCCTGAACGCAGGACCGAGCGCGCCAGGGTTTCCGGCATGATCACGGCCTTCATCGACGGCTCCTCCGACTCCGCCGTGGCCGAAGTCAACGAGAAGGGCTGCTACAAGGTCGTCTTCCCCGAGGATCTTTCCGACCGCGCCAACGGCAAGTCGTCGTGCTGGATCCGGCGCATGCAGCCGCACGTCGGCCTGGGGCACGGCACGACCTTCCCGCTGACGCCGGGCGTCGAAGTGCTCGTCGCCTTCATCGACGGCAATCCCGACAGGCCCGTCATCGCCGGCGCCGTGGCCAACCCCGTGTCCGGCTTCGCGGAAAACCAGGCCTCGGCCCAGAGCACGGCCATACGCACGGCCGGCGGCTGCGGCCTCGTCTTCAGCGACAAGGAGACGAAGCAGGGGCTGCAGCTCGGCACCGGCGGGCGCAGCGGCCTGTTCATGAACTCCGGCTCCCTCGACGCCACGATAGCCTACACCGACTTTGCCGGCGCCCTCGCCAGCAGCGCGGAAACCACGTTTGCCGGCATTGCCAAGCACGCCGTCAGCGGCTTCTCCAGCAAGCTCGAGGCCAACCACAAGGGATTCACGCTCTGGACCGGCATACTCCAGGCCATGAAGGCGCTGGCCGGCGTGACGGCGGTCTGCGACGAGGCCTTCCTGCATGCGGCGATGGGCAAAGAAAAGGATGCCGACAGGAAGAAGTCGCAGACCTGGGCTTCCGTTGCCGCGGGGCTCACCGACCTGCTGAAGGCCTTTCCCGCGACGTTCGAGGCCGTGGCCGGCACGGGCGCCATCGGTGCAAAGGATCCCTTCTACGGCGCAGCCGTCACATCCGCGCAGGGCAAGTCCACGGTGGCGCTCAACACGCCCATGGACGCGGTTCACATGAAGGTCTATCTCGCCTTCGCCGTGCTCTCCTTCCTCGTCGGCTGCGGAACCGAAGGCTCCAAGGCCGTTGCCGCATGGCTCTCGTCCGAAAAGTCCATTCAGGAAAGCAAGAAGAAGGCGCTTGTCGTGATGCTCACGGGCGACTACGCGGAAGAGCTGCGCAAGGAACACCCCGACTGGCCGCCGGAAAAGGTTCTGGAAGAGGCGAAGATCCAGGCCCAGCTCAGCGTGGACGCCAAGGGCGGCGCCCTGCTGAGCGAAAACGCCGAGGAAGTTGACAAGATGCTGGAGGAGGCCGGCATCACCTTCAACGTCGCCGAGCGGGCCAAGTGGCACAAGATGGGCCGCTCCATAGGGCAGTCCCTGGCAACGACGCTCATTCCGGAGCTGGTGGCGACCATTGCCGTCTGGAAGAAGTCCGGAAAGGTCACGGGCGGGACGCAGCTCGGCGGCCTGCTGCTCTGCGCCCAGGACAGCAACGCCGTGCTTGCGGCCCGCAAGGACACCCGCATCTCGTCGGACAAGAACCTTTTTCTTGCCGCCGGCTCCGGACAGTCCATCTTCGCGCGTTACAAGCAGGAAAGCGATCTGGCGGACAAGCTGACGAACGATCTGTCGCTGGGCGACAATGACAGCACCATCGCCATGCGCGCCGACGCCATCAAGGCGGCCGCGCTGAAGGACATCGAGTCCGTCGCGGCGGGAAGAATCAAGGCCGAAGCCGCGGACAGCATCACGTTCACCACGAAGTACGACAACGCCGCCATCGCCCGCATCGCCAAGGGCTGCGCTGAGGAGGCGGAAGCCGCCGCCGCGGCCGCGCCGCTCCACGTCCAGGATTTAGGCACGGACGCGGGCGCCATTGCCGCCAGACTGGCAACCGATGCCGGCCAGCTGCACGGCATGGAAGCCATGTTTGCCGCACCGCCGGCAGACCACGCCACGTTCAAGCTCGGCAAGGACGGCACGAAGCAGCAGGTCAAGATCAACTGCCAGAGTCCGGGCTGTGCCATCGGCATCGCCGGCACGGCGACGGACGCGGCCGGCGAACTCAGCATGAAGATGGAGAACGCCGGCGGCTCCGTCTCCAGCCTCGGCCTGAAGGACGACAAGGCCGAAATCAAGGCGTCCAAGGGCGGCGGCGAATCCAGCCTCAGCCTTGCCGGCAAGAAGGCGGACCTGGCCAGCATGAACGCCAGGTTCAGCCTCGACGGCAACGGCAATTCGGCGGCCCTCAAGGCAGGGGAGAACGACATGAAGGCCGAGGCAGGCGGATTCAGCTTCAAGACGAACGCCGATTTTGCCGTCAAGGCGACCCAGAACGTCAAGCTCGACGGCACGAAGGTCGACCTGCTCGGCGGCAACGTGTCGTTCACCAAAGCCGCCATCGACGCGAAGGCATCGGGCACCCTCAAGCTCGACGCCTCCATAATCAAGATAGGCTAGGGCTCAGGCCCCTGCCAGGCGTCCTCAAGCCCGGAGCAGGGTGCCTGCAGGCGCGTCCCGGCTGCTCCGCCGATGTCCGCGTCGCAGGCCTCCCCTCGCTGGCAAGGCAGTGCCAGCCGCTGCCGCGGCAGGGGGCGCAGTGCTCCCGGCGCTTCTTCATGGGGTTTTCAGGGATGGTCCAGACGCCATCTTCGAGGCCGAATCTGCTCCTCTCCGCCTTCCACTTCGCCTTCTACTCCGCTTTTCACTCCGCCTTCCGGGCTTCATTGGCCCGCACGGCGGTCCAGGCTGGCAGAAGGAGGCGATCCCGAACCACGGCCGAAACCTTGGGGCAGGCTTCCATGTCCAGCATTAGCTGGCCTCTGCTCCGACTGCCGCTGAGCCATGCACGCTGCCAGCGGCAGGGCGGAGCGGAGCGCAAGGATCGCCTCTGCGATCTCGCTGCCCGGCTGTGCCAGCGCGCGTGCGCCCCGGACGAGCTGGACAGCCTGCGTTGCTCAGACCAGCGTCTTGAGGCGCAGGTGGAGGAGATGATTGCTTTCCAAGCAATCTGCAAAATTTATCATTTATTGTTGCATGCAATATCAACAACTACAGTCAAAAATTTCAAGGGTTTTCTCAATTGCTTGTATAGTTTTTCTGCTGGCGGCCCCGGCGTTCCGTGCAAAGTCCGGACAACATCAAAAAGAGTCCCTGCCGGAAATCCGCGCAGCGTTCCGACGATAGAACCAATCGTATTCTGAAAAATTTTGTCAAAGCCTTTTCTATTATTCCAAAAGGTTAGATTTTTCTATTGACAGAAACAGCCTGGGGGAAGCAGGGTGTAGTTTATTCAATACCTACAATACCATGCCGACGGGAGCCATGTATATCGCCTACCAGGGAGCCGACCGCGCGTACGCATACGTGAAGGAGTCGAAGCGCATCAACGGCAAAGTCGAATCCAAGGGCACGTACCTTGGCAAGGTTGCAGACAAGGAGCTGGGCGTCTTCTACACCCCGGAGCGGGGCTTCTTCACCTACGACGTCGCCACGGGCCAGTACGGGAATCCTCCTGACGCCTTCCTGCACCCCGTCGAGGCGGACCACGGAAACATGTGCATGAATTTCGGCGGAATCTTCTTCCTCAACGCATTCCTGCACAGGACGGGCATGATGGAGCTCATCGACAGCCTGCCCTGTCCCAGCAAGGACTCCCTCCGGGCGCTAGTCCTGTTCTACATCCTCTCTCCCTTCGCCAGCTCCTATGCCGAAAGCTGGTTCCATGCCGGGTTTGCCAAAATGCTCTATCCCGGCGCCAGGCTCGCCAGCCAGCGGATCAGCGAGATCCTTGAGGCCATAGGATGCCCGGACAGCGTGCGTGCGTACCAGAAAAGGCATGCGGCCTGGGTGCTCGGGCGCCTCGCTCCCGACACGAGCATCCTCGTCGACAGCACGGCGCTTGAGAACAGCATCGACATGGCCCTGGCGTGCCCCGGCGTCCACAAGGGCAAGGTGGAGTTCTGTCGCCGCTTCCTCGGCGTGGTGCAGCAGGGGTCGGGAATGCCCCTGTTCTTCAAGTCTGTTTCCGGAAACACGCTCGACCTTGCAACGCTCCAGAACGCTTTGGACACGGCCGAAGCGATGGACATAAAAGTTTCATCATGCATAATAGATGCAGGCTACAACGATTTATACAATTTTGATTTATTTTATGACCACAACAATAGTTGTATAACTCAATATATAACAAGAAATAGATCTAATAATAAAGAATATAAGCAAGAAATAGAAAGCATTCTTGACTAATTATATAATCAAGATAATATATATGCATATAAAAAAATAGATATTTTTATAAATAAAAAGCAAATATTTGT
>DFDR01000002.1 GCA_002369295.1 Desulfovibrionaceae bacterium UBA3823
GCCAGTCCCCCCCCAGGCTCGCCAGGACCGCCAAGACCTGGCGGCTGCTTGCGTCTTGCCGGGAACTTCTATACTTTCGGATCGTGGCGGAAGACGAGCTTCCGCCCTGCTGCAATGCAAGCACGCCCGTGTTAACCGCTCTGACAAGGAGACTGCGCTATGGGACTGATTTCCTTCTTTAAAGAGGCAGGCGAGAAGATTTTCGGCGGCGGCAAGGCCAATGCCGAGGACCTGAAGAAGAATCTGGACGAACTCGGCCTCGACACCAAGGATCTGCAGGTCGAGGTGGAAGGCGACCAGGTGGTGCTCAAGGGCACGGCCAAGGATCAGGAAACCCTTGAGAAGGCCGTGCTCCAGGTCGGCAACAAGGCTGGCATTGCGACCGTGAAGACCGACGACGTCAAGATCGAGCAGCCCGCCGACGAGTGCCAGTACCACACTGTCGGCAGGGGCGACTCCCTCTGGAAGCTCGCCGAGAAGTACTACGGCAAGGGCAAGGGCCCCAAGTACACCGTGATCTTCGAGGCCAACAAGCCCATGCTCAAGGATCCCGACAAGATCTACGACGGCCAGGTGCTGCGCATTCCCCCGCTGAAGTAGCCGAAGCGCGGCATCGCTGAAAAAGCGTCCATGTGCGCCGGCTGGGAGAGCGTCCCGGCCGGCGTTTCGCTTGTCTGGCCGCTCGCCGCCTGTCGGGCTGGACGCCTGCCTGCGGCCGCCCTCAGCGCGTTTCGGGAAGCCTTGCCCGCAGGGACATAAGGACGAGGAAGGCCAGGCAGAGCATGGCCTGCATGGTGCCGTAGGCGGCCGTCCAGCCGAAGCGGGTGTAGGCGAAGCTTGGCACAAGCGTGCCGAGCACGCCGCCGAAGTAGTAGCAGGAGAGGAAGAGGCCGTTGACCATGCCCCTGTCGTGCCGCTCGGTGAGCCGGTTGACGATGCCGGGAATGTTGACGTGGACCACGAACTCCCCGAAGGTCATGAAGAAGATGCCCGAGAACAGGACCCAGAGGTTCGGGACTGCCATGGAGGCCGCCGAGAGCATGTAGAGCAGGGAGCCGGCAGCGATGAGGCGCGGCGTGGTGCGGAAGAGGCGCTTGAGGAAGCCGAGGCAGGAGCTGGCGAAGAAGCCGACCATGTAGCCGAGGTACATGAGGCCGATGAGGCTCTCCGAGTCGCCTTGGCCGAGCTCGAGCATGCGGAAGGGAATGAGGCTGCCCACGGCCGCGAAGACGAAGAAGCCGCAGCCCTCGACGAGGACGAGGCTGGGCACGCAGGGGGTGCGGAAGATGGCGGCCGCGTCCCGGAAGCTCGGCATGCGGTGCGCATGGCTTCCCTGGGAGGACTTGGGCGCGTCCAGCAGCATGAGGACGGCGACGGCGAAGAGGATGCCTATGCCCGCCAGCGTCGGCCGCCAGCCGAAGAGCTCGGCGCACCAGCCGCCGCCCAGGCGCCCGAGCATGGAGCCCACGAGGTTGCTCGTGACGTAGCCGGCGAGGGCCCGCCCCAGGGCCAGGTGCCGGAAGAGCTGGGCTATGCTCGACATGACGGCCGTGAGGGCGAAGGGCACGAAGACGGCCTGCAGGCTGCGCAGGGCCATGAGCCCGGCAAAGTCCGTCGCGAACCATGTGGCCGCGCTCGCGCAGGCAAGCGCCGAGCAGGAGCCGAGCAGGACGGCCCGCTGGCCTATGCGCGAGAGCAGCATGCCCGCAAAGAGGGGCGTCACGGCGAGGCAGAGCATGAAGACGCCCACCGTCATGGCCGTCTGGCTCTTGTCCGTGCCGAACTCGGCGCTGATGCTGTTGAACATGGGCTGGGGCGCGTACATCAGGCAGTAGACGCAGACGGAGACAAGCAGCAGCCCGGCGTAGGTCCGGTAGACGCTCTTCAGGTGCGATGGGGAATGCTGGGGCATGGGCTTCAACCTTGCTGGGGGCGCGCCGGGCGGGGATCCGGCTGGCGCCGCTCCAGGCGGAAGGGGACGGAAAGGGGCGCAGCGGGCAGGCATTACAGGGAAAATCCGCTGCGATGTCAATGCGGCGCGGCCGGCCCGCCCCGGTCGGCAGTCCCCGCGCCGGCTCTTCCTACCCATGGCCCGAATGGTGTACAAGAAGCCGTCGGGCCCGGCGACAGCAGGGCGCCAAGCATCTTCTTCGGAGTGGAACATGAGAGAAATCGAGTGCAAAGACATAGCGGAAGCGGTGGCGAAGCTTGCCGTCGAGGCCTGCTGCATCCTGCCTGAAGACGTGGTCGAGAGCTTCAGGGCGCACCAGGCCGCGGAGCCCTCCCCCGTGGGGCGGAACATACTCCAGCAGCTCCTCGACAATGCCGGCATTGCGAAGGCGACGAAGACGCCCCTCTGCCAGGACACGGGCCTCGCCGTGATCTTCGCCGACGTGGGCCAGGAGGTGCACATTGTAGGCGGCGCCTTCGAGGACGCCGTCAACGAGGGCGTGCGCAGGGGCTACGTCGAAGGCTACCTGCGCAAGTCGTCGGTCGCCGAGCCGCTCTTCGAGCGCAAAAACACCGGCGACAACACGCCCGCCGTCCTGCACGTGCGCATCGTGCCGGGCGACAGGCTCGTGCTGCGGCTGGCCCCCAAGGGCGCCGGCTCGGAGAACAAGAGCGTCGTGAAGATGCTCGTCCCGGCGGACGGCATCAAGGGCGTGAAGCAGGTCGTGCTCGACGCCGTCAAGGCCGCCGGCCCCAACTCCTGTCCGCCCATGGTGGTGGGCGTCGGCATCGGCGGCAACCTCGAGCTCTGCGCGGAGCTGGCCAAGCGCGCCTGCGCCCGCGACCTCGAGAGCGCCAACCCCGATCCCCGCTACGCGGCATTCGAGCAGGAGCTCCTGGCCATGATCAACAAGACCGGCATCGGCCCCCAGGGCCTTGGCGGCAGGACGACGGCCATCGCCGTCCACGTGGAGTGGGCAGCCACCCACATCGCCTCCCTGCCCGTTGCCGTGAACATCAACTGCCATTCCGCCCGCCACGCGCAGGCGGTGCTATAGAGGTGCGCCATGGCGGAAGCAGCGAAGCGCATTCGCGCCCCCTTCGACGACGAGACCGCCCGCTCCCTGCGGGCCGGCGACCGCGTGCTCATCACCGGCACCATCCTGGCCGCCCGCGATGCGGCCCACAAGCGCCTGGTCGAAACCCTCGACCGCGGAGAGCCTCTCCCCGTGGATCTGAAGGGCCAGGTCGTCTACTACGTCGGCCCCAGCCCCGCCCAGCCGGGCCAGGCCATTGGCGCGGCCGGGCCCACGACATCCGGCCGCATGGACGCCTACACCCCGCGCCTGCTCGAAGAGGGCCTCAAGGGCATGATTGGCAAGGGCTACCGCAAGGAGGCGGTGATCGAGGCCATGAAGCGGCACGGCGTGCCCTACCTGGCCGCCGTCGGCGGCGCCGGCGCCCTGATTTCAAAAAGCATACGCAAGTACACTGTGCTCGCCTATCCTGAGCTCGGTCCCGAGGCGGTGGCTGCCATGGAGGTGGAGGACTTCCCGGCCATCGTCGTCATCGACGCCTCGGGCGACGACTACTACGAAACGGGCCAGGCCCCCTACCGGGAGATCTAGCGAGGCGCCAAGGCGCTGAAGGAGGAAGCCATGCTCATCCGGCACTGGATGGCGAAGAACGTCGTCACGGTCAGTCCCGGCGACTCCCTGCTCAAGTGCAGGGCCCTGTATCAGACTCACGGCATTTCGATGCTGCCCGTCGTCGACGGGGACAACCGCGTCGTCGGCATCCTTGCCCGCAGCCACATCGAGAAGTACAGTCCCGCCGGCGAGACGGGCTACGAGTACATCGAGGCCATCGACATCCTCGACAAGACCCGCGTCAAGGACTGCATGGCGAAGGATCCCGTCTGCGCCCACATCAACGACACCATCGAGATCGCGGCCGATGCCATGCTGGAAAAGCGGGTCAGCTGCATGCCCGTCCTGGACGACGACGGCAGGCTTGCCGGCATCGTCTCCGAGCGGGACATCTTCAAGAGCCTCGTCAGCATCACCGGCGTCCACCAGCCGGGCGTCCAGCTCGCCTTCGAGGTGTCCAACAAGCCGGGCGAGCTGAGGAGGCTCATCAGCCTTATCGTGGCGCACGACATGCGTCTGCTCTCCGTGCTCTCCATCCTCAAGGGGAGCGTGCGCATCGTCTCCATCCGCTGCCGCGGCGAGAGCGACGAGGCGGAGGACAGACTGGTCGAGGCCATGCGGCCCGAAGGCCTGCTCTACTGGGTCAGGGACCGCAAAACCAGCCTCGCCTGAGCAGAAGCGCCGCCTTCTGCGCGCAGGCCGTCCGGAAGAGACTGCCGCTTCAGGCGGCCTGCGGCGCGCTGGAATGCGCGATGGCGCAACGCCCATCTTGCTTGGCGCGGGATGTTCTGCTAGCTTTTCAAGGCTTTTCTATCGGGGCTGGCGAAGCCTCCCGGGCCTTGGGCGGTGCCGTTCCACCCCCGGTCCGGCGCTTCCGGCCCGCCCGCAATGGACGCGCCCCGAGCCGTGCGCGCTTCCCCCCCGCAGCGAGGTATATCCCTATGTTCAAAGCAGCAGTTCTTGGCCTCGGCAACATCGGCCGCAATGTCATCCAGTCGCTCGAAGTCGTCCCCGACGGCGAGTGCATCGGCGTCGTGCGGCGTCCCGCCTCTGTCGGCAAGACGCCCTACGACCTGCGCGGCGTGCCCGACTTCCCGAGCTTCGACGACCTGCTGGACCACGCCGGCAAGCCCGACGTCGTGATTCTCGGGCTGCCGTCCCGCCGCGTGCCCGGCGCGGCGGCCGAGCTCCTTTCCCGCGGCTTCTGCACCGTCGACAGCTTCGACATCCACGACCGCATCGTGGAAGTCGTGGGCTCCCTTGAGGAAGAGGCGAGCAAGGGCCATGCCGTGGCCGTCACGGCCGCGGGCTGGGATCCCGGCACGGACTCCATCCAGCGCACCCTCTTCCAGGCCATGGTGCCCGTGGGCACCACCTTCACCAACTTCGGGCGCGGCCGCTCCATGGGACACTCCGTTGCGGTGCGCGCCATGGAGGGCGTGGCCGACGCCACGGCCATCACCATCCCCCTGGGCGGCGGCCGCCACTCCCGCCACGTCTACGTCGTGCTCAAGGAAGGCTACAGCATTGAGCAGGTCGAGAAGACCATCAAGGCAGACCCCTACTTCGCCTCCGATCCCCTGACCGTCACCGAGGTCAAGGACAGCGATGCCCTGAGCATGGTGGCCGATGCCTCCCACGGCGTGCTCATGGAGCGCATCGGCGCCTCCGGCGGCGCCTGCAACCAGCAGATCCGCTTCGACATGCGCATCGACAACCCCGCGCTGACGGCCCAGATCCTCGTGGCGAGCGCCAGGGCCGCCGTGCACCTGCACGAGATGGAGCAGTACGGCTGCTACACCCTCATCGACATTCCGCCCATCATGCTGCTGCCCGGCGAGCGCATGGAACTGCTCGGCCATCTGGTCTAGCCGGGGGCGGCTTCCCCCGTTCTGCGCGCCCGTTCTGCGCGCTCGATCTGCACGTCTGTTCTGCGCAATGCCGCACGGGGCCTGCCCCGTGCGGCATTGCCGTCTGCGGCGCCTGGCGGCCCCGGCTCTGCCAGCCCTGCCTGAGGATCTCCCATGGAACTTGCCCTTGCCACCGTGCTCATTGCCTGCGCGGCCTTCTTTGCGGCCGGCTTCGTCGATGCCGTCGCCGGCGGCGGGGGCCTTGTCACGCTGCCGGTGCTCCTGCTCTGCGGGGTGCCTCCGCACCTGGCCCTCGGCACCAACAAGATGGCCGTGTCCCTGGGCTCCCTGGCCGCGCTCTGCTCCTTTGCCAGCAAGGGCCTCGTGGAGCGGCGCGTGGCGTCCTGGGGAAGCCTTGCCGCCTTCCTCGGCGGCGCCCTCGGCTCCTGGCTCGCCCTGCTCGTCGACAGCGTCCTGCTCGGCAAGCTGCTCGTCTTCCTCCTGCCCGTGGGCTTTCTCGTCTCCCTCGGCACGCGCTTCCGGGGCCGGGAGGGGGCGCTTCCCGAACGCTGGCTCTGGCTCAAGGCGGTCCTCATCGGCCTGGCCATCGGCACCTACGACGGCTTCTTCGGCCCCGCCACGGGCAGCTTCTTCATCGTGGCCCAGCACCTTGTGCTGCGCATGGGGCTCGTGCGGGCCTCGGGCACGGCCAAGGCCATGAACCTCGCCTCCAATGCGGGCGCCCTGGCCGGCTTTGCCGCCGGCGGCGCCGTCGTCTGGGCCCTCGGGGCGCCGCTGGCCCTGGCCAGCATTGCCGGCAACCTCCTCGGCGTGCGCCTGGCCGTGCGCGTCGGCGCCCGCGCCGTCAGAAGCCTGCTCTATCTCGTCCTGACAGGCCTGCTCGCCACCCTGGTCTGGCGCTTCGTGCTCTAGCGGGCGGCGGCCACTTCCGGCGGCCTGGCAAGCACGATGTCCGCCTCGGCGAAAGCCGGCTCCTGGAAGAGGCAGGGCAGGTGCTGGAAGTCGTGGGCGCTGGCAAGCCTGGCGCCGGCCGCGCCTGCCAGAAACGCCTCCTGGCCCTCCGTGGGCGTCAGCACGTAGGTGCAGGCAAAGGCGGCCTTCTCGAGGTGCCGCGAGAGGAAGCTGGCAAGGCCGGAGCGCGCCCTGCGCGTGGCGAGGATGCCGGCAACGGCGATTTCGGGCTCGCCCTCGAGCCGCCGTATGCGCTCAAGCAGCAGGGGCGCGGCGTCGAGCGGGCGGGTGGCCTCGTAGAGGCCGGCAAAGCGCCGGGGAAGGGGAATGCCCTTCCTGGCAAAGCGGCGCTCGAAGAGCTCGCGGCGCACCTCCGTCTCCCTGACGACAGGGCAGGCAAGCGAGGCCAGATAGGCGTCCATGGCAGGCCCCGGCGCCCCGCAGACGAAGCGCAGGAGCGGGGGCTTCGGCATGCGCTCGGGAAAGTTCAGGGGGATCTCGGCGATCTTGGCCTGCACGTCGAGGAGCAGCGCGAGATCGTCCTTGAAGGCGTCGGTCAAGGGATCCATGACGCTGCCCGAGACGTCGCAGAAGAAGAGGCGCGCCATCATGGCAAGGAGGCTGCGCCTGCCGTTGCAGAAGAAGCCGGCCTGGCCGCAGCCGTCGAGGCTGTAGAAGTCGATGTGCTTGGAGACGCAGAAGCAGATGTCGCAGATCTCGGCATCGCTGACGCGGAAGGCCTTCTGGCAGTCCAGCAGGAAGTCCAGCGCCTCCTGCACGCCCCGGGGGCCGTGATCGTAGAAGGAGATGCGGGGGAGGCCGTCCCGGCCTGTCTGCAGCCTTGCCGTGGCGGGCTTGCCGAAATCGTGCACGAGGGCGCAGAGGATGTCGGCCAGGCTGAAGTCCTCCCGCTCGAGGGCCGCCTGGAGAACGAGCATGACGTGCGTCCAGACGCCGTCTTCCATGTGGTAGGGCGTGGCGCCGCCTGGGGCGAGCTGGCGCGCGGCTTTCATCCGCTCCACCAGCTCGGGTCTTGTCTGGCAGAGGAAGTCGACGAGGCGCCGGCGGAGGGCGAAGCGTTCAAGGTTCATGGGGACCTGCGATCAGCGTTGAGCTCGGGAAAAATGCCGCAATAGCCTGCTCTTGCCTGGCGTGCCCGCCACGGCGCCTAGGCGTGCACCGTCGCCGCCCGGGGGCGGGGCGCACGTGCCGGGGGCATCGGCGAGCCTGCTCCCCGCGCACCTGCGCTTTCACCGGCGGCCTGCCGGCTTGCGGGACATGCTGGCGCATCGATGCTGGGGCGTGCCGCCCGCACGCTCCGCCGGGCAGGGGACGGATCCTCGGTGAAGCGCGTCAGGAAAAGCGGGTTCGCCGAAAGGGCGTTCGCGTCCAGGCAGGCCCTGCAGGCGCATCCCGGCGGAGGGCTCCGCGCGTGCGGACCGGAAGCCGAAGCGCCTGGCCGGAGGCAGGGAACGCGTGCCGGCAAGCGTTTGAGCTGGAAACGCCGGACCTCAGGGCCATTGCAGGCCCCGCTTCCGCACAGGCAGGGAGCAGGAGCGGCGCATAGCAGAAGCGGCGCGTGGAAAGCGCGTCGCGTGCGCCTGGACGGCATCGTCCAGGCCGAAGGCATGCTACCAGCTTCCGGTCCAGGACGCAAAGACAGGCTGCCCGCCGTCCTGCCGTTTCCCGCGTCCCTTCGTCGCAGCCGTGCCGAGTTGTCCGTGCCGGGCCGTCCGTGCGCCTGCCCGCGATCTGGCGGTTGAGTGCCGG
>DFDR01000167.1:0-955 GCA_002369295.1 Desulfovibrionaceae bacterium UBA3823
CTCTGCCGATTGAGCTATTGGGGAAAGCGCAAGAGGCTATGTACGCGCATGGCGCAGGAACGTCAAGCACAATTTTACGAAAGCTGCCCCGCGGCCCCTTGCCCCGATGGCCCGCATGAGGCATGTTCACGCCTGCAGCCTGTTCTGCAACCCCTTCCTCGAGGAGAAAACCGTGTTCAAATACCTCTGCGCCCTTCTGGCCTGCCTTGTGCTCGCCTGCCCCGTGCACGCCGAAAACGGCAAATCCGTCACCAACGACTTCTACCATGTGGACCTCCCCGAGAGCTGGGACATGATCCAGAGCAACGACGAGAGCGGCATCTACATCAGTGTCTATACCACAGTCACCAAGGACGCGACCCTCACCACCGCCATCTCCTCTGCCGGCAACGCCGACATGCAGCTCATCGCCGAAAGCTTTGCCGAACAGTACGATGCCAGCGATCCCCCTGTCATCAAGGAAAACCACGCCACCTTCACCTACGAGAACTTCGAGGGCATGGACTGCACCGCCTACATGGCGCTGCAGAGCGGCCAGTACATCATCATCACCATCGCGGGCGACCAGGCCAAGGGCAAGGCCTTCCTGAAAGAGTTCAAAAGCGAGAAGTATCCCGCCTTCTTCGCTTTCAAATTCTAGCCAAGCCCCTTTCCCCGGCAACGTCATCCAACTACGCAAGGCAGGTGCATCAGCCATGTGGCGCGGCGAAATCATCAAGACCCTCTTTCTGGACATCATGCCCCTCAAGCGCAGGGGGCTGGCCTTCACCTGGAAGTCTCTGGACCAGCTGCGGGCAAGGCTGCTCGCGGCCACGGTCTATCATTTCGACGCCCTGCCCGAACCGGAGTCCGCGGCGCCCCAGGCCGAAGCGGCGCCCGGCGCAGGGCAGGACGTGCTGGACGCGCAGGCAGCGCCGGATCAGCAGGCGCAGCAGGAACAGGTTCAGCAGGAGCA
>DFDR01000167.1:1056-7116 GCA_002369295.1 Desulfovibrionaceae bacterium UBA3823
GCTCGCCAGCCAGGCCAGCCCAAGGAGACCCAGAACCCCTCCCTCTTCGACGTGGACGGCAACGTCATGCCCCTCCCCCAGGCGGACATGCTCCTCGAGTTTTCGCTGCCCAACGGCGAGCGGCGCGCCGTCCTGCTCTCCGACAGGGAGCAGTGGGGCGTCAGAATGTTCGTCTTCCGCTACAGCGAAGAGCGCCAGCGCTGGATGTGGCCGCTGGTCGGCGTGCACTACGGTCCCACCTTCAATGAAAACTCCCGCATCGCCGTCTACGAGCCCACGGCCCTCGCCAAGATGAGCGCAGGCGCCAGAACCAGCATGATCCGGGAGCACGCCCTCGACGCCGGCAAGGCCGTCCAGCTTCTGCGCATCGTGCGCCAGGGCGGCTGGGAGCCCGAGGGCGAGCGGGGCATGACGGCCGCGGAAATCGCAGCCGGCAAGACCGCCAAAGTCGCCTCGCCGAGGCCCTCCTCCATGGCCCGCGCCAGCCGCACCCACCACGAGGCGGGCCACACCGGCAAGGGCGCCCGCCGCTCCTAGGCCTGTCCCGCTCGCGCGCATTTCCCCCACCAACCACGCCAACCTCAAGAGGAACGCACCATGGCAGACTGCATCTTCTGCATGATAGCCGAAGGCAAGATCCCTTCGTCCAAGGTCTTTGAAAGCGACACCGTCTACGCCTTCCTGGATCTCAACCCCGTCCACAAGGGCCACACGCTGATCATCCCCAAGAAGCACGCCAAGGACCTCCTCCGCCTGCCCCCTGAACTCGGCCGCGACATCGTTGAAGCCATGCAGAATGTGGGCCGCGCCGTGATGGAGGCCACGGGCGCCGACGGCTTCAACGTCATCCAGAACAATGGGCGCGCAGCCGGCCAGGAAGTCGAGCACGTCCACTGGCACATCATCCCCCGCTTCGACGGCGACGGCCTCGCGTTCTGGGCCCAGACCAAGTACGAAAGCATGGATGCCATGAACGCCATGGCCGCCCAGATCCGGGCCAGGCTCGTCTAGGCCTCCCGCGCAAGCCCCCGTCTGTCTCCTGCCTCCAGGAAGCACGCATGTCCGATCCCTACAGCCTCAAGCGCTTCACCGACGCCCAGGACACGGGTCTCTACGGCCAGGCCCTGGCGGAACTTCGCCAGGGGCGCAAGCACTCCCACTGGATCTGGTTCGTCTTTCCCCAGATTGCCGGTCTCGGATCAAGCCCCATGGCCGTCGAGTACGCCATCTCGACCCTTGACGAGGCCAGGGCCTATCTGGCCCATCCCGTGCTCGGCCCCCGCCTGCACGAGGCGGCCCAAGCTCTGCTTGCTTCGGGCAAGACCGATCCCGAGGCCGTGCTCGGCTTCATCGACGCCATGAAGGTGCGCTCGTCCATGACCCTCTTTCACCGCGCGGCGCCTGAAGATCCCCTCTTCCCAGCCGTGCTCGGCACCTTCTATGCCGGTGCCGAGGACGAGAAGACCCTCGCCCTGCTCGGCCTGTAGCGGCATTCGTTCCCCTTTTTGCCGAAGCCCTGCGCCTCCTCTCCATGCCCTAGGGACGCAGGGCTTCCGTCGCTCTGGGACTTCCCTCCCCACGTTCTGGGTCTTCCCTCCCCCATGCCTCGGCATGGCCTGCCGCCGGGAGAAGCCCAGCACCCGGCAGCCGCGAAGGACAGGGCAAAAGCCCGCAGCCTGGTCCTGCCAACCGGCAGGCTGCTCTGCAGGCAAGCGGCGTTGGGGAGGATGGGGACAAGGAGCGGAGGCAATTCCCAGACGGGGGAGCGTTTGCCCAGGAACGCATGAACGGCAGACGGCGATGCCGGCGGCCTGCAGGATCAGCCAACGCTTGCTGGCAGGCTCCCTGCGGCAGCTTCAGGCATGCCTGCCGGCGCGCAGAGCAAGGGCGCGACGTCGCGGGCCCCAAGCCGCAACGGCAGGAAAAGGCTTCCAGCTAAGCGAAGCTGGGATGTTGCAAGTTGTGCATATGCATTGACATTCCCTCGGCGAGGGCCGAAAATATTTCCCTTCGTTTTTCAGACCCTGCGACGCCAGGCCAGCAAGCCTCCGCCGCCTCCACCCACCCCTACACGAGGAAAGCAGCATGCAGCTCTTCCATGCCTTTGCCAGAATCGCCTGCGCCCTTGCCTGCGCGCTTCTGCTCGCAGCCCCTGCCATGGCAGGCGCCTACAAGCAGGAATACAAGCTCAGCGTCGTTCCCGGCCCCACCTCCGGCTGGGCGCTGACCGCCATGTACTTCGCCGACCAGGTCCGCGAGCGCACCAACGGACGCGTCAACATCAAGGTCTATCCCGCAGGCCAGCTCTTCGCCGGCAAGCAGACCAACGAATTCCCCCTGCTCCGCCAGGGTGCCATCGACTTCGCGCTGGGCTCCACCATCAACTGGTCGCCCCAGGTGAAGGAGCTCAACCTCCCCTGCATGCCCTTCCTCATCGGCGCGCAGCCCCATCCCTACAAGGCCATGGATGCCATTCTCGCCGGCAAGTCGGGCCAGATGATGCGCGAGGCCATCGAAAAGAAGGGCGTCCACGTCATCGGCTGGGCCGAGAACGGCTTTCGGGAGCTGACCACCAGCAAGGGGCCCGTCACCAAGCCTGCAGACCTCGAGGGCATGAAGATCCGCGTCGTCGGCAGCCCCATCTTCATCGAAACCTTCCGCGCCCTCGGCGCCAACCCCGTCAACATGAACTGGTCCGAAGCCGTCACTGGCTTCCAGCAGGGCATCGTCGACGGCCAGGAGAACCCCACCAACGGCATCAACCTCACCGTCAAGATCTGGCTCTACCACAAGCACCACTGCGACTGGCACTACGTCATCGACCCCCTGCTCACGAGCGTCAATCCCAAGGTCTGGGCCAGCTTCACGCCTGAAGACCAGAAGATAATCGAAGAGTGCGCGACCCTCACAGAGAAGTACGGCAAGGCCCTCTCCCGCGTCGGCCTCGACGAGGGCGAATCCCTCGCCTACCTCAAGAGCCTGGGCAAGGCTCCTGCCGTCACCGATCCCTACGCTTTCATGGCGCAGAACGGCATGACCGTGACCCGCCTGACCCCTGAGCAGATCAAGGTCTTCGCCGACGCCACCAAGGACGTCCGCGAGGAGTGGACCAAGAAGATCGGTCCCGAACTCGTCAAGGCTGCCGAAGCGGACATGGCCTCGGTCAAGTAGGCATCCCCCTTTCTCTTGGGCCGGTAGACTGCGTTCTGCCGGCCCTCTCTTTTTGCAGAGGATTTCACCATCATGTGGAGCTTTTTTAACAGACGGCTCGAGGAAGTACTGGGAGCCGCCATGCTTGCCGTCATGGTGACGGTGACCTTCGTCAACGTCATCGTCCGCTATTGCACGACCTTTTCCTTCGCCTGGACTGAGGAGATCACCATCAACTTCTTCGTCTGGGTCGTCCTGCTGGGCACGGCCCGCTCCTTCCGGGAAGGCGGAAACCTCTGCATGAACCTGCTCTACAATGCCCTCCCCAGACCCATGCGCCTGGTCTGCTACCTCGCTGGCATCGGCATCTGCCTTCTCTTCTTTGGCGCCCTTGCCTGGACGGGCACCCTGGAGGTGCTAGACGAAATTGACCTGCAGGCGACCTCGGAGTCTCTGGAAATCCCCGTCTGGCTCTACACCGTCGGCACGCCGATCCTGTCTGCGCTAACCCTGGTCCGCATACTCCAGAACGCCTTCGAGACTCTCAGCGCAAGAAGCTGGTAGGGAGCGTACGCCATGAACAGCCAAGCCTTCGCCGATCCTGCCTTCTGGATGCTCGTCCTCTTCCTGGTGCCACTGCTCATCCGCGTGCCCATCGCCGTGTCCCTCGGCTTCGCTGCCCTTGCCGTCGTGTGGGCCTGGGACATGGGCGTCAACATGATCTCCTACAACTTCTTTGCCGGCATCGCCAAGTTCCCCCTGCTCGCCATCCCCTTCTTCGTCCTGGCAGGCTACATCATGGAGCGCGCCGGCATAGCGGCCCGCATTATCGAGCTCATGGAGGCCCTGGTCGGCGAAAAGACCGGCGGCCTTGCCATCGCGGCCGTCGCCGTCTGCACCTTCTGGGGTGCCGTGAGCGGTTCCGGACCCGCCACCGTGGCGGCCCTCGGCCTCGTGCTCATTCCCGGCATGGCCAAGGCCGGCTACGACAAGCCCTTTGCCGCCTCCACCATCGCCGTCACCTCGGGCCTTGCCATCGTCATTCCCCCGAGCATCGCCTTCATCGTCTACGGCGGCATCACCAACACCTCGGTGCCGGCACTCTTCGCAGCCGGCTTCGTGCCCGGCCTCGTGGTGGCGGGCTTCATCCTCATGGCCGTGCTCCTTATCTCGCACAGGCGGGGCTACCACGGCGTGAAGCGCACCAAGCCACTGCTAGCGGTCTTCAAAGACTCCTTCTGGGGAGCCATGACGCCCGTCGTCATCCTCGGCGGCATCTACGGCGGCATCTTCACCCCTACAGAGGCTGCAGCCATCGCCGTCTTCTACGGGCTCTTCGTCGGCATCTTCATCTACAAGACCATCGTCAGCGCCAAGATGCTCTTCGAGATCTTCGCCGAGTCCATGCGCGCCACGGCAGTCGTCATGATCGTCGTCACCTGCGCAGGCCTCTTCAGCTGGGTGGCGTCCACGGTCGGGCTCATCGAGAAGGGTTCTGTGGCGCTGCTCTCCATTTCCAACAACGAGTGGGTGATCATGCTGATTATCAACGTCATCCTGCTCCTTGCCGGCATGCTGCTGGACGCCATCTCCATCTACTACGTTTTCCTGCCCTTCATGATGCCCATCATGGCCGCCTTCGGCTGGGATCCCATCTGGTTCGGCATCGTCATGACCATCAACCTCGCCATAGGCCAGGTGACGCCTCCCGTGGCCGTGAACCTCTACGTGGCCGCCAACATCAGCGACCTCACCATCGAAGATGTGAGCCGCTCCAGCCTCCCGCTCATTCTGGCGGCCTTCCTGGCCCTTGTCGTGATCATCCTCTTTCCCGGGCTTTCCACCTTCATGCCAAAGCTGCTGGGACTGTAGGCCCCGGGCACGGAAGCACGACCGACAAAAAGCTGTACTTGGTTATTGCGTGTGAAGTGTGTCGCACGCCATTGCAATTTAGCTTGTCACATTGCCTTAGTCGTTTTGTCACAACTTTGAGAATGTTTGCAATATACCGATATCATTGAATAATATTTTTTCGCTCCGAACTTGGCGTGACAGGGTCAAATAACGCTTTGCGACAAATGACAAAGCCTATGCACAGAAACAACGGAAAGAAAGACGCTGCGGGACGGTGATCTACCCCCTGCCCAGGGCGTTAGGCCAGCTGGGAGAAGATGGCCTTTCTAGCCTCGTCGTCCGCCACGACAACGGCTTCGACCACCCTGCGGTTCCGGGCCTCGTAGCCTCGGGCATAGCCCAACCCCTGCAGCTACTCGATGCCTTCGGCCTTGAGCGCGTCTACCCTCTTTGAGAAGGGGGCAAACTTGAATTCCAGAACCACGATGAGCTTGTCGAACTGAATGACCACGTCGCTCCGTCCTCGGCTGGCGTGCACTACGGCATGAGTGACGATGTCCGCTCCACGGAGCAGCATGCGGAAACTCCATAATCCTAGGAGGCGACGATACCCTCGTCCTCCTGCCAGCGCTCAAGGAGCTTCCGGGAGAAGCAGCCCTTGGCAGTACCAGCAGGGTGCGACGGAGCAGCTCCGCTGCAGGAACGACCAGCCCTGCTTCCGACCTGCGAAGGAGCACGAAGCGAACCTCGCATGGCAATGGCCGTGCAGGACTGCTGGCGAGCCTGCTACAGGCGCGGGGAGCAGGATGCCGTGCGCTGACTTCTGCGCCGAACAAGCGTCAGGCCCGTCGCGCTTGGCAAGGACCGCGAGGCGGTCGCGTTCTGCGGCATATCCGCCTGCGTCCTGCCTCGCCCTGCCCCGCAACCTGAAGCTGGCACCAAAACGCTATGTGGATAACGCCAAGGGCATGTTCTTCCCCCATTCGCCGAAAGCGCAGGAAGCGGCCATGCGCACCTATGCGGCTGCGCTTCTCTAGCTACCGGCGACCGTCTGCT